>CAZWJH010000048.1:0-19217 GCA_964634755.1 uncultured Clostridia bacterium
TTCCCTTGATTTTTCTTCTTTAATCTGTTAAAAATTTTTATGAGACTAAGAAAAGCGGTAGCTGTTTTTTTTGTTATTTTTTTTGTGGTTTTTGTTATAAGAGCTGGAGAAATAAAGAAGGATGGTAAAAATACCTCAAAAAAGAGTAAAAACTGGAAATCTTCTCTCTTTCTCTCTTACACAATGAGTAAAGGAAACAGTAAAGGAGCTGCTTACTCGGGGCAGGCCCGGCTTTCATACAAGACAAGCGGATTTTTTCTTTCGGGTTCTTACGAGCAATATTATGGTAAAAATGAAGATAAGGTAAATCTAAACAAAGGGAAAGCCTTTATTACATTTAACAGAAAAATTAAAGCTGGTTTTAATGTGAGCTCTTCGGCTACCTATGAGTATGATAGAATAGCAGAGCTTGACTACAGGTTTAACTATGGGCTTGGTTTCAGCTATCTGGGTGGAGATAAAACCAAGAAATCTTTCTCATTCACCACAAACTTTGTTTATGAAGTTGACAATTACAGTATTCCGGAAAAAGAGGACAAGAAAAATTTCAGACTTCAAATGCTTGCCCAGACAAATATTAATTTTTTAAAATATTCTTATTTTGAGGCTACAGTACTATATACTCCGAATGTTATTGAAATCTCAGATGATTACCGTGTGGAGATAAAATCTTCAATAAAATTTTTAATGACCTCTCCTATATGGTTTAAATTTTCTGTTTTAAATCAGTTTAACAATAAACCACCTTCGGATAAAATTAAGAAAAATGATTTTACAATGGTAACAGGGATTGAGCTTTCTATTTGATTTTAAAACAAAAGAACTGATTATTCGTATATGTAAGTAAAGGAGGAATGATGAGTAGAAAAACTGCAATTATAATAATTATAGGGGCTTTTTTCATATTTATTATTGCAAGTATCTTTGTTTTTAAGAGTATTGGAACCGGAGGAGTTTCTATTAAAGAGAATACATATCTTGTGATTCCCTTATATGGAAATATCCCTGATTATACTACCAAAGAAAATATATTTTCAAAAAGAGAGCCTCTTACAATCTGGAATTTTTACAGAGCAGTAAAACTTGCGGAAAGGGATTCAAGAATAAAGGGAATAATACTAAAAGTTTACAATCCAATGATAGGAATGGGAAAGATTGAGGAGATAATATCCATTTTAAAAGATTTTAAAAAATCAGGAAAAAAGATTTACTCATTTTTGGAATACGGGGGGATGCGCGATTATATGATAGCCTCTGTTAGCGATAAAATTTACATGATTTCTACGGGTACTCTTGTGTTAAAAGGTTTTTCCTTTGAGGTTATGTTTTATAAAGGACTTCTTGAAAAATTGGGGATAAAAGCTGACCTTTTGCACATAGGAGATTATAAGACAGCTTCAAATCTTTTTACCGAGGATAAATTGACTCCCGCTCATAAAGAAGAGATGGAATATTTATTAAATGAGTTTTCGGATTATTTTTTAAAAGTTGTCTCGGAGAATAGAAAGATTAGGAAGGAGGATGTTAAAAGAATCTTTAATCATCCATTTTTGACTTCTGAGGAAGCAAAGGATTTTTCTCTTATTGATTCTATTGCTTATTATGATCAGATGATAAAGGATATTTCAAAGCCTTATAATAAACTTAAACCTTATAAAAAGGTAAACAGAGTATCTTTCTCCTCCTATCTTTACGGAAAAAAATTCTATCCCAAGGGAAGGAATATTGCTATAATTTTTGCCTATGGCCAAATAGAAAGCGGGCAGAGTGGATATAATCCTCTTTACGGTGAAATGTTAGGCTCTGAAACTTTAATCTCCGCAATAAGAAAAGCTAAAAAAGATTCTTCCGTGAAGGCAATAGTTTTAAGAGTGGATTCTCCTGGAGGCTCCGGTGTGGCTTCCGATGAGATTTTAAGAGAGCTTAAACTTGCGGCAAAGAAAAAACCTGTGGTGGTTTCAATGAGTGATCTTGCAGCTTCCGGAGGATATTGGATTTCCATGGGAGCAAAAAAAATAGTGGCTCACACTTTGACTTTAACAGGTTCAATTGGAGTTATTGCCGGAAAATTTTCTTTAAAAGGATTTTATAACAAATTGGGACTTAATGTTGAAAGAGTTGAAAAAGAAAAATATGCTCACATTTTTAGCTCCACAGAGGAATTTTCTCCTGAAGAAAGAAAACTGCTTTATAAAAATATTGAGAGTTTTTACAATAAATTTTTAAAGGTCGTTTCGGAAGGAAGAGGATTATCTTTAAAAGAGGTTGATTCTATCGGAAGGGGAAGAGTCTGGACCGGTAGAAGTGCCCTTAAAATAAAACTTGTAGATAAGATTGGTGGCCTTGATGTTGCCATAAGAGAAGCTTCAAGTCTTGCAAAGTTAGGAAAATATTATGGTATAAAAACTTTTCCTCGAAAAAGGAGCTTTTTAGAAGAGCTTTTTAATAATAATCCTTTCTTTTCAAAGATTAATATTAAAAAAATTAAAGCAAATCTTATCCCTTACAAGAGCTTTGAGGCACTAACCATAATGAACATAATTCCGGAGTTAAGAGACAAATGAGTGTTTATATTGATAAGCTTGTGAATTCAGGTTTGGGGGTAAACACATATATGCTTTTTTCCGGTAAGGAGGCTATTATAGTTGATCCGGGGAGAGATGCCCTTGAGCTTGCACAAAAGATTAAGTCTATGCAGATAAAGCCTTTAATGATAATTGCAACACACGGCCACTTTGACCATGTAGAGGGTGTGGAAGTTCTGAAAAAGGAATTTAATGTTCCTTTTCTTATGCATAAAGATGATGAAAAAATGTATTTACACTCTTTAAATGAAGGGGATTTTAAATTTAGGAAATTCCCTCCCGATGGTTTTTTAAAAGATGGAGACATTATTGGGCTTAATGGTAATGAAATTACTGTTTTTCACACTCCGGGTCACTCTCCCGGTAGTATCTCTCTTTACTTTTATCCGTATTTAATTACCGGTGATACTCTTTTTTATGGGAGTGTTGGAAGAACTGATTTGCCGGGCGGAGATTTTGAAGCTCTGATTAAATCTATTAAAGAGAGAATATTAACTTTACCTGATGAAGTTGTTATACTCCCCGGGCATGGGGATGAAACCACTATAGATTTTGAAAGGGGAGAAAATCCTTATTTGCAGTGAAAAACGAGGAAATTTTAAAGGAGTATTTTTCTTACTTAAAATTGGAAAAAGGACTTTCTTCTAATACAGTGGAATCTTATGGAAGGGATCTTTACAAATTCTTTACTCTTACGGATAAAGATTATGATAAAATTGAAGAAAAGGATATATCGGAATATATTATAAAGCTTATTGCTGATGGGATAAGCCACCGGTCAGTTGCTCGAAATATCTCTGCCTTAAAATCATTCTTCAGATATTTGCAATATACCGGAAGAATCAAGACGAATCCTCTCTCTTTTATAAGTCAGCCAAAGCTGTGGAAAAATTTACCAGAGTATCTTACTGTGGAGGAGGTCGAAAAACTTTTGGAACTTCCTGATGTTTCCAAAAGAGGGGGATTAAGGGATAAATCCATAATAGAACTTATGTATTCAACAGGGATTAGGGTTTCTGAGCTTGTTAATTTAAAAGTGGATAAGGTTAATCTTGATATGGACTTTATAACTGTTAGTGGTAAAGGCAATAAAGAAAGAATTGTCCCTTTTGGAGATGAGGCAAAAAGATGGCTTGAGAAATATTTAAAAGAGGGGAGAGAAAAATTTTTAAAGAGAAGAGTTTCTCCCTATCTTTATTTAAGCGCAAGAGGAGATAAACTTACGAGACAGTATATATGGAAAATGCTAAAAAAATACGGAAGGATGATTGGGATTGGAGATAAGATAAAACCTCATATTTTAAGACACTCTTTTGCAACCCATTTGCTTGAGAAGGGAGCAAACCTGAGATTGGTTCAAGTGCTATTGGGGCATTCTCAAATTTCAACCACTGAAATTTATACATTTATTTCAAGAAAGAGAATAAAAGAGATTTATAAAAAATTTCATCCGAGAGCTTGATTAAAATAGAAAAGATGTTCCCCACGAGATATAAAATCCGTTCTCAAACCCTCCCTCAATTTCTATTTCTATATTATTTTTAGGGCGAATTGAGATTCCTATCGGAAATTTTATTACGGGAATCAAAGCCTGATATTTATAATCCTCATCATGCTCCTGCCAGTGGTCAATGTAAAATCTGCTTCCCTCAAATTTTGCCACTCCAACACCTATTCCTATCCCCACATATGGAGTAACTACAAAAGATGGGAGAATATTTAAAATCACAGAATAGCTGAAATTTATCTGATTTAATTTTACATAGGCTTTTGTTGGGTAATCATCCTCTTTTTGTTTCCATATTCCCCCCCCTCGGAGGTCAAAAATCCTTAAAGCATAAACCGAGTAAAAAGCACTCCTTATCCCGTTTTTTTTAAATCTTTTTACCTTTATCCCTATTCCGTTTCCGGTTATTGGCTGGTATTCGTACAAAAATGAACTTTCAAGGCTTTCCACTATTGAAAATTTCCCGAAATTAAGATTAATGGCAGTGTTTTCCTCTGCCATTAAAGTAAAAGCGAAAAGCAATGTAAAACTAAAAATTATAATTTGCTTCATTATTCTATCCTGTAATTTGGAGCTTCTTTTGTTATTATAACATCATGTACATGGGACTCTTTGAGCCCTGCTGATGTTATCTTAATAAATTTTGCCCTCTGTCTTAAATCCTTAAGAGTTTTTGCTCCTATGTAGCCCATTCCTGATCTGAGGCCACCGGTTATTGTGTTAATGATCTGAGCAGTTGAGCCTCTGTATGGAACTCTTCCCTCAACTCCTTCGGGCACCAATTTCGCTTCTGAGAGCTTTTCATCCTGAAAATATCTGTCTCTGCTTCCCTTTTTCATTGCTCCCAGAGAGCCCATACCTCTGTACTGCTTGTAAGATCTTCCCTGAAACAGGATAATTTCTCCGGGGCTTTCATCTGTTCCTGCTAAAAGGCTCCCTATCATAACAGAGCTTGCTCCTGCTGCAAGAGCCTTAACTACATCTCCTGAAAATTTTATCCCTCCGTCTGCTATAAGTGGGATATCGTATTCCCTCGTTACAGAATAAACATCGGCTATTGCTGTTATCTGGGGAACACCTATTCCTGTTACAACTCTTGTTGTGCAGATAGAACCGGGGCCAACACCTACTTTTACAGCATCTGCTCCCCTTTCAATTAAATCCTTTGCAGCCTCGGCAGTTGCAATATTCCCTGCTATAATATCAACTTCGGAAAACTCCCCTTTTATCTTTTCCACCATTTGAAGAACTTTTACAGAATGCCCGTGAGCTGTGTCAATAACCAATATGTCAACCTTTTTTGATACCAAATACTTCGCTCTTTCAAGGGTATCTGCTCCAACGCCAACTGCTGCTGCAACCAAAAGTCTTCCCAATTTATCCTTTGATGCATTTGGGAACTGTTTCCTTTTTGAGATGTCTTTGACTGTTATAAGCCCTTTGAGATTAAATTTATCATCAACAACCAAAAGCTTTTCTATCCTGTTTTCATGTAAAATTTTCTCAGCTTCATCAAGGGTTGTGCCTACGGGGACGGTTATGAGATTTTCTTTTGTCATAAGTTCATCAACCCTTTTATCAAGTTTTTTTTCAAATCTGAGATCTCTATTAGTGATTATTCCGACTAATTTTCCTGTTTCATCGATAACAGGAATTCCGGAAATTCTGTATTTTGCCATTATATTGAGGGCATCATAGATTTTTGCATCCGGAGTAATTGTTATGGGGTCAACAATCATTCCGCTCTCTGATCTCTTTACTTTGTCAACCTCTTCTCCCTGCTCTTCTATTGTCAGGTTTTTGTGAATTACCCCGATACCGCCGAGCTGGGCCATAGCTATTGCCATCCTTGCTTCTGTTACAGTATCCATTGCGGCTGATGATATTGGAATATTAATTTTTATATTCTTTGTAAAATTTGTGGTTAGTATTGTTTCTGCTGGTAAAACCTCGGACTTTTGAGGCAAAAGTAAAACATCATCAAAGGTTAACCCTTCTTTTATCGGAAATTCTATCATAAAAACCTCCTATCTTCTCTTTTTTTTCTTTTTCTTTTTTGAAGAGGGCAGTGTGCCTTTTATCTTAAATTTTTGTTTTTGTACTCTTTCAATCTCTTCTTCGGGGGCAGGTGTGAAGTAGAAGATATCCCTTACCGATTCCTCCTCAATCGTTCTCATTGTCTTTTCAAACATAAAAAATCCCTCTCTCTTGTACTCCACTAAGGGATCTCTCTGTCCGTATCCTCTAAGCCCTATTCCTTCTCTCAGATGATCCATTGCCAGAAGATGCTCTTTCCATCTTGTATCTATTGTCTGAAGAAGTATAACTCTTTCAAACTCTCTCATTCTTTCGCTGCCTACAAACTCCTCTTTAGCATTGTAAAATTCCTTTAATTTTTCCAATAATAGCTCTGTGTATTCAACTCCATCTATTTCATCTTTGGGTATTCCAATAGATTCAGGATCTATGGCAAACTGAGCTTTAACAGCTGTTCTGAAACTTTCCCAATCCCAATCCATTGAATAGACTTTTTCTTTGAGATTTGCTTCCTCTGCAATTGAAAATAGTATATCTTCTATCAAGTTCATAAAGTATTCTTTCTGATCTTTCCCTTCTAATATCTCCCTTCTCATTGCGTAAATAACTTCTCTCTGCTTGTTCATAACATCATCATAATCGAGAAGGTGTTTTCTTATTGAAAAATTTTGAGCTTCTATCTGCTTTTGAGCTCTCTCTATTGCACTTGTTACCATTCTATGTCTGATGGGTTCACCTTCCTGAAGCCCACTGAGTCTCATTATATTCTGAAGTCTGTCTGCTCCCCAGATTCTCATTAAATCATCTTCCAATGAAAGGAAAAATTTTGATGCTCCGGGATCTCCCTGCCTTCCGCATCTTCCTCTCAGCTGATTATCAATTCTTCTCGCTTCATGTCTTTCCGTTCCTATAACATAAAGCCCGCCAAGCTCTATGACTTTATCATGCTCCTCTTTTGTCTTCCTCTTGAATTCATTTGAAACTCTTTCCCATTCCTCTTTACTGACTTCTGATAGTTTTTTCCCCTTTTTCCTGAAGTGCTCTTTTGCTAAAAATTCCGGATTTCCTCCGAGAAGTATATCAGTTCCTCTTCCGGCCATATTGGTTGCTATCGTAACTGCACCAATTCTTCCTGCCTGAGCGACAATCTCAGCTTCCTTTTCATGATACTTAGCATTTAAAACAACATGTCTTATTTTTTTTCTTTTTAAAAGAGATGATAATTTCTCGGATTTTTCGATTGAAACTGTCCCGACTAAAACAGGTTGCCCTTTTTTATTACTCTGCTCAATTTCTCTTACAACCGCATCCCATTTCTCCCTTGCGGTTCTGTATATCTCATCATCGTGCTCTATTCTGATTAATTTTTTGTTTGTCGGAATTACTATTACGGGAAGTTTATATATCTCAAGAAATTCTGCAGCTTCTGTCTCAGCTGTTCCTGTCATACCCGAAAGTTTTCTGTACATTCTGAAATAATTCTGAAATGTTATTGATGCTAATGTTTGATACTCTTGCTCTATTTTAACCCTTTCTTTTGCTTCAAGAGCCTGATGAAGCCCCTCAGAGTATCTTCTTCCGGGCATAAGTCTTCCCGTGAACTCATCAACAATTAGAACTTTTCCATCTTTTACCATATAATCAACATCTCTTTGAAAAAGTGCATGAGCTTTCATTGCCTGGTGAATGGCATTAATAAGCTCCATATGCTTCATATCATAAATATTGTTTATTTTGAAGAATTTTTCCGCTTTTGCAATACCCCTTTCCGTTATTGCCACAGTTTTTGATTTTTCATCAACTTCATAATCTCCGTCAACCTCTTTGGGCTCTTCCCTTTCCATTGAGAACATTGATTTGGGTTTTTCTTTATTTGTAACAATGACTTTTTTTAATGTTCTTACAAAAGCATCGGCCTTTCTGTAGATATCAGTATCCTCTTCCGTAGGACCTGAGATAATGAGAGGGGTTCTCGCTTCATCGATTAAAATACTGTCAACTTCATCAACTATTGCAAAATTATGCCCTCTCTGAACCAGATCCTCCAGAAAATACTTCATATTATCTCTTAAATAATCAAATCCGAATTCATTGTTTGTTCCATAAGTAATATCAGAATTGTAAGCCTGTTTTCTAAGGTTTTCATCCATATCATGCTGGATATATCCTACTGTAAGGCCTAAAAACTCATAAATTGGTCCCATCCATTCTCTGTCTCTTTTTGCTAAATAATCATTTACCGTAACTATATGTACTCCTCTGTTCTGACGGGGGTTCCCGTGCTCATCCCTTGAATCAAGTGCATTAAGATAAGCAGCAAGAGTTGCAACTAAAGTTTTTCCCTCTCCTGTTTTCATTTCTGCAATATTGCCTTTGTGGAGTACTATACCGCCCAAAATTTGCACATCAAAATGGCGCATATTTATTACTCTTCTTCCGACTTCTCTTACTATTGCAAAAGCTTCAGGTAAAATGTAATCTAAATACTCTTTTATCTCCTCATCTCTTCTGTTTTCATCAGAAATATCTCTGTATATCTCATTTATCTTTTCTCTGTATTCGGCTGTTTTACCCCTTAATTCATCGTCAGAGAGTTTAACAATTTTAGGCTCAAGCTCCGAGATTTTACGGACTAATGGGAAATATTTTTTTAACTCTCTTTCATTTTTTGTTCCTACGAACTTCCTGACTATCCATTCAATCATAATGAGTAATTTTATATGTTTTGAGCTGTTTAGTCAAACTTATGTTTAGCTCTAAGTAAGTGAAAATGGGAGGAGATTTATCTCCTCCCATTGAATAATAAAAAACTTCCCTCTATATGAACTACCTCTCTCTATGATTTTTTAATTCTTTTTTAATTCTTTCTTTGTTTATTGAAATTGGTAAAGAATATGTCTCAATATTTTTATGGGGGACTGTGATTTTTATTACATAAGTGCCACATGGAATATTAATGGGAACCTTCCAGTTAAAGCTGAAATGTTTTTTTAAGATAGGTTTTTTATCAGGGAGCCCCATGGCAGGGGGAAGTATCTTTTTAATTTCCTTGATTTTTTTTGTTTTATCTACAGAATAGAGCTCTAAAATAAAATTCTTGGGAAGTTTCTCTTTTGTTTCCCACTCGATATGTAGAGTTTTGCCGGGCTCTACGAATATCGGAGAAAGGGGAATTTTGATTTTTATCTGTTCCTTTGTAGGTGGATTTTCATCCTTTTCAACTATTTTAAAGACCTCACTTTTCCCTAATATTTTTCCTATTGGCGATAAAATGAAAATTCTGTATTTTCCATTAGGTATGTCTTTAAAAGTATCAAAAGAGCAAATGAATTCTCCTGTGTTTTTTGAGTTTTTTGAAATTTCTTTGATTTTCCTTTTCCCTTCTTTATCATAGAGAAAAATCATGATTCTCGCAGGTTTTTCTCCAAGTTTCAACCATTTTATTTTGTGAGCTCCGTATTTTGTCCATTTTTCACCTGGTACCGGACTGTTTATAATGTAAGTTCCGGAAATAAGGCTTGTTATCAGGGAAGCAATCATTAATATAAAAAGAGTTCTTTTTTTCATCTTAAAGCCTCCAATTTTTAATAATAATTATTTTCAATAATTGTGCCAAAGGAAAGTTATGAAATATTAGGAATTTTCACTTCTTATTTTATTCCACTTAAACAAAAAAGTCGACATTCGGACAAAAATGTTAAACTGTTAAAAGGAATTTAAAGATGATTGTGAATAGCACTTTTAAGTAAAATTAAGATAAAAGTTCGGATTCTCAATCTTCTTTTGGTTTTAAAAGAGGAAATAGAATTACTTCTTTTATTGATTTTGTACCGGTTATTATCATTGTTAATCTATCAATCCCTATTCCTTCTCCTGCGGCGGGAGGCATTCCGTACTGCAGAGCTTTTATGTAATCATAATCTATTAAGTGAGCTTCTTCATCTCCTGCTTCTCTGTCTTTTACCTGTTCTTTGAATCTTTGAAGCTGAATTTCAGGATCATTAAGCTCTGAGAACCCATTGGCAAGCTCCATCTTTGCCATAAAAAGCTCAAACCTTTCGGTTCTTCCGGGTATCTTGCGGTGAGGTTTTGAAAGAGGGGAAATTTCTTCCGGATGGTTCATTACAAAGGTAGGCTGGACAAGGTTCTCCTTTACATACTCATCAAAAACATAATCAAGAGCTTTTCCATAAGTAGGGGTAAGATTCTCTTCCCCCGCTAATTTAAGTGCATGCTTTATTAACTTCTCTTTGTCCAATATCTCCTCTTTTGAAAGTGAGGAATATTTTTCTATTGCTTCAATAAAATCTAATTTTTGAAAGGGCGGTTTAAGGTTGATTTCATTCCCCTCGAATTCTATTTTTTCAGGAGCAATCCCTTTGTCAATTAAATCTTGAAAAAGCTCTTCTGTTAACTTAATTAAATCTTCAAAATCACTGTATGCCTGATAAAACTCAAGCATTGTAAACTCAGGGTTATGCTGGGATGAGATCCCTTCATTCCTGAAATTTCTATTAATTTCATATACCCTTTCAAAACCTCCGACCAAAAGCCTTTTTAAATAAAGTTCGGGGGCTATCCTAAGATACAAGTCAATGTTGAGTGCATTGTGGTGGGTAATAAAGGGCCTTGCTATTGCTCCTCCGGGGATTGGTTGCATCATTGGTGTTTCAACTTCTATGTAGTCTCTGCTGTCCAAAAATCTTCTGATTTCCCTTATCATCCTGAATCTCTTTTCAAAAATCTCCCTTGATTCGGGATTAATGAAAAGATCCAGATACCTCTGTCTGAATCTGAGCTCTTTATCCTGAAGCCCATGCCATTTTTCAGGCAAAGGCAAAAGACATTTTGAGAGGAATTCAAACTTTTCAACTACAATTGTTAGCTCCCCAGTTCTTGTTTTAAAAAGTTTCCCCTCTACTCCTACAAAATCTCCCAAATCAAAGCTTTTGAATAATTTGTAGTTTTCATTCCCTACTATATTCTTTTTCAAATATATTTGAAGTTTATCTTTTCCATTTGTTAGGTGAAAAAAGGATGCTCCTCCCATAATTCTTTTGGCTATAATTCTTCCCGCTGTAGTTACTTCTATTTTCTCCTTTTCTAATTCTTCCTCACTTTTATCTTTATGTTTTTTGACAATATTACTTATATTTTCTTTAATATTATAGGAGTAGGGATAAGGTTCAATTCCTGATTCTCTTAACTTTTTTAATTTTTCTTCTCTTACCTTAATTTCATCTGTTATTTCTGACATTTTTTACCTCCATTAAAAATCTCTCCAATTTTACCATTTTTTTTTGATGATTGAAATTGGAAAAATTTGTTCTAAATCTTTTTACTCTTTGATAATTTTATCTCTTCCGCTTTCCTTTGCTTTATATAATCTTTCATCAGCAATTTTTATCAAAGAAGTTATTTTTTCACCATCTTTTAATTCTGATTTTGTGGAAATTCCTCCGCTTATCGTAATTTTTATTCCGTCTACTTCTTTCTTTTTTACATTATTTCTTACTCTTTCAGCTACAATAAAAGCGGTCTCTTTGTTTGTATAAGGAAGTAATAGCAAAAACTCTTCTCCCCCAACCCGTGCAGGGGTGTCATAGTCTCTTATACTTTCTTTTAATGTGTTTGCAAACATTTCAAGGATTTCATCTCCCTTTTGATGCCCATAGGTATCATTTACATTTTTAAAGTGATCAATATCAAACATCACTATGCTCAGGTCAGAATTATTTCTTTGAGCCCTCTCAAATTCAGCTTCAAGAAGTTCAAACATAGCTCTTCTTGTAAAAAGAAGTGTTAGAGGGTCTTTAAAAGATAATTCTTTTAATTTTGAATTAACTTCATTTAGTTTTTTTATTTTTTCATAAAGTTTAATTTGGAGATCAACTCTGAGATTGAGTTCTTCTTCGTAAAAAGGGATATAAAGAAAATCATCCATCCCGGAAGACAATGCTTGCAGAACTGTTTCCTTGCTTCTTGTAGCAGAGATTCCTATTACGGGTATGTTCTTTCTAATACCTTTAACCTCTTTTGAAAGGGTTAGTCCATCCATATCGGGCATGTGTATATCTGTTATTATAATATCAATGTTTTCATCTCTTTTAATGTAAGTAAGAGCTTCTAAGGCTCTTTCAAATGCAATCACCTCTTTACCATTTTTTTTAAGAATATGATGGAGAACAGAAATTTGTGCCTTTGAATCATCAATGATTACTGCCTTCTTTGTAAAAGCACTCTTTTTTAAAGATGTTAGTGTTTTTTCTACAAAGTTAAGCAGTCCTCCATGATTAAATGGTTTTATAAAGTATTCCACTATGCCTGCTTCAAAGGCTTTTTTAATGGTTAATGGATCATCTATACTGCTTAACATTATTATTGGAAGATGCTGAAAAGAGGGATTTTCTCTAACCTCTTTGGAAAATTCAAAGCCATCCATCCCAGCCATTTCAACATCAAGAGTAATCAAGTCTATTTTTTCTCTTTTTAAAATTTCAAGCCCTTCCTCCCCGCTTTTAGCTTCAAATGTATTAAAACCTCCACTCTCAAGCTCCAATTTTACTATCTTTCTTGATGTGCTACTATCATCCACTATTAGGATTTTTTCATCTTTTTTATCTTTTTCTATTAAGCTATTAATAGCATCTAAAATTTCTTCTTTTTTAAATGGTTTATGTATAAAAATGTTGGAGCCTGAGTCAAAAGCCTTTTTGATGTCGAATTTCTCCTCCACACTTGACATCATAATAACAGGAATATTCGCAAGAATTTTGTTATCTCGTATCTCTCTGCAAATCCAGTGCCCATCAATTTCATCTTCTCCAAGATAGATATCTAAAAGGATAAGTTTAGGCTCTATCTTTTCAAGTTCACTAATGATATTGTTAAATTTTTCAATAGTTACAACTTCAAAACCGCCTTCTGAAATGTATTTTTTCGCAATATTCCTTATGGTTAAACTATCATCAATTATTGCTATTTTCCCCTTCATTTATTTATATTAGCTTTTTTTGTCTTATTTTGCAATATTATGATTGACAAAACCATCTTGCCTAACATAAAATAGAGTAATTTAGGGAGGATAAGTGAAAACCGAAAAATTTGTTCTTGAGAATGGATTTGAAACTTTGTTTTTAAAAAGGAATTACAGCCCGGGTATCAGCATCCAGCTCTGGGTTAAAGCAGGCTCAAGGAATGAGGTGCCTGGAATTACAGGTATTTCCCACATGTTAGAACATATGATGTTCAAAGGCTCAAAAAAGTACGGACCTCAGGCGCATGCTCAATTGATTCAGGCTAACGGAGGAGAGCTTAATGCTTTTACGAGCAATGACAGGACAGTTTACTATGATAATCTACCTCCGGAAAAGCTATCACTTGGGCTTGATCTTGAATCCGATAGGTTTCTCCGGCTTTCCCTTGATGAAAAAGAGTTTCAAACCGAAAGGCAGGTTGTTTATGAAGAGAGAAAGATGAGAACTGATAATTCTCCCTATGGAAAAGCCATGGAAATGCTCTTTGCCCTGACCTTTATAGCTCATCCTTACCATTGGCCGGTAATAGGGTGGGAGAGTGATATCCTTTCTTGGACAATTGATGATTTGAGGGCTTATTACAAAAAATTTTACAGTCCTAAAAATGTTTTTTTGATAATAGCGGGAAATTTTGATAAGGAAAAGGCAAAATTGTTGGTAGAGAAGAAGTTTGGAAAGTGGAAAAAAGTTGAACTTGATGATTTGAGAATTCCAAAAGAACCTAAGCAAAATGGAGAAAGGTTTACTGAGATTAAAATGAGAGTGGAATTGCCTTTTGTATTTTCCGCATATAGAACTCCTCCTTATGGTTCCAAGGAAGCTCTTGTTTTTGATATTGCGGAAAGGATTCTTTCCGGTGGGGAAAGTTCAAGGATTTACAGAAAACTCGTTTATGATACTCAGCTTGCTTTAAGTGCAGGAGGAGGAGTCTATTCGTTTTTAGATTATGGGCTCTTTTTTGTTTACGGGATTTTAAACAGAGAAAAAGATTTTAATTCAATGAAAAAAGCTCTTTTTGAAGAGGTCGAAGGCTTTTTTTCAGGAAGTATAAAAGAGGAAGAATTGGAAAAAGCTAAAAATCAATTGAAAGCTGAGCTTACAAAATCCACTGAAAAAACATTTTCTCACGGAATGTTGGTTGGGGAGAGCTATTTTTATACGGGGAATCCCGATTTTTATTTGAAAAAAGCTAATCTCTATGATCCCATAACTTTAAATGATTTTAAAGAGGTAGGAGAAAAATTTATTTCTGAGATTAAAAGAAATACTGTTATTATTAAACCAGAGGAAAAAAGATGAAAAAGAATGATATTTTCGGGAAAATAGATTTTTTTGAAAGCAGTGGTTTACGGGGAGCTGTTGTAAAAAGAGAAAAACTGGAAAGTGTGTCCATAAATTTAATGATAAAGGGTGGAGATGAACTTAACCCGATTGGCAAAGGAGGACTTTCAAATCTTTTTGCCACGATGATGTCAAAGGGCACTAAAAAGTTTGGCTCTCTTGAAATAGCGGAAATGCTTGATTTTCTTGGTGCTGATTTTTCTTTTAAAGCTGATAAGGATTCAATAATTTTTAGTTTTTGGTTTTTAAAAGAGCATTTTGATAAAATTTTTACTCTTATAGAGGAAATTTTCTTTTATCCCACTTTTCCCGAGGATGAGCTAAATAGAGAAAAATTAAAATCAGTATCCTCTCTTTATCAGATGGTAGATTCCCCTTCGGCTCTTGCCTCATATATTTTTACTAAGAATATTTATTCAACACATCCCTATGGCAATCTTCCGACTCCGGAATCAATCTCACAGATAACACGAAGTGAAATTTTAAATCTTTATGAAAGTATTTTCAGAAAAAATCTTTTGTATCTTGTGGTTTCTGGAGATCTTAATGCAAAAAATGAAGCTAAAATATTAAAACTCTTTGACAAATTACCATCCTGTGGAGAAGAAAAAAAGGTCGAAAAGGCTCTTTACAGGGGGAGAAAGTTTATTTTTTTTGATAAACCTGATTCAACTCAATCTCAAATAAGATTAGGTTTTGAGGGCATCCCGAGAGAAACAGATAGATACGAGGTTATAAATTTAATGAATTATATTCTTGGTGGAGGTGGTTTTTCTTCAAGATTGCTTCTTAAAGTGAGAACTGAGGCGGGACTTACATATTCCACCTCATCATCTTTTGATTCATACAAAAACGGAGGAAGTTTCAGAGTTTCAAGTTTTTCCAAAACAGAGACAACAGTTGATGCAATTATTTTAACAGAAAATGTTTTAAGTGAATTTATTGGGAATGGAGCAACTGATAAGGAGCTTAAGGATGCAAAATCTTTTTATATGGGAAATTTAACCCTTTCCCTTGAAACTCCTCTTGATATCGCTGGAAAATTGATGTTTGCGGAAAGGTATAATTTGGGCAATAATTTTGTTTTTAAAGAGAAGGACACTTACAAGAGAGTGAAACTTGAAGAGGTGAATTTATTTGCGAAAAAATATCTTTCATCTTCAAACAGACTTCTTGTTATTGTCGGAAATTACAATAGGATAAAAAATCAACTAAAAAAACTTGAGAATTACGGGAATGTATCCGTAATTGAGAAACTTTTTTAAAATGATAGAAATAAAAATTCCGGGATCGGGTATTTTAAAGATTAAATATTTTGTAATGGATTATAATGGCACTCTTGCCACTGATGGGAAATTAATAGCAGGGCTAAAGGAAATATTAAACAAACTTGCGGAGTATGTTGAAATTCACATAATAACTGCCGATACTTTTGGAAAGGCAAGGGAAGAGTTAAAAGGTGTGAACTGTAATTTAGAGATTTTACCTTCCGAAAATCAGATGGAAGCAAAAAGAGATTATGTGAAAAAACTTGGCAGAGAGTTTTGCGTGGCCTTTGGAAATGGTAAAAATGATAGTTTAATGGTGAAAGAAGCTAAATTTGGAATTTCTATTTTGGGGGAGGAGGGTACTTATAAAGATACTTTAATGAATTCTAATCTTTTTTTTAAAAGTATTGTTGATGCTCTCAGATTTTTTATTGAGAAAAAGCGTTTGATTGCAACTTTAAGGTCTTAAGGAACAAAAATCCGAAATATTCGTTAATCTTTTACTATTTAATTCGGAGGATAATAATGCGAAAAAAAATCGGAATTCTTTTTTCTCTCGTTCTTATAATTTTTACTTTTTATCTTAATGCAAATAGTGTCATAATAAAATTAAAGAAAACGGATTCTCCTCCTCGCATAGATGGGGTTTTGGATGATTCAGTATGGAAAAATGCTTTTAAAGCTGATGAATTTAAAACATTTGAACCTGATTATGGAAAAACTCCCCATAAAAGAACTGTTTTTTATATGACCTACGATTCTCATAATATATATTTTGCCATAAGAGCATACGATGATCCTGAGAAAATAAAAACATCTTTAAAAAAGAGGGACAATATTTATGATGATGATTGGGGTGGGGTTTTACTGGATACTTTCAATAATAATCAAAAAGCTTATGTGTTTATATTAAACCCTTCCGGAATTCAGGGAGATGGGACAATAGGATCTGATGGGAATTTGAATGAAACTCAGGACTTTGTCTGGTATGGGGCAGGAAAGATTGATGAAAAGGGATATACATTAGAGTTTAAAATACCTCTTAAGAGTTTGAGATTCCCTAAAGGCAAAAAAATTGTTATGAAAGTTGGTGCATTCAGAAATATTACAAGATTTTCCGAAAATAGCAGTTTCCCCCCCTTCTATCCTGATAAGGGTAGTCTTATAACACAGTCTGCACAGGTTGAACTCGAAGGATTAAAATATAAAAGAGTTTTTGAATTATTGCCTGCTGTTGTTCACAATAGCAATAGTGAAATTGAGGAGGGCGTTTTAAAGCCTAAGGAAAAGAGTACTGATTTTGGTATTACGACGAAATTAGGCATCACATCTGATATTACAATGGATGCAACATATAATCCTGACTTCAGTCAGGTTGAGGCGGATGCCGGTCAGATTGATATTAACTTAAGATATGAACTTTTTTACCCTGAAAAGAGACCCTTCTTTCAGGAAGGAAGCGAGTTTTTTGAATTTGCGGGAAATACTGAAAATGCCCCGTTGGTATCTGTTGTTCATACAAGAAGGATTATAAGCCCGATTTATGGAATAAAGTTAAATGGTAAATTGGGAAGAAAGGATACTTTTTTAGGATTGTTTACAAAGGATAATATTGAAAATGAAGAGGAAACTCTAAACCCCTATTTTTCAATTTTCAGATATATTCACTCTTTCAAGGATGACTCATACATTGGGGGCTTTATAACCTCTAAGGATGAGAGTGGATATTTTAATAGAGTTGTTGGCTCTGATGGAAGAGTAAGGTTAGGAAACTCTTCCATAGCGGAGTACCACTATTTTGGTTCTTTTACTAATAATAATGGGCAGAGCCAAGCTTCCTATGGTCATGCTTTAGGGCTTCGTTATAGGTACACCACCAGAAAATTTATACTTGATACAGGCTTTCAGGATTTGTCCGGTGATTTTAAAATTGACACCGGTTTTGTTTTTAGGAAGGGTCTCAGCCGTCTTGGCTTTTTGGCACTTTATCAAATTTACCCCAATTCAAGTTTTTTCAAAAAAATAGAGCCTTTTTATTGGAGTTATCACATATATGATAAAGAGTACAAAAAATTTGAGACTTTTAATTTATTTGTCTTAAGGTTTACCCTTCCTTTGAACACCCAGATAAGGTTCGAAGAATATTTGGGAAATGAGGTGTTCCAAGGAGAGAAGTTTGATGAATCGGGTTTTGGTATTAGAGTAAACAGTCAGATTACAAAGAGAATATTCTTCTCTCTCTCTCTAAGGAGAAGTGGGAAAATTTTTTATGATCCAGAATCTCCTTATCAGGGCTATGGAAATAGTGCTTCCCTTTATCTTCAATTTCAACCATTTGATCAGCTTGAAAGTATATTCACTTTTGTGTATTCTGACTTTTACAAGAAAGCGACAGATGAAAAAATATATGATTACAGTATTTTAAGAAATAAAACCACTTTTCAGTTTAACAAATATTTTTTTTTCAGAGGAATTTTAGAATATAATAATTATTGGAAAAAATTAAATATGGATATTTTGGCATCTTTTACTTACATTCCGGGTACGGTCTTTTATGTAGGCTATGGTTCTATTTTCAGAAAGATAGAATGGAAGGATGATGAGTATATTGCAAGTGATAGATTTTTGGAGACAAAGAGAGGCTTTTTCTTTAAAGTTTCGTATCTTTATAGGTATTAATCAAGTTCGGAAAATATTTGCAGGCTTTCATTCCTGACAAACTCATAATCTTTTGAAAGGAAAAGCTCTTTTTTTCTCTTTTTTGATATCCCCTTTCCCTTTGAAAAATATCTTAAAAATGCTTTTAGTCTCGGAAGCAATTTTTCTTCGGGATAAAAATTTTCTATCAACCTGATAAATCTTTCAAGGATTATATAATCTTTTTCTCTTTCACCTGTTTCAAGCTCTTTGAAAAAAGAGGGGTTTATTACTATACCTCTTCCAAGCATTATACCGTCAACTTTTTTAAGCCTTTCTTTTGCGGTTTTAATATTAAAGATATCACCATTGCCTATAACAGGAAGATTTGTAAGTTCCTTTATTTTTTTAGAAAACTCCCACTTAGCCGGGACAGAATAACCATCCTTTTTTGTTCTGAAATGCACTATTATTCCATCTGCACCTTCACCATCTATTATTTTAATTGTTTCGGAAATATTCACTTTTTTAAAGCCAAGCCTTATTTTAACTGTAAAAGTTTTTTCCGTATTTTTCCTTATGCTTTTTACTATTTTTTTTAAATTCTCAGTATCTTCAAGTAAAAATGAACCTGCTCCCTTGTTTACAATTTTTTTAACAGGGCAACCTGCATTAAGGTCAATTCCGTCAAAGGAGGTATTATCATTTATGTATTTTACTGATTTTGCAAAACTCTCGGGATTATTTCCAAAAAGCTGAACAAACTTTGGAGTGGGAGAGGTAAAGCTCTCTAACATTTTAAGTG
>CAZWJH010000049.1:0-1720 GCA_964634755.1 uncultured Clostridia bacterium
ACTTTAAAAACCCTATCAAAAACAAAGGTTTTTGGTTTTTTTCAGGAATATGAGGATAGGCGAAAACATACTTGTTTTTTGTCTCAATTCCTTTAAACTGCTTTCTATCCTTTGACTTTCCACCTATTTCAAAAATAAACTCTTTATCCTCATATTTAATGAGAAAATCCGGAGTCTTTTTTCCTCTTTTTGTTTTAAGATAGTAAAATTCTATATCTCCATATTTCATCATATCAGCGAAAAAATCCTCTTTAATATATCCGATTGCATTTTCAAAATCATTGTAAAGCAACCGATAAGGCACTCTCATTAAAATCTTCGGCTCTTTTAACACATTAGTTCCTTTTGGAAAAACAATATTCAGAACAAAGGATTTTTCAAGAAGTTGAAGATATTTTATGGCTTTATACTTTGAGATGCCAATATTCTTAGCAATATTTGTATAGCTCATATCTTCCGCATGGGATCTTCCTATGAATTTTAAAAGATTTTCTACAGTATGAAGTTCTCCGAACCCCAAATTTGCGGATGAAGCAATGTCCTTAAAAATTATTTTTTTCAATATATTCTCAAGTGGTTCGGTAATATCACTTTCTTCCAGAGAAATAGGATAATTTCCACCCTTCAAATATTCATCAAATAAGTATTCGTACCTTAAATATTCTAAATTGTCATTTTGTATAATATCTTTTAATGATAATGGCTCTAATAAAACATCTTTTTTAAAAAAAAGATATTCTCTTAAAGAAAAAGGATAAAGATAGTAAAATTTAATTCTTCTTGAAAGATCGTAGGAAGAATCCAAGATTGAAATTGAAACAGAGCTTGAGAAAAAAAGATTCACATCCAAAAAATCAAAGATGTTTTTCAATGATTTTTTGTAATCTCTGTTGAAATGAATTTCATCAATGAAAAAATTTTTGATTTTATAATTAAGGTTAAGATTTTTCACAATATCAAAAAGATTGGAATCAGGCTCAAGTGTATCCATTGAGATATAAACAGAATCTTTAAAGTAAACGGATAATTGCTCTAAAAGTACGGTTTTTCCACTTCCTCTCGGTCCTACTATCCCCTTAAAGTGTTTTGATTTTAATTCTCTTACTATGTTAAACAGAAATCTCTTTTTCGGGTATTTTTTTACAACTTCTCTTGTTAACTCATTAAGCTCAAAAATTTTTCTTATGATATTTTTCATATGATAATTTTATAGCAAAATAGTCATTTTGTCAAATCATTGAACAAAATGCATATCATTTTGGAAAATTATTAGACAAAATGTAGGTATTATACATTTTAACCCTGCTATTTTTATAAAATTTGACAATTTAGCAGGCTTATTTTCCCCCCTAAAAATTCACCCCATTTTCAACTTAATATCACCACCTTGTTTTTTATTACTATTCCAAGCCCTCCTGAGACCTTTTTGAATATTGGCTTTATAAGGACGACAATATTATCTGTGATTATTACATTTGTCACGGTAAGAAAATTCTCCGCTTTTATCTCATAAAGAAATCTTAGAGCGCTCGTATAAATAAGAAAATTTTTCTTTATTGAGGTTCCAAAGGTTATTTTATCAGCTATTCTTACCTTACCGTCTTTTATCTCCAACTTTTCAACCCCATTCTCCTCCGCACTTTCAATAAGCTCCGGGTTCAAGAGCTGGGAGAGGTCAATTTTAAGCCTTCTTTTAAAAACAACTCTTTTTATCAATTTT
>CAZWJH010000049.1:1820-3185 GCA_964634755.1 uncultured Clostridia bacterium
TCAATTTTATTCTTTTTAAGAAAATCAATTATTAGCTCGGAATGAACACCGAATGCTGTTTGAAAATCAATTGTCTTTGCGCGAACCCTTCCGCTTTCGTCAACTTCATCTTCTTTAATTATGCGATGCTGGTTTCTTGACTGAATGCCCAAAACAATTCCGCTTTCATCAAGGATAGGTCCTCCACTCTGACCGCCCAAACTCTTTGAAGTAATCTCAATGTACTTTGCTCTTCCGACTTCGTGATCTCTGTAATAAACTCCCGCCACAGGCAGAGGAAAAGGGTCTTTGAGGTTTAATCTGAAAGCATCACCTGCGGAATCATAGGTTGCCTGCGGCATTAAAAACGGATAACCGAAGATTATGACATATTTCCCTTTTTTCAGCTTTTCAGGACTGGCAAAAACAGGGTAATTGATATCTGAAGACGGGTTAAAATTTAGCAATCTTCCGACTGCAAGGTCAATCTCATCGTCTTTTATAAGGCTGTTTTTATCAAAGGTGATCCCATCCTTACCCCACCAGAAATCCTTTTTTTCCGCATTAGGGTCTTTTTCAAAAAGATGGGCACAGGTCAGAAACCAGCCCTCTTTGTTAACAAGCACATAGGTTCCTGCCTCTGACTTTACAACATTTCCTATTTTAATATTTCTCACAACAGGAAAGGTGAATTTTTCGGCAATTCCCAGAGCTTTTTCAAACATTGTTTCACCTCCGAAGTAAATTTTTTATCTTCTCAAATAAGGAAATTTCACATAATACCAACATTCTCCGTCACGCAAATTCTCATCCTCAACAAATTCAGGCTCAAATCTCTTTCCCCTCTCCCTTATCTCAGGGTAAAGTTCCAGTGAAATTTTATCTCCGAAATTGTAGGTACCCTCAAACATTTCTCCAATAAACACCTTTGTTTTCAAAAAGTAAAGCACATTTTTAAGATATTCTCCCCTTGCTCTTCCGCCGGCAAAACCTCCTCCGAATATTTTCCTTAAAACATACATTATCTCAGCCCTCTGTTTCAGAAGAACCTTTGAAATAAACCACGCATTTTCAACAAAACTGTAAACATAGTGATAAAATTTTTCTCTCTCTTTGTCTAATATTTTTATGTAAAATGTTCTGGGCATGTTCTCCTCTTTTTTTCTGAAATCCACCAAAAACTCCGGATACTTTGCATCAGGAAAACTTCTGAGTTCCTCAACATAAAGTATTCTAAATCTCGGGTAATCTTTATAGTCGCCTACTTTCAAAACCTGCGTATTCCACTCTGAAAAGTGGTAATCTGACATAAGGTATATTTCAGGCTCTTTAAGCTCAGGGTAATTTTCCCTTATGTAATCACCGTGCGTTTCAAATCTGTTGGTA
>CAZWJH010000049.1:3285-18806 GCA_964634755.1 uncultured Clostridia bacterium
AAGCTCAGGGTAATTTTCCCTTATGTAATCACCGTGCGTTTCAAATCTGTTGGTATAAATGGGGAAAAAATCTCTTCCTGCCGAAGGATACCAGTAAATAACCGGTTTTTCTCCCAAATTCTCAATTAATTCAAAAAACTCCCCTCTTTTACCCCCATTAAGATAATACAAAAGTCTTTTGCTCATTATCCCCTCCTATTATGATAAATTATTTATTAAATTATTAAAGATTAAATTTGGTTTTTAGCATCTTTGGAATTATCATCATCACTACTTTTATCATTATCTTTTTTATCAGCATTTTTAGAAGGAGGATCCGGAACACTCAGATCATCGTGTACCAAAGGCTCTTCTTTTTTGTATGGAGATAAGTAAAACCACTGATATTTTTCACACTCATTATTATTTTTATCTTTACATTTAACTAATTTAAGTTTAAGGTGTCTTGTAAAACTCTTGTTGTCTTCTAAGAAAACTACCTCGGCACTTTTTTTATCTTTGCTAAAACTTATTATTTTAGCTTTGCTCATCCTTACCTCCCGGTTTATTTTTTTTGATTATAATATCTCACAATGTATCATACATTATTTAAGCACATTTTAAAGTTTTTGTCAAGAGGGGGATGTTTTAATTGTTCAAAATACCAGTTTAAAACCAAATGGTTTAAACAAAATTACGAAAAAATGCTTTTTTATCCTCGACTTCAAAAATTCTTGGCGCTTTGTATTCCAAAAGAAAATCTTTTATCCTTTTTTCCGCAAGTTTCACATAGTCGTCACTAATTTCATACCCGACAAAATATCTATCAGTCAATATCGAAGCAATAGCTGTTTGTCCGCTTCCCATAAATGGGTCTAAAACTATATCCCCTTTAAAGGAAAAGAGTTGAATACACCTATAAGGAAGTTCAACCGGAAATGGTGCCGGATGCCTCACTTTCTTTGCAGATACAGCCGGAAAAGTCCATACACTTTTCGTAAATTCCAAAAATTCCTCTTTTGAAATAGTATTTTCCTTTTCTTTTGATTTTTCTCTCTTGAAATTATCTTTTGAAAAAACAAGTATGTATTCGTGAATATCTCTCAATATCGGATTTGTAGCGGACAGCCAGCTTCCCCAAGCTGTTGAAGGACTTGAACTTGACGCTTTGTTCCATATGATTTCTCCCCTCATCAAAAACCCTATTTCTAACATATCTTTAATAACAAAGGAGTGCAAAGGAAGGTAAGGTTTTCTTCCGAGATTCGCGATATTAATACAGACTCTTCCCCCGGGAACAAGTACTCTGTAGACTTCTTTCCAAATTTTTGACAAAAAAGCTCTGTATTCATCAAGGCTCAAATTTTTGTCATACTCCTTTCCGACATTATACGGAGGAGAAGTAATCATTAAATGAATACTATTATCAGGTAATTCTTCCATTTTTTCACTGCTTTTACACAGAATTTTGTTAATAATCCTCTCCGGAACTTCCTGTTCAATATAATTTACCTTTTTTTCTTTGGGAAGATTCTCATACATCTTACTTGCATAAAATTCACTTGAATCATGGTTTTCTCTTCTCCCCACTCCGAATTTACTCGTTTTTGTTCCCTTCGTTTTTTTATCCATTTTAGTTTTCTTCTAATAAAGTTAAAAATCTTTCAGCTTTTCTTTCGTATGTTGTTTCCTTACTTGCAATATCAATAATTTCTCCTAACTTTCTCTTTGAAACCATGGAAGAGAAAAAGTTTCTTTCTTCTCTTATCAAATTACTAATTGAAGCATATAATTCCTCTACTCTGTCAATTCTTAAAAAGCCTTCGTCTTGAGTTTTTTTTATGTTCTTTTCTTTGTTTTCATTATCGCTTTTATTATTAAAGGGCAAAGGATTTACCGAATAAAAGCCCTGTATAATTCCGGCTTTTTTAAGAAAATCAACTTTTTTAAAATAGGTTTTTGTTATAGGTGTGTTTCCGATAATTATTATGGGGATTTTGGAGGATTCTCTTCCCGAAACTCTTATGTTTATGCTCTTTCCGATAGCTTTTAACATAGTATCAGATCTCAAAAGAGAGGGGTTACCCTGATGGGTAGTCAGATCTCCGACACATTTAATTTTTTTACTACGAGGAGAATATACCCAATTCCATACAAGAGACATTTTTACTTCAATAATGAGAAGTATATTTTCAGGCTTTTGATTTTGCTCTTTTGTTCTAACTATTGCAACATCAGCCGGAGATTTTATCCCAAGCCCTATTTCTTCGCAAACGACTTTATTTATAGCATACGCATTTAATTCTTTTGCAAGAGGAGTAAGCAAATCCTTAACCCACTTTTCAGTAAAAGTTCCAATAAAGGCGTTTCTACTCTGAAGCGTGCTCTTTTTGCCATTATATTTTTTTGGCCAATAAGCCAAATATTTTTCATCATCAATTATATAAAATAAACTTTCAGGGCTTGTTATCTTAAGGGTTTTCTTGAAAAAATCTAATTCTGTTCTCTTATTCCAAAGTTTTTTCATTTTTTTTTGCAACTCTCTATTATAACACACTTCACAACAGAGCCTCTCCCAAATTGATTTCCCCTTTTGATTTAAAGTTTAAATAAACACAAAACATAATATAATAATATACAGGAAAATATTAAAGGAAGTCAAACAAAACTCAACACTAAGATAAGTTAGAAGGACTAAAACAACTTTAGCTCTGAAGCTTTGTCTTGTGTAAAAACAAAGCTATAACCACTCATATAACAAAATTTTACAATTAAATTTTAATTAAATCAAATGATTTTTTCGTTTTTGATTTGTTATTGATTGTTTGTTGATGGTGTAGAGACGCCCAATTTGGGCGTCTCTACGGGCTATCGGGATTATGATTTTATGTAATTTCATCCGTAACATTATTCGTGTATATAGCCGTAGCTGTCGGAGTGAAGCGTAGACCCGCCTTGGCGGGCACCGTCTCTACGGATGGTTGGTTATTTATTATTTAATATTTTAATTTCGTAAAAAACAGATACACAAATTACAAAATCAGCTTTGATGCTTGGATGCTTTTTGCTTTTGGCTTTATCACCCCTCCACCAACACAATCTCCCTTCTGCTGTAGCTTATAAAGGTTTTTTGTTTTGAGAGAAATTCGTAGCCCAAGAAACCGTCTATGTTAAGATTAATCCCGGGCATAAATGCGGCAAGCTCACTGAAAACTGTCAACATATTTTCAAAAATCTTGCTCGAAACTTCAAGTCGCCTTAAGACAGCTCTTTTGACAACAGGCTGAGCATTGTAAACTCCCACCAAATTATCCTCAGTGATATTATCAAGGTGCTCTCTTAATTCCTCAAATAAATTTCTGTCAAAGAGATTTGTCTCAGCCCCGCAGTCAACACCGAACTCGTATGACCTTTCTCCTATTTTTGCCTCAATTACAGGAATGTGAAGTCTGTAATTAAAAGGTATGGTGGTAAGATTACCCCTGCCAAGTTCATCTTTTATAAACTCCCCGGTCAAATTATTTTTTACGAATGTGATTTTTTTATTTTCATAATCAAAGAGCAAATCATAACCGGTGAAAAAATCATAGCCCATTAAACCGTAAATTTCCTCATCCGTTTGCATTTCCTCTCTCAGGTAGTTTAGATTTGTTGCAGGAATCTGAGAATATTCTTTTGTAATCTGCCCCATACTCAGAGTAATCAAACCATCCTGAGCTCTTAAAACACCGAGATTCCCGGGTCCCGGCTCAATATCCCCCCGGGCAGGCATATTTTTCACATCCATATACTCTGTGTTTAAGACCGGAAGTTGAGCTCCCGTGTCAAAAATAAAGGTTCTCTCTTCTCTGTTCAAAAGAGCCTTTACCCCGATTAAATTTCTTACCATAAAAAACGGAATTTCAAAAATCCCTTCTCTTTTTACCATTGTTTCCCCCTTTTTAAATTTTAAAATTATTCCATTAAAATTCTTAAGATTTAATTTTCTATTTTTTATAAATCAAAAATTTTCTTTCTGAAGAGTACAAAACCTCGCTCCCCAAAAAAAATTCATTCCCTATTATCCCATCCTTTTTTAATACGAATTTTAAGTGCTCTCCCAAAGTCTTTGGTAATCTTCCGAATCTTAGGGATTTTTCAAGCTTACCAAAATTCACCTTGAGCCTGTATGTTTCCGTTGTGAATGTCCCTATGCCATGGTAATAGTCAGTGTAATCTTTTTCTTTTTCTCCTCCCATCTCTTTTAAATCAACACCTTCAAGGTATGATATTGCAGCTGCAGTATCAAAAAACATTTTAAAACTTTCTCCTGAGACCGAAACTTCAAGTGCCGGGAAAACACCTCTTTCCACGGTTATCGGAATTTTTATCCCCTCTGTTTCAAAAATTTCCTTTGAAAATTCAATCTTTCCATTTTCGGGATTTTTCAAATCAAAAATAACATCAAATTCATTTAAAATATTAAGTCCTATTACGGCATCTATTTTAAGTCTGTAAACTTCACTCAACTTTTCGGAATCAAGCCCCATAAATGAGTTTAAAATCGGAAAACTTTTTCCCTCTATTTCAATATTCTTTAGTCTTCCGAAACTTTTCGGAGAGCCTGATGCAATGAGAAATGTATTTCCATTATCTTCGGCATACAGATTTCCTTTCTTGAAACTCAATCTCATTTCCATCATATCTTTTCTCTCCGATAGTTTATTTTATCTCAAATGTGAAAAAAACAAAAATGATACAGGCTCACTCAATCTCACCCGGCTGAAATATGTTTTTTGAGAATATTTCACTTCCGGGATTTCTTACAAAGGTATCCTCCGAGCTTGCATTCCTTATCTCAAAGTGATTGGTTATTCTTTTTAAAATATTAGCCATCAAAAATGAATTCATCCGAATATTCGTGGGGATTATTTCAAAAAGGCGGGCTGAAAATCCGCTCCACTCCTTCAATCTGTGAATTTCCTTTATAAGATAGTATTTTGCATCAATTCCGTGTTTTCTTACCAACTCATAAAGAATAGTATCAGTGTAAGGGTCAAAGTGAACTTCCCAATCAGCATAAAGGTATTTTACCCCCAAAACTGACAAAAGAGAGTAGGCAAGGGATATGCTCTTGTAGCATCCTCCCAAACCGCAGCCTTCTCTTATTTTGACCATATGGGAAATTTTAACATTGTACTTTAAAAGTATTTCAGATAAAAAGTTAAAATTTTCAAAAAAGAAGTAAAGAAGATAAGCTTTTGAGTTTCCGTGCTTTGATGCAAAGTTTATTTCAAAAAGCAAAATTTCTTCAGGGGAGTAATTTGTAAGGGAGCCGTGGTATTTTCCCGGAGTAAAATCATAACTAACCGGAAATCTTCTCTTGAGCCTCAATTTGTAAATATCCTTAATAAAAAAGTGCACAACATTGTGCCTTTTGTTCACATAATCGTAAAAATCCGAGACTCTTCTGAAATCTTTTCTGTAAAGATAGGGATATACCTCCTTAATCACCTTTTTTTTATCCAAGTCAAAAAAATCTCTGTAATAGTCAGTGTGAACAAAGAGATTCGAGATGCTTTTCATTCCATAATACTTTGCCTGTCCTTCGGAAAATTCAAAAAGGTCTCTTATGTCATTACCCGCACTCGGATACCAGCTGATTCTTTCTTCTTTACCAATTATCATTTTCAGCATTCTCAGCTTTTTTCGGGATTTTTCGTCAATCCCTTCAAGCATTTGAAGCAATCTCATTTTTACTCCTTTTTTTAATTTAGTGGCTCGGCGGCTCTGCCGCCGAGCCTTTTAATTTAACTTAAATTCAACTTGAAAATATCAAGAGCACCCAAAATCAAACCCACAGCACCCAAAAATGTAAGGTACAAACCGAGCCCGAAAAACTCAAGAGAGCCACCATCCACAAAGTAAAGCACAAACCCCAGAAGAATAAGAGCACCCAACACGATTGAGAGCAGTTTCGCCCTTTTCCCTTTTAACCCCATATACATAATAATAAGACTAACTACAGGTATGAGATAAATAAGATAAACCTCAGACGGGAGAGAAGCTTCCTTCTCTCCGAGAGAAGATGCCAAACTTGCAAGACCCTCACCCACTTTAATCAACTTGTAGCCGGGAAGAGAGACTATACCAAGATCAACCCATGGCAGAAAGAATGCAATAAAAAGAATGAGAGCGGAAATATTTTCTCCTCTCTTAAAAAATTCTTTCATCAAAACCTCCTTTATTTTAATTTTTATAAAAGCCCACCTGTGTTTCAGCCTTGTAATTTTTCTCCTCTGATATAAAGGAGAGTATTTCCTCAATTGAAATATTTTCTCCCATAATAATCTCCCTCAGCTCCACCTTTTTGCAAACATTGGAAATTTCAGCTCCCGTAAGCTCCTTTTCGGCAAGAATCTCATACTCTTCCTCCGAAAGCCCCGGAAGCTTTGTTTCCCAGATGTTTTTTCTTGCCTCATAATCTGGGGATGTAAATTCTATTTTAAAAAGGAATCTCCTTGAAAAAGCATCATCCATGTTTATGTCAAGATTTGTTGTAGCTATACAGATTCCCTCAAAATCCTCAAGCTCTTCCAGAAGGATATTCTGCATGGTGTTCATTGTTTGATCAACCGAATGTTTTATAGAAACCCTTTTTGAAATAATACCATCAGCTTCATTCAAAAGAAGAATGGGAGTATGCTCTTCCCTTTTGCTCAAATCTCTGTATTCTCTGAAAATTCTCTTGACATTTTTTTCACTTTCGCCAAGCCACTTGTTTTTTATTGTTGCAAGGTCCACCTGATAAACCTTTCTTCCTGTCTTTTTACCCAAATAATACACTGAAGCTGTTTTTCCCGTTCCGGGAGCACCGTAAAAGAGAGCAACTATTCCCGAGGGGAAACCTTTGCGGTTCAACTCCTTTCTTATTCTCTCATAATTATCCTTTGTAATGGCTCTTTCCAAAAGCTCAAGATTATTTTTCAGGGTTGAACTGAAAAACAGCTTTTCATCTTTGCTCGTATCAGCCAAGTAGAGAAGCCCTCCTACTCTCTTTCTTCTCACAGCCATTAACATTGCCCCGGGATTATCCAAAAGCTCCAAAAGTTTCTCATTTACACTGATATCACCTTCAAATAATTTACTTTCCGTTTTTTCAACAAAAACGATTGAATCCTTTACTATCCCGAGGTTTCCCGAGATTAGCTCATTCCAGAAATTCGTTGATTTGGGAGTATCCCTGAAAAAGATGTCAAAAAATGATGCATAATCAAAAATATCAAGTGAAGGAATCTTTTCCTTTGCCAAAAGAAAAAGGACGAAAAATCTCTCCTCAACAGTGTAAGGTGTAAAGTATTTATTAATAACCTTTCTTAAAATGGGTCTTTCAATTCTTCTGTCAATCCTTTTCCAGAAATCCTCAAGTGACATTACTCCGTCAGGAATCCCATACATTTTTAAAACATCCGCTATGTACGATGTTATTTCAAGTAAATTCATGAAAGGTTTTTGGTTGGTGCTAAAAAAGCCTTTCAGCGCAATTTCGCTTAGCTTAACCACAGGATAAAGACTATCCTTTGAATCCTTAACAAACTCCAAAAGTCTTTTCCCTTTTAGATTTACAATTCTTCCGAGAAAAATAAAATAATCATCTTCAGAAAGCTTTTTCTTTTTGGAAAAATCCCTGAGGTTTACAAAACCGGGACCCTTGTGTATCTCTCTTATAATGTGAAAAAATGCCAGAGCATCTTCAAGTACCAAGTTAAATGTGGCGGAAATCTCCCGAAGGATTTTGCTTCTATTCGGTTTTAATAGTGAGAGTTTCCCCTTGTGATTAATAATTTTAAAAAATAATTTATTCATTTCTCCCTCCTTTTTATGATTAAATTTTCATTTTTGTTCGCATTATTAAAAAACATTTCAAAAGCTTTGCTTATGGCAATTGTGGCAACCTTTCTGCTCTTTTCACTAATGTCTTCGCTTTTATACCAGTTAATATTCTCTTTTATTTTTTTGCTCAAGATTATTCTGCCTTTTACCTCAACCCTTTTTTTAATCTCATCTTCTGACAGATTTCTTGTGTTATGAATACATATAAAATCCCCTCCGACATACTTTGGCAGACCTTTCAGATTTTTTATATTGTTTCCCGAGCAATCATAGTCCCCCTCAACATATTTGGGACCACCTTCAAGGGTTTTAAGACTGTTGTACGAGCAGTCAAAATTTCCATTCACTCTCTTTTGTATTCCCTTTAAGCTTTTCAGGTGATTTTTAAAAATATAAACACTTCCTCCGATTCTTTCGCTTATCCCTTCAAGTGAAACTATTTTATTGTGAGTACATATAAAATCACCTCCGACCTCCTCCGGTGAGCCTTCAAGGGTATCCAATTTATTAAAAGAGCAATCAAAACTCCCTTCAACAATCCGGGGAAAAGATTCAAGTCTTTTCAATCTGTTAAATGCCACTGAAAAATTACCGTCTATTCTCTCTCTCTTTGAAATTAGTTTTTGTGCATAGAGGCAGGAAACATCAATGTCATTGTATTCGCAGGAGATCTCATCGGGATTGTTTAAGACAATTGTCTTTTTGCCATTTTCATCATTTTCAACATAAAAGCAACTGTTTTTTGTCACTATGTCCCAAATTTTCATTTAAGCCTCCTTTCCGTAGAGACGCCCAAATTGGGCGTCTCTACACCATTTACGGATTTAAAGCTTAAAACTCTTTCATTTTTGTTATAAAAAAGCTCCGTCAGGTTTAAAACAAATGTCTTTACTTTACCAAGCACATCTTCACTTATAATCTCAATCCTATTATCAAGCTGCTCATTGTGCATTGTTTTTAGTATTTCACCTATGGGGTCAGGTGAGTCAGCGTACGAAGCTGAAACGAGAAGAGAGGGAATTCCTGCGTATGAGGTTGCCGAGGAATCACAGGTAGGATGGGACGGCAATTGGTAAATTTCAGAATAAGCTTTTTGAAAGTCAAGAGGAAAATTTCCCAAAGTGTCATAGTAAAACACAGAATCTCCCACTCCTGCTACATCAAGGTTTATTACAGCTTCTGGATTGTTTTTGTTAATATAGTCACATGCACCTGCTCTGTCCAATTCCTCTCTGTCAGTAAAAACTATCTCAATATTCCCATTGACTTTATTTTGCAAAGAGAGAAGAACAGCAATACTTGAAGAATTGTCATTATAGCCCAAACTTCCGGGAAAAACATCATAATGTGCCATAAGCGTAAGCTTTTTGTAGGAAGCTGCCGGGATTATTATATTTTTTCCATCAAAACCATCCTCAACAATATAATCCCTCTCTATTAAAGATAAAATTTTGTTAAACCTCTCCTCCTTATCAGGAGAAGTTATTTTTTTGATTATTTCTATCATCTTACCTCCTCTTAAAAAGCTAAAAGCTTAAAGCCCAAAAGCCTTTTTTGGCGACTTTTAGAATTAAAATCTCCGTAGAGACGCCCAATTTGGGCGTCTCTACACCATTAACCCTGTTTTAAAGCCAAAAATCTCTCTTTCCAGCTTTTTGGGCTTAGCAAAAAATGTAGGGATGTTGGATGCAACGTCTCTACATACCCTTTACTCCTGCCCACTTCCATCAGCCCCCTCAAAATTTCAAATCTTTTTTAGACATCATTACAATCAACCTTCCAGCGATTTTATCTTTCATCCCGCCGGATTCTCCTTACCCTTCTTTTTCAACCGCTTTTCTCTTTAGCTTTGGATTTTGAGCTCAGCTTTTTTCTTTCGGGGGCTAAATTTATCACACTTTCCAAAAATGGTATTTCAATCCCTGCTTCACTCAGCTCTCCCTCCGAAGAGTAAACCATATTTGTTTCCTTAAAGTAAAACATTGAGACGGAATTTCCTTCTTTTGCACAATTTGTGCCGTACATCTCAATCTCACTGAACTCCACTGTCCCGCCATTCACTCTTTCAATCCTTCCATAATTTTTTCTAACTTTAATTTTTATTTTATCATTACAATGTATCATACATTAATTTATCACATTTTTAAACTTTTGTCAAGTGTTTTTAATTTTGCTTGTATGCTCTTTTTATCTAAGTGAATTTTCGTGAACTTTACCATGTTAAACTCTCTCATGTTTTATCATTTTTAATAAACTCGCCTACTGTCAGGTTATCAAACCGCTTCTAACAAACCTCCTGTGCTTTCATTTTCCAAAAATCCTTCTTCTTCAATTAATAATTCCACTTCACTAAAAAGTTCGTAAAAAAATATCTTATACTGGCCAAACAAAACAAATCCCTTTTTCTTTAAAATTTCATTAAGCTGGTTCAAAGCGGATTTTATTTTAGAATAGATAGTGCTCTTCGGCAAATCAAACATTTTACTCAACTCTTCCAATTTTAATCCTTTATAATAATTCAAATAAACAAAAAACAATTTTTCTTTTAACTTCTCATCCAACAGCACCTCTTCAACTATCTCATCACTTACCTCCTCTGCCTCCGCTAATATACTATAATGCACCGGGTCGGTTATAGCCGACAACATCCACTTTATAAAAGGTATTTTTTTATCATTCTTTTTTAAATAATCTTCACCTGCATATTTAACTGCTTTTTTTAAATACCCATACCCAATTCTTTCATTTTCATATAATAATCTCCAAAATTTTTCCTTTCTTAAAACTCTACTTACCACAGCATTTGCCATTTCTTCTTTTTCATCTTCCGGCAAATAATAATAGTTTTTATTAATCTGTTTTTTAGCAAAATTTAAAAAATTTTCAGTATTTTTATCAGGCATACCTCACCTCCTAAAGATAAATTTCAAATGTACGGCAAGGTATGCGTTAACGCTTCAAAACTCCCCCCTTTGAGGTATTTTGATTAAATTTATTTAAAGCGTTAAAATTTATCATCGTATTAATGTAATTTACATTATATATTATAAGCCTATTTTTCCCCTTTGTCAAGTGTTTTTTTTAATTTTTTTTATTTTTTCTCAAAACTCATATTTATTAATCATCTTAACAATATGCTCTCCCTTTTCTATGTAAGAGATTGCCTGAAATATTTTATCCGAGTATCCTGAAATAAAGTAAACCCCTCCTTCTCTCACATCAACAGGGGTTGTGCCATAGCCTGCAAGATCAAAGATGTAAAGCTTCACTTTCGGATTAACTTTCTTATAATTATAAAAGAGCTTTCCGAAAATATTGCCCTCACTATCCAAGTAATAACTGGAATCCCAAAGCTGACAGTCGGTAAACATAATAATTCTGTCAACTTTAACTTTATTGTCCAAAAGCCACTTTATAGCAAGGTAACCATTTGTTGAACAACCGACTTCCACTTTTGAAAGTCTGTCGTGTGAGGCAAAGATATTATTATCTATAAGTTCGTCAACCATTTTCCAGCTATATCCAAAAAGCCCCACCTTTGAATCTTTAAGATAATTTTTTGCAAGTATTCCGTAAAATATGGAGATGTCTTTAAGGGTTATTCTTGACCTTACTGAAATCGAAGAATCCATTGAACCCGATACATCTATTGCAACGAGGGTTCTCTCATCTCTCTGCCAGAATTCTTCCTTTGCCATAACCTCTCCCAAAGACACCTCCACTGCATCTTTAAGAGCCTGCAGGATTTTTATTATATGCTCCTCTTTTACATCTATCTGCCATTCAGTGCTTTGAGTGAGGAGCAAATTAATTTCCTTATATGCACTCAAAAGCCTGAAAGGAAATATTCTGCTTTTTACCAATAGATTTTTATCCTTGATGTAAACAGAAATCATCTCCACAAGCTCATCATCGGCAACCTTTAATATGTTTCTCAAATTTCTTAGAGCCGCCATATAGCCGAGTTTTCTCTTTGAGATTATATCCTTCCAGAACTCTCTTCTTCCCTCAATATCATCGGCAGGAATCTCCGAGAGTTTTACCTCCCATGTATAAGGGATATTGAGTTTATTATCCTTGATTTTTTTAAAAAGCTCTGATTGCTCTTTGGTTTCAGGTTTGGGGTGGGTAAGGTAAAGCGCATCTTTAAGGGTTACTATGGCTCTCTCTCTTTTGTACTTTGCAAACTGATACTCGTCAAATTTTTTAAAAGCATCTGCAATACCCTTTTTTACGATATTTGCGAGTGGTTTTATTTTGCCGTTTATTTTTTGATAAACAGCAAGAAACTCCGAGAGCTCATCAGCTCTGTTTATTGTGTTTGCTATTGCGGAGCGGAAGAGCTTCGGATTTTTTTTGTGAATACCTTTTTTAATAGCAGTTAGGAGAAGATAGATGGGAAATGCTCTGAGATTCATCTCCCTTCTTGAGAATACTGCTAATTTTGCAATGAAATCTGCGGGAGCATAATCTATTTTTTCATTAAGTCTTTTTTCCCTTTCATCCCATTTTTCATAAAAAGTGTCCTCCACAAGTGAGGAGAATGCTATTGCGGCAAGCTCAAGGGAAGTTGATGAATAGGTTATAGCAGGAGGGGGAGAAAAAGGTTTTTTGGAGTTTTCAGAGAAAAATCCTGAGGAGAGCATATAGGAAGGTTCCCCTTCATAATTATAAGTTGGTATGCTCTTTGCTTTATTATTGTTTTTTCTCATTTTACCCCCCGAATTTATTTATTTAAAAGAGAGGGAAGGAGCGGTAGAGAAAATAAATTTGAATTTTCTTTGGCGAAGTATCTCTACCTTCCGCCACTCTCTTTTTTTTAAAGCCTAAAGCCATTAAGCCAAAAGCTGTCTCAGCTATTTAATCTCAATTTATTATGACTTTCGTATGAGTTTTTTATAGTCAGCTCATCGTCTGAGACGCCCAAATTGGGCGTCTCTACCCGACTACCCATCCCGCACTCATTTTATTGTCCTTTTTTTGCATCTCTGAGCTTAAATGCTTCTTTTTCTTCCATTGTTTCACCTTTTATCATATACATTAAAAATGAATGCGGGATCTTCGCTCGTTTCACTCGCTCCGACTTTCACCTTTCTACTTTTCCCTTTTTACTTTTACCTTTCTCCTACCTTATATAAACGCCACAAATTGAATTTTTCCGAAAAAATTTTAAATTTTCTTTAAAAAATTTCTTCATATTATATAAACGCAGAATTTCCGATTTTTCCGAAAATTTTTCAAATTTTTTTCAAAAAATATTTTTAAATTTCCTCTCATATTATATAAAAGATATAAACTGAATTTTTCCGAAAATTTTTTGAATTTTCTTTTAAAAAACACTTTCAAAATTTCTCTCATATATATTAAACGGAAGAACTTGAATTTTTCCGAAATTTTTCCAATTTTTATCTTTTACTACCTCAATAATATTTTTAATAGTACCGAAAAGCGGCTTTGTGGCACATACAACTTTTATTTTAATAGTTTTCTTTCACTTCCTACTTATTATATTGCACAGAACTAAATTTTCCAAAAATATTATGCTTTTTTACCTGTTCTTATTTACTTTTTTCCTTTTCTCTGCTATCTTTTTTTATAAGGTATTGATTGGAGGGAAGAATGAGAAAGTATATTATTTTCGGGCTTGTTTTGATTTTGGTTTTTGTCGGAATTTTGTTTGTTAAAAACAAAATTTTCAAGGAAAAAACGCAGGGGATAATATCAAAGGAGCTGAGAGGTGAGCTTGTCAGTATAAGCACTGAGAAGGTTAAGAGCATAAAGGCAATGCTTCTTTTTGATAAAAATCCGTCATACACAAAAGCTCCGCTTTACATAGACTTTGACTCTGAAATAAATCCTTCTGTTAAAAAGAGAACTCCCTATTCCGGAACATCCCCCCTTAAATTCACTCCTGAAATCAGAGGAAAGCTTTATTGGGAAAGCCCTAAAAGACTTGTCTTTTATCCTTCGGATGATTTTAAACCAGCTTCCACCTATAAAGTTGAAATTGATAAGATTAAGGCAAATGATAAGGAAATAAGGTTAAAGGAAAAATTTTTGTTTAAAACGGATGGTTTGAAAGTCATTACTCCATCTGTTATTTCTGTTAATACATTTTTCAAAACTGCAAAAATAAAGATCTCTTTTAATTATCCTGTGTCTGAAACAGCTCTTAAGGAAGCTATGGAGATAATTGATTCAAAAAGCGAAGCTCCTCTTGAATACACTCTTTCCTCTCTTACGGAAGCCGATTATTTTGCAGAGATAAAAAATCTCCCACCCTATATTGTTAGCGGAAAAATTCCGGTTATTATCAAAATAAAGCCAACATTAAAGGTTCTGGGAGGAGAGACCTCTCTTGAGAAGCCCTATGAGAGAAGCATTGTAATAAAGGAAGGAAAGTATTTTAAACTTGTAAATTACAGGTTTCGTGAAGAGGAAAATAGTTTTTCCCTTTCTCTTAAATTCTCCTCCGAGCTCAGACCTCAGGATTTTTCAGCATATTTCAGAATTTATCCTTTTATTAAATATACTGTCAATGTAATAGGAGATACTGTAGTTGTGAAATCCAATTTTCAACCGGGACAGATTTTTAAAGTCTCAATTTTGAAGGGATTAACTTCCAAAGATGGAGCTCTCTTGAACAAAGAGTATAATTTTCAGGTAAAAGTTCCGAATTATTCTCCATCTTTAAAATTTATGTTTAAAGGGAGATATGTTAAAAAGAGCAGTGATCCCCAATTAAAAATAAAGAGTATTAATGTTAAAAGAGCAACCATAATCATAAAAAAGATAGAGCCTAAAAACATCTGTTTCTGGTATGGGAAATATTATAAGAACAGATGGGTTGAGGATAGAAGAGCCGATGAGTATGTTTCAAGAAAAATTTTTGAAAAGTCCATAGTCCTTTCTTCAAAAAATAAAAACAATAAAGAGATAATAACAACAATAGGGCTCAAGGATTTTGTGAGATTGAATGAAAAGGGAGTTTTCGAGATATATGTTTTCTCAACAGATGAAACTTATGAAGAAGACCAATTATGGATTAACCTCACAAACATAGGGCTTATTTACAAAAAGTCAAAGGATAGAGTGAAGGTCTGGGCACTTGACCTTGATAAGCTTGAGCCTGTTAGCAATGTTAATATAAAGCTTTTGTCAAAGGATAGCAGAGTTTTTGCTTCCGGCGAAACCGGTCCTTCGGGAAGTATAGAATTTACGGGAATCACAAAAAACACCCAGCCATTTATTATTACGGGCGAAATAGAGAATGATTTTACATACATTGATTCTGATTATTCAAAACTTGATATCTCAGACTTTGATACGGGTGGAGTTTCATCCGATTTTAAAGGTAAATACAGAGCTTTTATATATTCCGAAAGGGATCTTTACAGACCCGGTGAAGAGGCAAATATTGCGGTAATTGTCAGAGACAAAGATTATCTTCCTCCTGTTTCTCTTCCTGTGATTCTTAAAATTATGTCTCCTCAAGGTAAGATAAAGGCTAAAATCAGGATGAAAACGGATTCAAACGGAATGGCTGAAACAAAGGTGAAATTCAATTATTATGATAAAACGGGAATCTACTCTGCAAACCTATTTTTGGGAGACAATCTTTTGGGAACTTATAAGATAAAAGTTGAGGAATTTATCCCTCAAAGAATAAG
>CAZWJH010000050.1:0-18651 GCA_964634755.1 uncultured Clostridia bacterium
AGGCGGAAGAACAATCGGAGCAGGTTCTGTCACCGAGATTATTGAATAAAGAGGTGTTAAAATGGAAAAAATAAGAATAAAGTTAAAAGCTTTTGATTATGTTTTATTAGATAAATCAGCTATAGATATAGTTGATAGGGCAAAAAATACGGGAGCTAAAGTTTCAGGTCCCATTCCCCTGCCGACAAAAATTCAGAGGTTCTGTGTTCTTAGATCTCCTCATGTTGATAAGAAATCAAGAGAGCATTTTGAAATAAGAACACATAAGAGGTTGATTCTTATTACTCAGTATAATGATGAAACAATTCAGGAGCTTCAAAAGCTTGATTTACCGGCAGGTATTGAAGTAGAAGTTAAAGCATTGTGAGGTTAAAATGATAGAAGGATTAATTGGAAGAAAAGTAGGTATGACTCAAATAATTAATGAGAACGGAGAGATGATTCCGGTTACCATTATCAAGGCCGGACCATGTGTAGTTGTTCAAAAAAAGACTGTTGATAAGGATGGATATGAAGCTGTTCAGTTAGGTTTTATTGAAAACAGGAAAGTTAAAGGTCTTAATAAGCCTCTTAAAGGGCACCTCGAGAAGAGAGGTGTAAAGCAACCTGTTAAAATCTTGAGAGAAGTAAGTATTAAGGATGAAAAGAAAATTGAAGAAGGAAGGGAGCTTACTGTAGAGATTTTTGAAAATGTTAAAAGAGTTAATGTAGTTGGTATAAGTAAAGGAAAAGGTTTTCAAGGGGTGATGAAAAGACACGGCTTTGGTGGTGGTAGAATGTCTCATGGTTCTAAAATACATAGAACTCCCGGATCTACCGGAGCAGCAACATATCCGGGAAGGGTTATGAAGGGTAAGAAATTGCCAGGGCACACTGGTAATGAAAGGCTTACAGTAAAAAACCTTAAAATAGAGAAAATTATCAAAGAAGATAATCTTATTCTTGTAAGAGGGGCTGTTCCAGGGCCCAATGGCGGTCTTGTGATTGTAAAAAATAGTGAATTTAGGAGAGGTTGAGATGTATAAGATTGAGGTAAAAAACAAAAATAATGAAAAGGTGAAAGAGATAGAGTTGCCTGAAGAGATTTTCAGCTATCCTACAAAAAAGCACCTTATCTGGGAAGTTGTAAAGGCTTTTCTTGCAAACCAGAGGAGAGGAACTGCTTCTACGAAGACAAGAGGAGAGGTTAGAGGAGGAGGAAGAAAACCTTGGCGTCAAAAAGGAAGAGGGACTGCAAGAGCCGGAAGCGTGAGGTCTCCTCTTTGGAGGCATGGTGGTACGACTTTTGGGCCTAAGCCGAGAGATTATTATATTAGGGTTCCTAAGAAAATGAAAAAGAATGCTCTCAAATCAGCGATTGCTGCTAAATATAGAGATAATGAAATGTTGGTAATTGATGACCTTTCTGTTGAATCCCCTAAAACAAAAATTTTTAATGATATTATTAAGAAATTTGAGATTAATTCTGTTTTGGTTGTGGATTCTAAGGAAAAAAATGAGAATTTTGAAAACCTTTACTTGGCTTCAAGAAATATTCCGAAAGTGAAGTATGTTTCCAACGAAGAGGTTAACATCTACGATATAGTTAGGTATAAAAATATAATGTTCAGTGAAGAAGGCTTAAAATCTTTTTTGGAGAGAATTAAATGAAGTACGATAAATACGGAATTATCAAAGCACCTTTAGTTACGGAAAAGCTTACTGATTTAAAAGAGAGTGAGAGGACTGTAGGGTTTATAGTTGATTTAAAGGCAAATAAATACCAGATCAAAAAAGCAGTAGAAGAGATTTTTAAAGTTAAAGTTGAAAAAGTAAGAGTTGTTGTTAAAAAGGGAAAGCCCAGAAGATATGGTAGGTTTGAATCTAAAACACCAAAAATAAAAAAAGCTTATGTAAAATTAAAAGAAGGCGAAAAAATGATTGAATTCTTTGAGGCGGTGTAAAAATGGGAATAAAAAATTACAAACCGGTGACACCTTCAAGAAGGTTTATGACAGGTTTTACATTTGAAGAGATTACTTCAGAATCTCCCTATAAACCGTTAACTGTTAGCCTTAAGAAAAAAGGCGGCAGAAATAATATGGGAAGGATAACAGTAAGACACAGAGGTGGAGGACACAAGAGAAGGTATAGGATAATTGATTTTAAAAGAGATAAGTTTGATGTTGAAGGTGTGGTTGAAACCATTGAGTATGATCCTAATAGGTCTTCAAGAATTGCTCTTGTTAAATATGCGGACGGTGAGAGAAGATACATAATAGCACCTAACAGTTTAAAGGTAGGAGACAAGATAATTTCTACAAATGGTGAGGCTGAAATAAGAGTTGGAAATTCTCTCCCACTGGAGAAGATCCCTGTTGGAACGCTTGTTCATAATATTGAAATTTATCCAGGAAAAGGTGGTCAGATAGCAAGATCAGCTGGTACTCTCGCAAGAATACTTGGTAAAGAGGGTAAGTATGCGATTATGAAAATACCCTCAGGAGAAATCAGGAAAATTAATCTTAAGTGTAGGGCTACAGTAGGGCAAGTAGGAAATATTGAACATTCAAACATTACTATTGGTAAGGCTGGAAGAGTGAGGTGGATGGGAAGAAGACCTCATGTAAGAGGTACGGCAATGAACCCTGTTGATCATCCGCATGGTGGAGGAGAAGGAAAAGCTAAGGGTGGAAGACATCCAGTTAGTCCATGGGGTGTGCCTACCAAGGGTTATAAAACAAGAAGGAATAAGAGAACAGATAAATTTATTGTAAAGAGGAGAAAGTAAAATGGGGAGATCATTAAAAAAAGGACCTTTTGTTGATAAAAAACTTCTTGAAAAAGTTATGAAAGCAAGAAAAAACATAAAAAAGAAGACAGTTATCAAAACTTGGTCACGAAAATCCACTGTTGTTCCTGAAATGGTTGGTCTTACAATAGCTGTATATAATGGTAAGAAATTTATACCTGTTTTTGTTACAGAAAATATGGTAAGTCATAAGTTAGGGGAATTTTCTCCTACAAGAACATATAAAGGGCATACATCTAAAAATGAAAAAACAGCGAAGAGGAGATAAAAATGGCTGAGAAGGAAAAAGATTATTTAGCAGAAGCTCATGCTAAGTATATAAGAATTTCACCTTCCAAAGTTAGGTTGGTAATTGATCTTATAAGAGGGAAAAATGTGAATGAAGCAATTACAATATTGAAATTCAGCTCTAAGAAAAAAGCAGCATCTATAGTTGAAAAGCTTCTGAACAGTGCAGTGGCTAATGCTGAGAACAAGTTTCCCAATATTGAAATTGATAAGCTTTACATTAAGAGAATATATGCCAATGAAGCGCCAAGGTTGAAAAGATTTAAGGCTGGACCTATGGGGAGAGTGAAACCCATAATAAGAAGGTTTAGTCACATCTCAATATTTTTAGATGAGAAGTAGGAGGTAACAGTGGGACAGAAAACACATCCTTATGGTTTTAGACTTGGTTTTAATAAGACATGGAAATCCTTATGGTATGCTGATAGAGAGAGTTATCTTGAGAAACTTCACGAGGATTTGAAATTAAGAAAATTTGTAAAAAAAGAGTATTGGAATGCAGCTATAAAGGATATTATTATTGAGAGAATTGCTGATTCTATTACTATTAATATTTATACTGCAAGACCAGGTGTAATAATAGGTAGAGGTGGAAAGGAATTACAATCTTTAAGAGAAAAGATTAACAAAATGATAAAAAAAGATGTTGCTATTGAGATAAAGGAAGTTAAGAGACCTGAACTTTCGGCGCAGCTCACCGCAGAACAGGTAGCTTTTAGGCTTGAAAAAAGAACAGCTTTTAGAAGAGCTATGAGAGCCGCTGTATCTTCTGCGATAAAAGTGGGTGCTATTGGTATTAAAATTATGGTTTCTGGTAGATTGGGAGGAGCGGAAATTGCAAGATCCGAGTGGTATCTTGTAGGTAAAGTTCCTCTACAGACATTAAAAGCCGATATTGACTATGGCTTTGCGGAAGCAAAAACCACTTATGGACAAATTGGCGTTAAAGTCTGGATATATAAAGGTGAAAAATTAAAACCTAAAAGTGTTAGAAAAGAGATGAGAGAGGAGGCCTAAAATGTTAATGCCGAAAAAGGTAAAATACAGAAAGGTTCAGAGAGGAAGGATGAAAGGGAAAGCTCAGTCTGGTAATACCTTAGTTTTTGGTGATTATGGATTACAGGCTCTTGGCAGAAAATGGCTTACTGCAAGGCAGATTGAAGCTGCAAGAATAGCTATCAACAGATACATTAAAAAAGGTGGTAAGATCTGGATTAGAGTTTTCCCATGGAAACCCATAACTAAGAGACCCCCTGAAACAAGAATGGGAAAAGGAAAGGGAGATGTTGATGCATGGGTAGATGTAATCAAACCCGGTAGAATTCTTTTTGAGCTTGAAGGAGTTAGTGAAGAGGTGGCAAGGGAAGCTTTTAGGCTTGCTTCCTATAAACTTCCTTTTAAAACAAGGTTTGTGAAGAGGTGATTAAATGAAAGCAAAGGATCTTAGAGAAAAATCTTCGGAAGAGTTGAAAAGTTTGGAAAATGAATTAAAGGAAAAATTGTTTAATCTGAATTTTCAAAAAGTTTTAGGACAGCTACAAAATCCAATGAAAATTAAAGAAACAAAAAAAGATATAGCAAGAATAAAAACTATATTAAAAGAGAGAGGAGAGTAGCATGAGTAGAGCGACGAAAATTGGAATAGTGAGTTCTGCAAAAATGGACAAAAGTGTTGTGGTTACTGTGTATAGAATGGTTAGACACCCCTTGTATAAAAAGACCATAAAAAGGAAAAAAAGATATATGGCTCACGATGAACTAAACAGGTGTAAGGAAGGAGATGTTGTCTTGATAAGAGAGACAAGACCATTGTCAAAAAGAAAAAGATGGAAAGTTGTAAAAATCATACAGGCAGCCAAAGTTTTAGGAAAACAGGAGGTAAAAAATGATACAAATGCAGACGATACTCAGGGTAGCTGATAATTCTGGAGCAAAGAAAATAATGGCAATTAGAGCAGTGGCAGGAGCTTCTCCTAATAATGCATCTTTGGGAGATGTGATAACTGCTACGGTAAAGGAAGCAGAACCGAATAGTAAAATAAAAAAGGGTTCTGTTGTAAGAGCCGTTATTGTTAGAACAAATCAGGAAGTAAGAAGAAAAGATGGGACTTATATTAGGTTTGACGATAATGCTGCTGTTTTGATTAATAATGAAGGTGAGCCTATTGGAACGAGAGTTTTCGGCCCGGTTGCAAGAGAACTTAGAGAAAGAAGGTTTATGAAAATAGTATCTTTGGCAATGGAGGTTCTTTAAATGTTAAAGATAAAGAAAAATGATACGGTTGTTGTGATTACTGGAAAGGATAAAGGTAAAACTGGCAAGGTCTTAAAGGTTATTCCTTCGAAAAATAGGGTTATAGTTGAAAAAATTAATTTCATGAAAAAGCATGTGAGACCAAATCCTCAGAAGGGAGTTCAGGGCGGAACATTGGAGAAAGAAGCACCTTTGCATATTTCCAATGTAATGTACTTTTGTACTAATTGTGGAACCGGTGTTAGAGTTGGATTTAGGATTTTGGATGATGGATCAAAAGTGAGATACTGTAAGAAGTGCGGAACCACATTGGATTAGGAGGAAGAAAATGATACCAAGATTAAAAGAAAAATATGAGGAAGAAATAAAACCAGCTTTAAAGGAGAAGTTGAATTTAAAGAATATTATGGAAGTCCCAAAACTTGAGAAGATCGTTATAAATATGGGAATAGGTGAAGCGACACAGAATATAAAGGCCCTTGATGCTGCAGCTGCTGATCTTAAAATTATCACCGGTCAGGCACCTGTCGTAAGAAGAGCTAAAAAATCTATTTCAAGTTTTAGGTTGAGAAAGGGTATGCCTATCGGGCTTTCTGTCACTTTGAGGGGTGATAGGATGTATGAATTTCTTGACAGGTTAATTAGTATTGTAATTCCCCGAATCAGGGACTTCAGAGGAATTTCTCCAAGAGCATTTGACGGAAGGGGGAATTATACATTAGGGCTTAAAGATCAATTGGTTTTTCCTGAAATTGATTATAATAAGGTTGATAAAAATAGAGGAATGAATATTACAATAGTAACTACCGCTAAAGATGACAAGAGTGCTTATACTTTGCTGGAAATGTTTGGAATGCCATTTAGGAGTTAAGGAGGAAATTAATGGCTAAAAAATCACAATTGGCAAAAAACAAAAAGCCACCTAAGTTTAAGGTTAGAGCATACAACAGATGTAAAATTTGCGGAAGACCGAGAGGATACATCAGAAAATTCGGAATTTGTAGACTTTGTATGAGAGAACTTGCACATAAGGGAGAACTTCCCGGTGTTATTAAAGCAAGTTGGTAAAAAAAATAAGGAGAGGAAAGATGCTTACAGATCCAATCGCTGATTACTTAACAAGAATTAGAAATGCAATAATGAGAAAATATGAGACTGTTGAGATCCCTGCTTCAAATATGAAAAAATCTATAACTAAGATTCTAAAGGAAGAAGGTTATATTGAAGACTATGAATTTATTGAGGATAATAAGCAGGGAATTATTAAAATTACTCTGAAGTATGAAGATGGAGTTCCTGCTATCTCCGGGCTGGAAAGAGTTTCTAAACCCGGCCTAAGACAGTATAGCAGTGCTGAAAAACTCCCCAAAGTTTTAAACGGACTTGGAATTGCCATTATCTCCACATCAAAAGGGATTATGACTGATTCAGAGGCACGATCTGAAAATGTTGGTGGAGAAGTTTTGTGTTATATTTGGTAAGGAGGAGATAAGATGTCGAGAATTGGGAAATTACCTGTTAGTATTCCTAAAAGTGTTAAGGTAGAGATTAAAGAGGATCATATAGTGATCAATGGTCCCAAAGGGAAGTTGGAAAGCCCTAAATTTGAATCTCTTGATTATAAACTAGAAGAGGATAAACTTATTATTTCTCCTAAGAATGAAGAGAGGCAGACGAGAGCTTTATGGGGATTATCGCGTAGTCTTTTGAATAACGCTGTAATAGGAGTTACAAAAGGTTATGTGAGGGAACTTGAGATAGTGGGAGCAGGTTATAGAGTCCAGCTTCAAGGAAAAAAGCTTGTGTTTAACATTGGGTATTCTCATCCTGTAGAGGTAGAGCCTCCTGAAGGTATCACCTTTGCGGTTGAAAATCCGATGAAATTTTCTGTTTCGGGAATTGATAAGCAAAAAGTAGGGCAGGTTGCAGCGAATCTTAGAGCAATAAGACCCCCTGAGCCATATAAACTTAAAGGGATTAGATATGAGGGTGAAAGAATTATACAGAAAGAAAGAAAGTTAGGAGCGAAGTAAAATGATTAAGGACAAGTTAAAAGAAAGAATAAGAAAGAGAAAAAAAATTAAGATGAGAATTAGAAAGAAAATAGTTGGAACATCTGAAAGGCCGCGTCTTGTTGTTTTCAGAAGCAGAAAATATATTTATGCTCAAGTGATAGATGATTATAAGGGAGTTACTCTTGTGGCAGCCTCTTCTCTTGAAAAGGATATAAAAGGAGATAAGATCAGTGCAAAGAATGTTGATGTCGCTAAAAAAGTTGGAAATCTTGTCGCAGAAAGGGCTCTTGAGAATGGAATTAAAACTGTTGTTTTTGACAGAAACGGATATATCTACCATGGAAAGATTAAAGCTGTTGCAGAGGGAGCAAGAGAAAAAGGATTGAAATTTTAGGAGGGAAAAATGGAAAACAAAAGAGAAAGAGATAGTGAATTTATAGATCAGGTTATTCTCATCAGAAGGGTTACTAAAGTTGTTAAAGGTGGTAAAAATCTCAGATTTTCAGCTCTTGTTGCTGTCGGAAATAAGAATGGAAAGGTAGGAATCGGGAAAGGAAAAGCAAGGGAAGTTCCCATGGCAATAAGAAAGGCAATAGAGGATGCAAAAAAGAATTTAATAGATGTTCCTATTAAGAGAGGAACTATCCCACATTATATTGAAGGAAGATTTGGAGCCGGGCATGTTGTTCTAAGACCCGCATCAGAAGGTACCGGTGTTATTGCTGGAAGTTCTGTCAGAATTATACTTGAATTAGCGGGAGTTAAAAATATTCTTACTAAAATCATAGGAAGTAAAAATGCAATAACAAGTGCAAGAGCTACGATAGAAGGATTAAAGAATCTTAAAACAAGGAAAGGTGGAGGCAGTAAAAAATGAGAAAGAAAAAGACCAAAAAGCTTAAAATTACTCTTGTTAAGAGTGTGATAGGTTATGATAGAAAACAGAGAGAAACTGTAAAAGGACTTGGCCTCAGAAGGATAAGACATACAGTGGTTAGAGAAAATAGACCTGAAATTTGGGGAATGATTAAGAAATTATCCCATCTTGTAAAAGTAGAAGAAGTGGAGGAATAAGATGATAATTAATGATATCAGGCCTATTAAAAAGGCGATAAAAAAGAAAAAAAGAGTTGGTAGAGGTCCGGGATCTGGTTGGGGGAAAACAGCCGGAAGAGGACATAATGGACAAAAATCAAGATCCGGATATTCGAGGAGATTCGGATTTGAAGGCGGTCAGATGCCTCTTGTTAGAAGAGTGCCAAAGAGAGGCTTTACGAATGCCCTTTTTAAAAAAGAATACCAGATAGTTAATTTAAAGGACTTTGTAAGAGTGGGAAAAGAAGAGATAACAATTGATGCTATGAAAATAGCAGGACTTATTAAAAGTGATAAGAAACCCACTAAGGTTCTTGGAATAGGAGAGGTGGACAAAGCTTATACAGTTTATGCTCATAAGTTCTCTGAAAGTGCAAAGAAAAAAATAGAAGATGCCGGAGGTAAGGCGATAATTTTAGAATTTAAATAAGGGAGGCTGAGGTTGTTAAAGTCAATTAGAAATATGTTTTCAATACCTGATTTAAGGAAGAGGATTATTTTTACTCTTTTTATGTTGGCTGTATATAGAATGGGAGCCCAGATTCCCAATCCCGGAATTAATAGCACTGCTCTTGCTGAGTTTTTTAATCAGGCACGAGGTGGATTTTTAGGTTTTATGGATCTTTTTGCGGGTAGAGCTTTTAGTAAAATGACAATTTTTGCTCTTGGTATTATGCCCTATATCTCAGCTGCTATTATTCTTGAACTTCTTGTTGTTGTCTGGCCCTATCTTGAAAAGTTAAAAAAAGAGGGTGAGCTCGGACAGAAAAAGATAACTCAGATGACAAGATACGGAACAGTTCTTATCTGTCTTATACAGGGATTTGGAATTGCAGTTGGACTTGAAAGAACAACATCCCCGACAGGTATGCCCGTTGTTATGCATCCGGGATGGGGTTTTAGATTGCTTACAGTTTTAACTCTTACTGCGGGAACAATATTTGTTATGTGGATAGGTGAGCAGATAACAGAAAGAGGTATTGGAAATGGTATTTCATTGATAATTTTTGCAGGAATAGTAATAGGTCTTCCTTCTGGTATAAAAAGTATTGTAATGAAGTTTAGAAGTGGAGAAATGTCCCCTCTTACAATTATTTTTCTTTTAGCCTTTATGCTTGCAGTTACTGCTTTTATTGTGTATGTCGAGAGGGGACAAAGAAGAATCCCTGTATCCTATGGAAAAAGAGTACAGGGAAGAAAAATTTATGGTGGACAATCAACACATTTACCTTTAAAGGTTAATACAGGTGGAGTTATTCCTATAATCTTTGCATCATCTGTTATAACCTTTCCTGCAACCATTGCTGGCTTTGTTAAGCATCCGATTGCGCAATCAATAGCAAGACAGCTTGCATGGGGGATGCCTCTTTATAATCTTTTGTATATAAGTGCGATTATATTCTTTACATATTTTTATATATCGATTATTTATAATCCGCAGGATGTTGCTGATAATCTCAAAAAATATTCCGGGTATATCCCTGGAATAAGACCAGGTAAAAATACTGCGGAGTATATTGATAAAGTCTTATCAAGACTTACCTTTATCGGTGCCATTTATTTAGCGGCTGTTGCTATTTTACCTGAATTCCTGATGGCAGGTTTTAAAGTTGATGCTATTCCTTTTATCGGAAGTTTTCTTGATGCTAATTTACCAAAGTGGTTTACGAATGGAATGGGAATTACTTTTTATTTTGGTGGGACATCTCTGTTAATTGTTATTGGTGTTGCAATGGATACTCTTAATCAGATTGAGTCTCAGCTAGTGATGAGAAATTATGAAAGTTTTACAAGTAGAATAAGGGTAAGAGGTAGAAAGTAAGATGCTTAAGATAATTCTTCTAGGAGCTCCAGGAGCTGGTAAAGGTACGCAGGGGGAATTGATATCAAAAAAGTATTATTTTCCAAAGATATCAACAGGTGATATTTTAAGAGAAGCAGTAAAAAATGGAACTGAACTCGGATTAAAGGCAAAGGCAAAAATGGATGCTGGAGAGTTGGTTGATGATGAGATAATTTTGGGAATAATAAAGGAGAGGGTTTCGAGAGATGATTGTCAGAGAGGATTTATTTTGGATGGTTTCCCAAGAAATATAAATCAGGCAGACGAATTTGAAAAGATCGGAATAGAAGGCAAAGAACTTGTCCTTTATTTTGATATCAGTGATGAAGAAATAATAAAAAGACTTTCTTCCAGAAGAGTTTGTAGTAAGTGTGGTGCAATTTACAGTTTGTTAATTTTTCCTCCTAAAAAGGAAGGAGTCTGTGATAAGTGTGGTGGTAAACTTATTCAAAGAGATGATGACACTCCGGAAGTGATTAAAAAGAGATTGGAAGTTTACAAAGCTCAGACGTTCCCTTTAATTGATTTTTATGAAAAACAGGGGAGTTTGAGAAAAATTAATGCTGAAGGTAATATAGAGGAGATTTTTGCCTCTGTTTGTGATATAATAGGGCAGTATTTATGATAATACTTAAAAGTAAAGAAGATAAAAAGAAAATGAGAGAAAGTAACAGGATTGTAGCTTTAGTATTAAAAGAGATTGAAAAATTAATAAAACCGGGGGTGAAGACTATAGAACTTGATAAATTTGCAGAAAAACTTATCAGAAAAGAAGGAGCAGTTCCCGGGTTTAAAGGTTATCAAGGCTTCCCTGCTACTTTGTGTGTTTCTATAAATGAGGAGATAGTTCATGGGATTCCCTCTGAGAGAAGGCTTAAGGAAGGCGATATAGTTTCCATAGATGTGGGAACTATTAAGGATGGTTTTTATGGGGATGGAGCAAGAACTTATGCAGTTGGGAAAGTGGACGAAAAAGGACTTAAATTGATGGAAACAACAAAAAAGGCTCTTGAAAAGGGTATTGAAAAAGCTATTCCCGGTAATAGAATCTCTGATATTTCTCATAATATTCAAACCTATGTGGAATCTCAGGGATTTTCAGTTGTAAGACAGTTTGTTGGACATGGAATTGGTAGAAATCTTCATGAAGATCCTCAAATCCCCAATTATGGAGAACCTGGTAGGGGCTCTATGATTAAAGAAGGGATGGCTATTGCGATAGAGCCAATGGTTTGTGAAGGTAACTGGGAAGCTGAAATTTTAAATGATGGATGGACTGCCGTATGTAAAGATGGGTCAAGGGCGGCCCATTATGAGCATACAATTTTTATTAATGCTGAAGGCCCTGAAATTTTAACGGTGGTTTGATGAGTAAAGAGGATCATATTGAAATTAAAGGAATTGTTTTGGAGACATTGCCGGATGGCAAATTTAGAATTCAGATGGAAGGAAACCCTGATCATCTGATAATGGCTCACATTTCAGGAAAAATGAGAAAGCACAGGATTAGAATACTTCCCGGAGATACTGTGCTCGTTGAAGTCTCCCCTTATGATCTTACGAAGGGAAGAATAGTTTATAGATTTTAGGAGGTTTGAAATGAAGGTTAGAGCATCTGTAAAAAAGATGTGTGATAAATGTAAGATTATTAAGAGACACGGTGTTGTAAGAGTAATCTGTGAAAACCCAAAGCATAAACAAAGACAAGGTTAAGGAGGTGTCAGTTGGCAAGAATTGCAGGAGTTGAGATTCCTGAGAATAAGAGGGTTGAAGTTAGTTTAACTTATATTTTTGGTATTGGCAGGTCAAAATCCTTAAAAATATTGGAAAAGGCAAAAATTGATAGAAATAAAAAAGTAAAAGACCTGTCACCAGAGGAAATAAACAAAATAAGAAGTATAATTGAAAAAGAGGAAAAGGTTGAAGGAGACCTTAGAAAGGAAACTCAGATGAATATCAAAAGATTGATGGAAATTAATTCTTACAGAGGAATGAGACACAGAATGGGACTTCCTGTTAGAGGACAAAGGACTAAAACCAATGCTCGAACAAGAAAAGGGCCCAAAGGTTCTTTAATTAAGAAGAAAAAATAGGAGGGAGGATAAATGCCACCGAGAAGAAGAGGTAGAAAAAAGAAAAAAGTAACAAGAATTGTTCCGACAGGAATTGCAAATATTTATTCCACTTTTAATAATACAATAGTTACAATTACTGACCCGGAAGGTAATGTTTTAGCTTGGGCATCCGGGGGAGTTGCCGGTTTTAAAGGTGCGAGAAAAGGCACTCCTTTTGCGGCACAAATTGCAGCTCAACAAGCTGTTGAAAAAGCTAAGGAATACAAGATGGAAGCTGTTGATGTTAATATCAAGGGCCCTGGCCCAGGAAGAGAGGCAGCTCTGAGGACAATTCATTCTGCAGGATTAAGGGTTAAATCCATAAGAGATGTAACACCTATCCCTCATAATGGCTGTAGAGCAAGAAAAAGAAGAAGAGTATAGGAGGATTTAAGATGTCAAGATATACAGATGCAAAATGTCGTCTATGCAGAAGAGAGATGACAAAGCTTTATTTAAAGGGAGCTAAGTGTTATACTGATAAATGTCCTCTGGAAAAAAGAAAGTTTCCTCCAGGAAAATCTGCAAAAGGAAGACAGTCTCAACTTATTGGATACAACTTGCAGTTAAGAGAGAAGCAAAAAGTAAAAAGACATTATGGAATGAGTGAAAAGCAGTTTTACCTCACATTCCTTAAAGCGAATAGAATGAGTGGGGTTACAGGTGAGAATTTAATTCAGCTCCTTGAAAGAAGATTGGATAATGTTATTTACAAAGCCGGCTTTGCTGAGTCAAGAAATCAGGCAAGACAGCTGGTGAGGCATGGCTTTTTTAAATTAAATAGTAAAAATGTTGATATCCCCTCTTTAATGGTAAAAAAGGGAGATGTTATTGAGGTTAAAGAAAATAAAAAGAAAAAAGTTGAAGATTTAATTGATAGAGCAAAGTCTCTCGCAAATTCTCCCAATAGAGAAATTCCAAATTGGTTTAATGTTGACTATGGAGCTTACAAGATAGAAGTTGTTGATATGCCAACGAGAAAGGATATAAGCATTCCTGTTGAAGAGCATTTAATTGTTGAGCTTTACTCCAAGTAAAGGAGGGAAATAGTAAATGAAAGAATTAATAAAAGGATTTCAAAGACCGAGAGAAGTAGAGATAGACACTTCTACTCTTACGGATTTTTATGGAAAGTTTATAGCACAACCTTTTGAAAGAGGTTTTGCTACTACAGTTGGTAATGCATTAAGAAGAGTGTTGCTATCCTCTATTGAAGGGGCAGCAATTACTTCTGTTAAAATAGATGGAGTTGTACACGAGTTCTCAACACTCCCTGGTGTTTGGGAAGATGTTTTGAATATAATATTGAATTTAAAGTCAATTCCTATAAAGATGGATGTAGAAGGACCGGTTAAGCTTTCTTTAAAAAAGATAGGGGAGGGTGAGGTAAAGTCAGGAGATATAAAGGTCCCTGAGGGAGTTGAGATTATTGATAAAGATATACATATTGCTACTGTTGATAAGGGTGGTAGGCTTGTTATTGATATGAATGTTGATAAAAATTTTGGCTATGTCCCCTCTGAGTATAATTATAAAGATGATAGCTTTATCCCCATCGATTCTGTTCATTCTCCTATAAAGAATGTGAAATTTTCCGTTGAGAACGCAAGGGTAGGATTTAAAACTGATTATGAAAAATTAATTCTTGAAGTTTGGACAAATGGTACTATTTCTCCTGTTGATGCAGTTGACAGAGCGGCTAAAACATTGAGAGAACACTTTGCAATTTTTATGAGTTCTGGAAAAGAACTTACTCTTTTTGGGAAATCTTCTGAGGATGATTGGCTTTGGGAAAAGGTTGATCTTCTTACAACAAAAATTTCAGATCTTGATTTTTCAGCAAGAACAACTAATTCTTTAAACAGAGCAGGTGTAAAATATTTGTATCAATTGGTTCAGATGACAGATGATGAGCTCAGCAAAACAGGTGGTCTTGGAGTAAAATCAAGGGGAGAGATAGCCGAAAAGTTAAAAGAATTAGGTTTAAGTACAGGGTTAAGATTTAAAGAAAATCTTATGAAGGCTATAGAAGGCAAAATAAATCAAAGTGAAGGAGTAATCCAATGAGGCATCTTGTTGCGCATAGAAAATTAAGAAGAAATCAAGGACATCGAAAAGCTTTATTAAGAAATCTTGTGATTTCTCTTATTGAACATGAGAGAATTATAACTACAGTTGCAAAAGCAAAAGAAGCAAGATCACTTGCTGAAAAGATGATAACACTTGGGAAAAAGGGTAGCTTACACCACAGAAGATTGGCATTAAGATTCTTAACAAAAAAAACTCCTACAAAGAAACTTTTTGATGAAATAGCACCAAGATTCTCAGAGAGAAGTGGAGGTTATACAAGAATAATTAAACTGGGGCCAAGAAAGGGAGATGGTGCAGAAATGGCGATTCTTGAATTTATAGACTATGAATTTAAGAAAAAAGAAAAGAAAAAGAAAAAATAAGTTTATAAAAATAAAAAAGGGGCGATTTTAATCGCCCTTTTTTTTTTACCCATTTTTTTATTCTGAAAGAAGTCCCATCAATTCCTGAACTCTTTTATCATCAGGATTCAGGTGTAATGCTTTCTTAAGTGTATCTTTGGCCTCTTTGATTTGATGGTTCATATAATAAGCATAAGCTAAGTGATAGAACAGAGTAGCATGATTGGGGTCTATTCTTTCCATCTTTTTAAAATAATAAATTGCTTCTTCATATTTTCCTATTGCATTTAGTGAGATTCCAATATGATAGTTAGCAATTGCAGATTCCGGATTTTTGTTTAATAATTTTTTGAAGTATTCAACTGACTTTTCATATTTGCCAGTGTGGTAATAAACAATTCCCAGCCAATAATATACCATTACGAATTCTTCATTGAGTTCAATAGTTTTTTCAAAGCTTAAAATAGACTCTTCCAACATTCCTGATCTGTAATAGGCAAGTGCTATAGCATAATGAGCATCTGGATAATTATCATTAATTTCTATTGATTTTCTGAAGTGATAAATGGCTTTGTTTAAAACTCCAATAAGGTAATATGTGTCTCCTATGTTCTTGTGAATATACTCATTTTTCTCATATTGAAGAGCTTTTTCACAGTAAGCGATAGCATCTTTTAACTTTCCCTTTGCTTTTAAATCTCTCGATTTCCTTATGTAATACTCAGCCTTATCTTCAACCAAAGGGAAGCCGCAAAAAGGGCAAAATTTCCACTTTGGATCTATTACATTTCCACAATTTGGGCAAAGATTATTTGGCATCCCTCCTCCTTTACATATTTTTTACTATTTCATAGGCAAATTCTGAAGTTTTTATAGGGATTACATTCTCCATTTGTCTTGCAAGATCGTAAGTGACTTTTTTCTGCTGAATTGTTTTTTCCATGGCATTTACGGTAAGATCAGCTGCTTCTTTCCATCCTAAATATTCAAGCATCATAACACCTGAAAGAATAAGAGAGCCAGGATTAACCTTATCAAGTCCGGCATACTTGGGTGCAGTGCCATGGGTTGCTTCGAAGAGTGCCGTAAAGTCGGCTATATTGGCTCCAGGTGCCATTCCAAGACCTCCAACTTGAGCTGCTGCTGCATCAGAAATATAATCCCCGTTTAAATTGGGGAGAGCTAATACATCATACTCTGAAGATCTTGTTAAAATTTGCTGAAGCATATTGTCTGCAATCCTGTCATTTATAATGATTTTTCCTTCTGGTGCATCACCTGAAAGTTCAGATTCAAATACTACCTTATCTTTGAACTCCTCTTTTGCTACTTCATAACCCCATTCTTTGAAAGCTCCCTCTGTAAACTTCATTATATTTCCTTTATGAACAAGGGTAACCTTTTTCCTTCCATTATCAATTGTGTACTGTATGGCTTTTTTAACAAGTCTTTTTGTTGCGAATTCACTTATAGGCTTAATCCCTATTCCTGAATCTTTTTTTATATTTACTCCAAATTTATCCTTAAGAAACTCGATGAGTTCTTTTACCTCTTCCGAATCCTTTTTCCACTCAATCCCTGCATAAACATCTTCAGTGTTTTCTCTAAAAATTACAACATCAAGATTTTCTGGTTTTTTAACTGGTGCAGGAACACCCTTTATCCATTTAACAGGCCTTACACATGCGTAAAGATCAAGTTTTTGTCTTAATGCAACATTAAGGCTTCTAAAACCACCACCAACAGGAGTTGTAAGAGGGCCTTTTATTGCTACAACATATTCTTCTATTATATCAAGCGTTTCTTGAGGGAGGTACTCTCCTTTAAGTTCTTTTGCCTTTTCACCAGCGTAAATCTCCAGCCATTCTATTTTCTTTTTCCCTCCATATGCCTTTTCAACAGCTCCATCAAGGACAATTTTCATTGCTCTTGTAATATCAGGACCTATTCCGTCTCCTTCGATAAAAGGGATTATAGGATTATTAGGAACTTTTAGTATATTGTTTTCTACTGTGATTTTTTCTCCCATTCATTTCCTCCTACTAAATTTTGTAATCACCATATTTGCTTATGTAATTTTCTATACCACCTTCATTTATCACATAAAGCATAAACTTTGGCATGGGAACGAATTTGTATTCTTTTCCTTTTGTTGTGTTTTTTACGAACCCATTTGCAAGGTCAATTTCAAGGACATCACCTTCATCAATTTCATCAGCTTCTTTTATTTCAATTAAGGGAAGTCCTATATTTACAGCATTCCTATAAAAAATCCGTGCAAAAGATTTTGCAATAATTGCTGCAACACCTGCTAGTTTTATTATTCTTGGGGCGTGCTCTCTTGAGGAGCCAAGTCCGAAATTCCTTCCGGCTACTATGATATCTCCCTTCTCCACTTTTGAGGCAAAATCCTCTCTTGCATCTTCAAGTACGTGCTTTGCAAGTTCAGGAAGATTTGTTCTCAGGTGAAAGTATCTTCCGGGAGCTATGTGATCTGTTGATATATCATCTCCAAATTTCCAAACTTTTCCTTTTAATATCATATTCTACCTCCTTTATTGTAAATAATCTCTGGGGTCAGTTATTTCCCCCGTGATTGCAGATGCAGCTGCTGTAGCCGGTGAGGCTAAGTAGATTTCTCCTTTTGGATTTCCCATTCTGCCCAAGAAATTTCTATTTTGTGTGGATAAAACTTTTTCATTATCTCCTAGAACTCCTTCGTGAACTCCAACACAAGGTCCACAACCAGGAGCCATTATTGCTGCTCCTGCATCAATAAAGATATCAAAAAGGCCTTCTTTAAGTGCTTTTTTGTAGACATCTCTTGAAGCCGGTACTACTATTAACCTTATATCAGGGTGTTTTTTTCTTCCTTTTAAAATTGAGGCAGCTATTCTCAAATCCTCAATTCTACCATTTGTGCAGGTACCGATGAAAACCTGATTTATCTTAACTCCTCTTGCTTCGCTTATCTTTCTTGTATTATCAACAGTATGCGGAAAAGATACTACTGGTTCCAAATTTGAAACATCTATTGTAAAAACCTTTTCATAATTGGCGTCAGGATCAGCCTTTATCTTTCTGAAATCATTCTCTCTCCCGTACTCTTTCAGGTATGCTTTTGTTGTTTCATCAGTTGGAATAAGTCCTGCTTTTGCTCCTGCCTCAACAGCCATATTAGATATTGTAAGTCTTGCTTCCTGAGAAAGTTGGTCCAAAACTTCACCGGTAAATTCCATAGCTTTGTATGTTACTCCGTCCGCTCCGATTGTTCCTATTATATGTAATATAATATCTTTTGAGTAAACACCTTCTGGAAGCCTCCCCTTTAATTCAAAGAGAAAAGTTTCGGGAACTTTTAACCACACCTTTCCCAGTCCGAAAGCAAGAGCAAGATCAGTGGAACCCATCCCTGTTGAGAATGCTCCCAAACCTCCGCCAGTACAGGTATGGGAATCAGCTCCAACCAAAAGATCCCCTGGCTTTACATATTTTTCTGCCATTATTTGGTGAGAAACACCTTCTCCGACATCTGAAACCATGGCTCTTGTTCTTTTTGCAAAATCTCTTAAAATATTATGAGCATTTGAAAGCTCTTTTCTCGGACTTGGAGCAGCATGGTCTATAAAAAGTATTGCCTTGTCAGGTTTTACATCCTTAAATCCGAATTTGTCAAATACCTCAACTGTTAAAGGACCTGTACCATCCTGAACAAGGGCAAGGTCAACTTTTGCTACTATTATTTCTCCCGGAATCACATCTTTTCCGGCTTTTTCAGAGAGTATCTTTTCCGCAATTGTTTTTCCCATTTTTCCTCCT
>CAZWJH010000051.1:0-18447 GCA_964634755.1 uncultured Clostridia bacterium
GTTCCTCTGAGTTGTCCGTCTATTATCCTGATTAATATGTTTAATAATTGCTGTTCTTCTCCTTTGTGCTTAACATCACAGCCCCAAAAGAGAATTTTGTCAACCTGAGAAATTCTAAAAATATTAGAGATTAAGGATAAACCCTCCTTACCGGATTTTTCCAAACTTCTGAAAACATTCCATGTCAAGGCATCCTCACTATTGTCCCTTGATAAATACGCTTTTCCCCCTTTCCCTTTCCTCCAGTGACTTTCGCCGGAAAAACGATCCCTCCATGCTTTTTGAATCAAGATGGGATTATTTTGATCAACTATAAGATTTTTTCTGTAATCATAGCTTTCCAATTCTTTGGGAATTGCAAACTTTTCTTTTCCCATAACTCACCTCCCTAAAATTTCAAATAAGTATTTAAAATTTTAAATATGAAATTATCCGCTTTTTTGGAGTCGGGTTTTATTTGAAAGATGCGGGTTAACTCCGGAAGTTTCCAATCCCTTATGTCATCATAAAGAATTAATAATGGGTCATCTTTGATTATAAATTCCTTTCTACTTCTAAAATTAACTTCTTCCGTATAAGCCACATATCCGTCCCACGCCCTCTTATCAATTTTTCTTCTGTCAATAATTGCTATATCAAAATCAATATCCAAAATACTCTCTCCTTCTCCGTCCATCATAGAGCAGCCATTCTTTTTTACCCATCTTTTAAGTTTGTTTAAAAATTTATCATCCTCAATATTAGCGAAAATATGTGAAAGACAGATGGGTTTTTGCTTTTTCTCTTTTGCATACTTAATAATATTCTCATTGAAATAAAGCTGAAGGTAAATTAAGAGCGTTAATTCCATTATATATTCTCTTTCCAATTGTGGGATTCTATAATCACTGCATGATCTTAAAATTTCATAGGATGTGTCTTTATCAATTCCTCTTTTCACTCCGCCTTCAATGAATTTTTTACCATACTTTTCAATCTCAAATAAGTCCAATTTCCCCAATGCTTTTCTGAGTTTTTCGGCATCTTTTTTTGAAAATCCTCCGATTTTTGTAAGAATTTCTTCTATCTGATCTTTGAAAATAATAATCCCGTAAGTTTCTGAAATAATAGGCTCAAGCTCAGGATGAATATAATCAATTGATGCAGGGTCTTTTCTACCCTTTAAAAAAGCCTTAACCATTTCCCTGTCATAGACAATTTTGTAAGCTTTGTAGATTGCAACAAATAAAAACAGATCTTTGAATGTTTCCGGTTTAAACTCTTTCAAAAGTCTTCTTGCATATCTGTCATCAAGAAGATACAAGCCCGATGTTTTACCTTTTTTAAGGGTTTCAAAAACTTTCTCATCATCAAGAGGAACTTCAATTTTTTGATTTTCAATCCATTTTTTTAAAAATTCACTTAAATTTTTACCGAAAAATTCATTTTTAATTTCTCTCATTTTTTCACCTTTTATACATAAAGTTCACAAAAAATATTTTGATTAAAAACACCCCCGAATATCAAACCTTCAAATATCATCAATTGAAAATCCCCTGTATTTCACCCTATAATCTTTTAATTTCACAAGTATTTTTTCGCTTTTTTTCTTCAAGAGTTTCATGTCCAATTTATCCTTTTTCAGTTTCACATCAGCTATTAAGGCTCTTTTTTCTCTTTCGTCAATTGCAATTATGTCAATCTTATTTTTGTGGCCCCTTTCCCAATAATTGCCTATGAGAGTGTATTTTCCCGATTGTATAAGTTTTTCTCCGAAGTATTTCTCAAGTAAAATCCCCGAAAATGTATCAAAATCCCTTTTTACAATCTCTTTAAGAGCTGAAAAATTTTTTATCTCAACAAGAGTTCTGTATTTGTAAATAAACCTGAACCAAAAATTTAAAAAATTATCTATTATCCTGTACTTTATAAGTCTTGAATTTTGTTTTGAAAAAACAGGTCTTATCTTTTCTATGATATTGTATTCATTCTCCAAAACGCTCAAATATCCTCCGACACTTTTGCCGAGTATTGATTCAATTTCACTCCTTGATGTTTTTGAGGAGGCAATTAAAGAGAGAATTGAAAAATAGGTTCTGTACTCACTTCCTAACTCCTCAATCAAAAGCTCCTTTCCTTCATCAATAAAAAAAGAATAGGAAGATAAAATCAGATTGAGCATTGAATCAAAGCTCATAGCATTGTTATCAACAAAAATCTCTGTATAACGCGGGACACCACCGGTTAATATGTAAAAAGTGAGAAAATCCCTTGCATTAAACTCTTTCACATTATCATTGTATATTGACTTCAAAACCTTAATATCAAGAGGAGTTAATATAATTTTACCTGAAACCCGACCGAACAGCGGTTCCTTTCTTCCTTCAAAGATTTTTTTCATAAGAGTATAAATAGAGCCTGAAAAAATCAAAAGTAATTTTGAGTTATCCTTGTTCAAATCCCACAACCTTTGAAAATCGGAAAAAACAGAATTGTTTACAAAATAAAAATCCTGAAATTCATCAATAATCAAAATCAAATGCCTTTCCTTTGATATTTCAAAAATAAATTCAAGAAGCTGAGAGATTTTTTCTATTTTTCCGAAAGGTTTTTTACCTGTAGCCTTCTCCACTATTGAGACAAACTCCTCGCAAAGCAAAGCTTCATCCTTTTTTGAAACAAAAAGATAAATATAATTTTCACCTTTGAATGCTTCAAGAAGTAGTCTTGTTTTTCCTATCCTTCTTCTTCCGGTTATGAATATCATCTTGGAATTTCTTTTTGAGAGTTTTAAAATTTCGTTTAAATACCTTATCTCCTCTTCTCTGTTATAAAATTTCATATCAAAACCTCCTATCGCAACCACCATTACTGTAATACTCTTTACAATAATTGTCAAGAGGTGAAGTAATGCCCAAAGAAAGAGTGAAAATACTCAAAGGAAAGACTATAAAAATCAATAAAAAGCAACTTTTCTCACTCAAAATCAATTCTCACAAGTTCTCTTTCTTTAAGGGTATTGAAAAAATTGTCAATGCACTTTTTGCCTCTTTCTATTTCAGAGGGATAGAGCTTCTTTTTTAAAAGCACTCTTACAATCTCATCCGCATAGCAGTAAAAGGCTTCGGATATCTCCTCAACTTCAACGGAATCCTTATGAAGATAAATAAGAATCATTCCTTTGTCAGAATTTAAAATGTCCATATTGTAATCTATTTCGGGACTTGTATTTTTCGGATAAATTTTAAAGCCTTTCAAATCTCCGAATAAAATCTCCAAAGGCAAGTTTTCAAGGTCTTCGTTAAAAAGATAGGTAAAGCTGCCAAGATGTTTTATTAATCTTTTAAAATATTCAAGAAGAACAGGAAAATCTTTGAAAACAAACTTTCTTTTTTTAATTCCGAGTCCTGTCCAATCAACCTTTTCTATCGCCTCATCTCTTTTATCCTTTGATTTAAAGCTATCAATGAGTTCATAGACTTTATAGTAAATGTCAGAATCAATTTTTTCTTCATTTTCAATAAGCTCTGAAAATTTTTTTAGCACATCAAGTTTTTCATCATCACTTAAAACTTTTGCCTTTTTCAAAGCCTTAAAATAAAGACCTTCTTCAAACAAATCAAAAATTTTCCTAATCTCTTTCATCACACCTCCTTTATTAGATTATATTATAATTATAACATAGGGTATGTAGCAAATTATGATACACACCCGGAGTTTTTTCGGATTTTTATAAAAATCCGAAAGCCTTCTTGACAGAAGGGAAAAAAGTATAGACGCGCAAATTGTGCGTTTCTACGGATGATTGTATATTTGCTATTTTAATTTCGTTAAAAATCCGCCATACAACCAGCAAACCATCAAGATTAGCTCCAAAAGAGACTTAATGGCTTTATTAGCTTGATTGCCCAAGAGGCTGCCAAAAGAGGCTGGAACGGCTTTTAGTTTTTGGCTTTTAACCTCGCTTATTTGATTTTTTGGAATTTGAAAAAACCTGCTTTACTAAGTTTTTCTTTTATGATATTTTTTTTTGGTAGGTTAAAATAATGAAAAGGGTAAGAAGTGAAACTTGTCCTATAACAGGGCTTAAAGTTATTAAATCCTCTGAATGGGAAAATATTGAATTCAGCTCAGGCTATAAAGTTTCTTCCAAAATAATAGGGGATAGAATTATTTACGGAAAGGGTGAAGGCAAACCCACTATAGAGGGTTTAGTAAGCGCTCTTGGACTTGCACAAAAAATAATAGATGAATTTTTCAATGGAAAACCATTCATTTTTATTGAAGATTTTGAAAAAATTATTAATCCATCTTTTGAGGCAAGAAAATATTATATAAATTTTATGACAAATCTTAAAAACATGAAAGCTTTGATTTACTTAAATGTAAATCCATATATGAAGTTTAATATAAGACTTGCAAAAAAACTCAATATACTGTCTTATCCAGTTTTCGTAGTTAAAAATTACAAAGAGGCAATACAGCTCGCTGTTAAAGTATTAAGCGGAGAAATACCTACTAAAAAAGAGAAAAAAATAGAAATTATTGAAAGAATTCATAAACCTGAATGGGATATAAATTCTAAAGATGCAAAAATCAGATTTGAAGTAATAAATAAAAAGATTCTCCACTCAATCCCCAAAGGGGAAATAACACCTGAAATATTGAATAAATCCTTCAAAGTTAGTAACAAAATACGAAGAGAATATTTCAGTATAATAAGGGGTGAATACTATATTGTTGTTGATTTTAGTAAAATAAGTACGACCTCACCCGCGAGAAAAATTTTTATAAAAGAAATAAATGAAATATACGAGAGGAATCCTTTTAAAGCATACATTCTATATAATGTAAGCAAACCCATCTCAGTCATTATCTCTCTAAGTAGACCTCTTTTAAAATTCTCTTTAAAAACAGTACGAAACTTTGAAGCAGCACTTGAATACATATACAGAAAAGAAAATCCTATAAAAAAACTTCTTGATTTTTCTAAATTTAAAGAAAAACTTTCTCTCTTTTTTCGCAAAAAAACTGATCCAACTATTCAAAAATATGTTGATGAATTTTTGGAATTCTTAAGTGAAATAGATTGGGAAGAGGTAGGTATGGACGAAAAGTATAAAAAACCTCCCTCTCACCCACTTTACCAAATCTACGAAGCTGTAGCTGTCATCAAAAATGACCTTGATGAGCTATATCTCCAAAAGCAAAAAAATGAAGAAGAAAAAGCTCTTCTTGAACACAGGCTACACCAATCGCTAAAACTTGAGGCAATAGGAAAGTTGGCGGGAACAGTAGCTCACGATCTTAACAATGTTTTAATGGGAATAGTTTCATATCCTGACTATCTTTTAAAAATTATTCCTGATAGTGAAGAGAATAAAAAAGCCCGCAAATACATAAGAAAAATGAAGGAATCGGGAATAAGAGCTGCAAATATAGTTGAGGATCTTCTCACTCTAAGTGGTAAGGGAGTTAAGAGCTTAAAGATTTTAAACTTGAATTCAATATTAGAAGAATTCATTACTACTCCTGAATTTAAAGAATTGTCGGAAAAGTATCCCAATATTAGAGTAAAAATTAGTAAAGATGAGAATCTTTATAATTTAAAAGGTTCAAAGATACATCTTTATAAAACAATCTTAAACTTGGTAAAAAATGCTTTTGAAGCAATAGAAAATGAGGGAGAAGTTATAATTTCCACCAAAAATGTAAAATTTAATAACAAAAAATTAAAAGATTATGAAAATGTACCGGATGGAGAATATATAGAGCTCATAGTATCCGATAATGGTTCAGGAATATCGGAAAAGGATTTGCAAAAGATTTTTGAACCATTTTTTTCAAAAAAGAGAGTCGGCACAAGCGGCACAGGGCTCGGTATGATGGTAGTGAAAAATACTGTTGAAGATCACGGTGGTTTTATAGAAGTTGAAAGTAAAGTTAGAAAAGGTACAACTTTTAGTCTTTATTTTCCAGCCGGAAAACACATAGATGAAAAAAATAGTAAATATGAAAAATCGCAGAGAATAGATGATTACACAGGCAAGGGAGAGTCCATCTTAATAGTTGATGATGAAGAAGAGCAGAGAATTATCGCAAGTGATATTTTAAAAAGCCTTTACTACAAAGTAAAAACAGCTTCGAGCGGAGAAGAGGCTGTTAAAATGATAAAAAAGGAAAGTTTTGACCTTGTACTCTTGGATATGATAATGCTTCATGGGATGGACGGACTTGAAACTTACAAAAAGATAAAAGAAATAAACCCCAAGCAAAAGACAATAATTATCAGCGGATACTCTCGCCCGAATCAGGTGCTTGAAGCTCAAAGGTTAGGTGTTAAAAAATATATTAGGAAACCATATACAATAGAAGCAATTAGCAAGGCTGTTTTTGAGCTTTTGAATGAGAAATAAGTAGCTACCTATATCACTATTTGCTACACATCTGATGATATAATTTTAAAAAAAGAGGTGTGCTATGGTAAAAGTTATCAATTTGTGGTTTCCAAGGAATCAAACAAAGGCGGCTGAACCAAATGACTGGAAAAGAAAACCTATGCCTGAAAAGAATACAAGAATTGCCTTTGAGAAAGAATACAATGAAAAAGAAATGGAGAAAATAAATGGGGATTTATACCGGAACAGATGGAGGATAAGTGGTTTATATTCTGGGAGGACAATAAACTTTACTTTCACAGAAGCTGGACAGATATTTGTCTTTACATTGTAAATTTTTACAAAAATCAAAACGGTGGATACAGTATTAAAGATGCAATAATAAACAGAGATCCCGAACAATATAAATCCACGGATGATGAATATGATAAAAAATTGATTTTCTATATCATAGATACTTTGTTAATAGGAAAGCCTTCCGCCTTCCCATCCTTAAATCCTGATTCTCCTGAAACAGCTCTTAAACAATGGGCATAATGGGAAGAGGGAAATAATTTGTTAACCTTTAAAACCACTGTTTTTTTTCAACAACATAGGTTTGATAAAATTCCTCGTCTGTCTTTGTAAGATAGATAATTCCCTCTATCAAAGCCATTATTCCCAAAACAATATTAGGAATAAACAGGAAAAGCCAAGTTACAGCGAAACCTATTGTGTTAACAAGAAGATAGACAAGACCGGGTCCGGTAAAACCAAGGTAAAATTTATGAATTCCAAGCCCCCCTAAAAAAATTGCCAAAAGCCCTGCGGCCACTTTATCCTTTCTTTCTCCCCGCGTTGAAAGTGCTTTATTTTTATCAAGATCAAGATAAACACCGACCGCCTCTCCATCCTTAACTTCAAAATCAACAACCATCCCTCTTTTGGGTATTTCCTTTTCCTTCCATTCGTTTCCTTTAAATGTATATCTTTTGCCATCATCTCCCGAAATCACTCCACTATTTGTCTGTACCGTAAAATCCAATACTTTCCCTTTCATCAACCAAAACCTCCTAACTATGAAATCCTAAAACTATCTTATTAAAACTTAATTACTTTGTCAAACCACTTTTCAGCTCCTAAAAACTCGAATAACCGAGGTCTAAAAGCCAAAAGCTAAAAGCCGTTCCAGCCTCTTTTAGCAGCTTCTTTGTTTAACCGAGATTTAGGGTCAGATTATTTTTTTCAGATTACAAAATCAAGATAATTTTTAGTGGAAATCACTTTTAAGGAGCTATTCTTAATTCTTTCCCACTCTTTTAAAGAAGAAACTCTTTTTTTGCTTGAAAACTTTACCTCATATCCGTATAATTTTCCATCATACTCCTCTACAAAATCCACTTCCCCCCCTCTATAAGCTCTCCAAAAATAAATGTTGCCGTAAAAATCAGAATAGATATTTTTTTTAATTCTTTCCATAATAACAAAATTTTCAAAAAGTGCACCTGTATCATCTCTGTTTTCCAATTCATTAAAATTCGAAATCACCGCATTTCTTATTCCATTGTCAAGAAAGAAATACTTACCTTTCTTACTTATCGTCTTTCTCCTGTTTGTACTGAATGGCTCCAATCTTTTAATTACAAAACTTTTCTCTAATAAATCAAGATATCTTTCCACACTTTTTGAATCAATCCCCAAAGTATTGGATAGTTCGTTTTTGGAAACTTTCGAACCAACCTGAAAAGCAAGAAGTCTTAACAAATCAAATAGTTTTTTGGAGTTTCGTACCTTTTCAAAAGCTAAAATATCTTTTAAAAGATAAGAACCTACTATCTCTCTGAGAATCTCTATCTTTTCTTTTTTACTCTTTGCAAGAAGAACCTCCGGGTAAGAACCAAAGATTAGAAAATCTTCCAATCTCTCTTTTAGTACATATTTATTATAAACATTTTTGTATAACTCTCCCTGCCATATTGGGAGAAGCATTAGAACTCTCTTTCTACCTGTCAAAGGCTCTCCCATCTGTCGTATGAGATCAAACGAAGAGGAACCTGTTGCAATGATTTTTTTCTCAGGGAAATTATCCACAATTAACTTTAAAGCCATACCAATATCTTTGATATTCTGAGCTTCATCTATTACTAAGAAGTCAAGATTTTCCACGAATTCCGAAATCCTTTGTAAATTCCTTGAAGACAATAGGTTTGAAATTATAATATCATCACCGGTTACATACCTTTTATTCAGATGTAAACCATCAAAATATCTTTTAACAAGTGTTGTTTTCCCAACCCTTCTCGGTCCATAAATAATTATCACTTTCCCTGCTTTTATATGCTTGTTAAGATTTTCATAAACTCTCTTTATATAAGTCATAATTTTTTATAGCACATTTTTTTCCATTGTCAAAATTTGGAACGATACTCCAAATTTTCTTGTAAATATTTGGAATAATATTCCAAATTTTTACGCTTTTCAAATAAAAAAAAAGCCGACGACATAGTCGCCGGCCTCTGAAATATTAACAAACCACCTATTTTGTCTTTTTGTACATTGAATACCAGAACTCAGGTTGATCTTTTAACCATCTGTCAAACCATGCAACAATAGTCTTACTCCAGAGGATTCTTTTTTTATAATCCAGGACCCAGTGATCCTGCCCCTGCACTTTGATATACTCTACAGGTCTTCCCAAAAGTTTTAAAGCAGTATAAAGCTGATCACTCTCCCCTGTGGGAACATTTGTGTCAGAATCCCCGTGAAGCAATAAAAGAGGTGTTTTAATTTTATCAGCATTGAAAAGCGGGCTTTTGTCAACATAAATATCCTTTCTGTTCCATGGAAAGCTGAAGGCTGTTGCACCCGCACTGTATGTATAACCCCAATATCCTTCTCCCCAGTAATGAGGCAAAAGACTTATTCCCGCATGGGATACCGCAGCGGCAAACATATCTGTCCTTGTAATAAGATATTCAGTAGTATAGCCACCGTAAGATGCTCCGATTATTCCAACCTTATCCTCTTTTACAAAAGGATGGACTTTCAAAAACTTTTTAGCTCCTTCAATAATATCATCTATTGGTTTTCCTCCCCATCCATTAACATGAAAGGCGGAAAAATCCTGACCAAATCCTGTTGCTCCTCTTGGCTGAAGCACATAGACAACATATCCATTGGCAGCCCAGTAATTTTTAGGATATCTTCCTCCGAAATCTCTTGTCACAGGAACAGTTCCTCCGTAATAATAAATTATGAGAGGATACTTTTTTGTGGAATCAAAATCCGGAGGATAGTAAATTCTTCCGATTATCGTATAACCATCACTATTTTTAAAATTCCAATTTTCCGTTTTCCCGAATTTCACCCTTGCAAAACCCTCTTTTGCAGGATAATAAATCATACGATGTTTTCCGTTTTTAAGATTAAGAGAGTAAACTTTAGGAGGTGTGTTTGAATTATTACCCCAGAAAACCACAAGATTTTTCTCCATAGCAAAACTAAAACCTGCCATATACTCAATATCATTTATAAGACTTCTAAATTTCTTTTTCTTTACATCATACTCATAAAGTCTTTTGTAAGATTTATCAGTTGTCATAAAATAAATTTTATTTCTGTTTTTCCCGAAAAACACATTATCAATAGCAGGTTTAAAATCTTTTGTAAGGGGAGTAACTTTTTTTGTCTTCAAATCATAAAAGTATGCCTGAACATCATACGGATTTGGTATTTTGTTGACTTTAAGATTCATTCCGATTTTATCAAAACTTTCTGGTCCACCAAGTGCTATCAAAGTATTATCATCATACCATTTTACAAAATTAGTCCAGTATGATTTGAAAAGTTTTTTGTATTTTAATGTTTTGGTATCAAGGCAATAAAATGTTGAATATGTGTAAGGTCTTTTTTTATAATCAATCCCCATTGTTGAAAAAAGAATCTTTCCATTTTTTCCGATGTCAAGAAGATAAACAGAGTTTTCACCCGCTGTAATTCTCATTTTAAATCCTCCATCCGGATAGAGTAAATAGAGAAAACTCTTGTTTCTGTTTCCTCTTTGCCTATCCTCAGTACTCAAAAGCTGTTTTAATCCGTTTATGTATTCCTTATGCTTTTCAATTTTCGAATAAACTATAAAGCTTCCGTCAGGGCTCCATCTGTAATCTGAAAAATCTTTTTCACCACTTAAAATCTTCCTTGGCTCATTTCCATTGTCCACCAAAATCAAATCAGCTCCATTTTTTCCGTAATTCACAAAAGTAAAAGCTCTTCCCTCAGGTTTCCACTTAAAATTGGAGAGCTTACCTATATATTTGTATGATTTCAAAAGCCTTCCGTAAATTACATCTCTTATTTCAATCCAGCTAAAAGCTTCTCCATTTACCCTCTTTGAAAGAATCATTGCAAAGCTTTTACCATCAGGATTTATTTTAAGAGAATTTACTTTCTCAACATCCAAAATTTCTTTCAAACTTACATGTTTTAACGGTGAAATTGAAAAATCAATGTTGGCATTTTCAAATTTTTCATCTGGAATAAAGCTAACTTTTATATCCGAGATTTTATTTGAAAGATTTAAAACCTTTAAAAACACAATGTGTTTTCCTGTCTCAATTTTTAACGGAGAGCTCGTAAATTCCTTTTTATCCGAAACATCATCTTTTTTAGCAACACTTTTTCCATCAAAATATAGCAAAAATGGTAAATCGGATAAAACTTTTAACTTTCCCTCTGAAAATCTATCAGTATTTAAATAGGAAACAGCATAAAAGATTGAGTTTTCCACAGAAGAATGCTTTAAGCCTGAGCTTTTCCAGAAGTACTTTTTCCCATTAAATAAAAATTGAAACTCTCCTTCTGAAGGGAAAAGCTCGGATGTGTCAAAATGTTTGAAATTCAAAAGATATTTAATCTTAGACGAGTTTGAGTCTTTTACAAATGCCGGAAGATTTACCGGAACATTCTCAATAACCAACCACCTGTTAGTCTCAATACTTTTTGAAAAAGATAAAGAACCAAACAAAAAGATAAAAACAATAAAAATAATTCCGACTTTTTTATTCATTTAACACCTCCATTATAATTCTAAAATTATAGCACCATAGAAAAATAATAAAAACATTTTTCAGTATTTCCTTTCTCTATCAACTTCAAGCAAAACTTGATAGCCGCTTTTTTTTCGGATATTATTAAATTTAAAATAAAAAAGAGGTGTTATTATGAGAAAATCATTCATATTTCTCTTGGTTTTTATTGTTTCTTTTTCTTTTTCAGCGGATAGGATTACAGGTAAGATGTTTGCAACTCGTTCGGAAGTCATAGCAAGGCACGGAATGGTTGCCACAAGTCATCCCCTTGCCGCAATGATTGGAATAGATATTCTCAAAAAGGGCGGAAATGCGATAGATGCAGCAATCGCAGTTAACGCTGCACTTGGACTTATGGAACCTACAAGTTCCGGTATAGGCGGAGATCTATTTGCAATTGTCTGGATAAATAAAGAAAAAAAGCTATACGCGATAAATGCAAGCGGGACAGCGCCAATGGCAATAAGTCTTGAATACTTTAAAAAGAGAGGGATAAAAAGAATACCTTACAGGGGACCACTTCCCTGGACAGTCCCGGGTTGCGTTGATGGCTGGTTTGAGCTCCATAAAAAATTCGGTAAACTTCCGATGAAAGAGATTCTTGCCCCTTCGATAAAATATGCTGAAGAGGGTTTTCCGGTACCCGAACTAATTGCTTACTATTGGCAGAGATCCGTTAAAATGTTCAAAAAGTACAAAAACTTTCAAAAACTCTATGCCCCCGGCGGAAAAATTTTGAAAACAGGAGACATTTTCAAAAACCCGGAACTTGCAAATATATACAGACTTCTTGCAAAGTACGGAAGAGATGTTTTCTACAAGGGCATAATAGCCAAAAAAATCGTAAATTATTCAAAAAGAGTCGGTGGTTTTTTTCAGATGAGAGATTTTGAAAATTATCATGCAGAATGGGTTAAACCTTTGAGCGTAAACTACAAAGGCTATGATGTATGGGAGCTTCCTCCGAACGGACAGGGGATTGCTGTCCTCCAAATGCTTAATATGCTAAAGCATTTTGATTTGAAAAAGATGGGGCACAATTCGGCTGATTATCTTCACACTTTAGTGGAAATAAAAAAGATAGTTTATGAAGATAGGGCAAGATTTTACGCTGACCCTAAGTTTTCAAAAATTCCAATAAAGAGACTACTATCCGAAGAGTATGCGCTTGAAAGATTAAAACTCTTCAATCCCAACAGGGCTTTAAAAGAAATACCATACGATGACTCCATATTGGAGGATGGAGATACGGCTTACCTTACTGTGGTGGATAAAGATTATAATGCGGTCTCATTAATTCAAAGTAATTACTCGGGATTTGGCTCTGCCATGGTCCCCGATGGTCTCGGCTTTTGTATTCAGGACAGAGGAGCACTTTTCAGTCTTAAAGAGGGACATCCCAATGTTATAGCTCCTTGTAAAAGACCGTTCCATACAATTATTCCCGGTTTTGTTACTAAAAACAATAAACCTGTTTTTAGTTTCGGAGTTATGGGAGGCGCAATGCAGCCTCAGGGACATGTACAGGTATTATTAAATATAATTGAATTCGGAATGAATATTCAGGAAGCGGGAGATGCTCCGAGGCTCAGACATTCGGGATCATCCCAGCCAGAAGGAGGTATAATGAAAGATGGCGGGATACTTTATCTTGAAAGCGGAATATCTCCTGAAACAATAAGAGAATTAATAGCAAAAGGGCACAGAGTTTCTTTTACAAGAGGAGGATACGGAGGATATCAGGGGATCTGGATTGATGTTGACAAAAGGGTTTTGAGAGGAGCTTCCGAATCAAGAAAGGACGGATGTGCAATAGGTTATTAAATCAAATAAAGGAGTAAAGTATGAGCAAAAAAACAATTCCGATATTTTTGGCTTTCCTGGTAATGGGTTTCGGTGATGCTGTTGGACCATTTGTAGGGCTTGCAAAAAATGAGTTTAATTTGAGCAATACCCTTGCATTTATAATTCCATTTTTAGGCTTTCTTATGTTCGGACTTCTTTCTGTTCCAATGGGAATCTTTCAGGACAGAAAGGGGAAAAAATTCACCTTAGAGCTCGGGCTTGCAATAGCATTAATCGGTTTAATCATACCTATTTTCGGGCTCAACTCCTTTCCCAAATTTTTACTGACAGTTCTTCTTCTTGGTATAGGAGCAACAATTCTTCAGGTTGCAGGAAATCCCATAATGAGGGATGTTTCGGAAGAGGGAAAGTATTCGAGAAATCTTTCTTTAGGGCAGTTCGTTAAAGCAATAGGCTCTCTTTCGGGACCTGTAATTCCTGTTGTTGCAGCAAGATACTTTAATGCTGATTGGAGAGTAATGTTTCCTATTTACAGCTTTTTTATTTTGATAACAATCATTAGTGTAGCCACACTTAAAATAAAGGAGAAGAGGGGCTCAGAGCAAAAGCCTGCTTCATTCAAATCCTGTCTTTCCCTTTTAAAAAACAGATATGTACTTATGATGGTCTTGGGAATATTTCTTTATGTTGGAGCAGAGGTTAGCATAAGCTCGGGCATTCCGGTTCATCTGAAATCAAGGTTTGGAATTGATATTCAAAAATTGGGACTTTTGGGAACAGGGCTATTTTTCACAGCATTGGTTGTGGGAAGATTTTTGGGAGGAGTGATACTAAACTGGATTAAAGCTGAAAAATTCTTTGTAATAACCTCAATTGTCTCAATAGTCTCACTTTTGGGACTTTTTACAGGAATAAAATTAATAGTTATAGTTAGCGTGATTTTCATAGGTCTTGGCTTTGCAAACATCTTTCCTCTTATTTTTTCAATTACAATAGAAAAGATGCCTGAAAAGACAAATGAACTTTCAGGATTAATGATTACAGCAATTGTTGGTGGTGCCATACTCCCTCCTCTCATGGGAATTTTATCGGATGCTCTTTCAACAACAGCCGGATTTTTGGTTCCCGTGGGAGCAATACTCTATATCCTCTGGCTCTCTTTAAATAATACAAAGACGGAGGTTAAAGCATAAATGGATTATAAAAATGATAAAAGAGTCGTTTTAACTCTTGATGCGGGAGGAACAAACTTTGTATTTTCAGCTGTTCAGGGGAATGAGGAGATAGTCGAAAGGGTAAGATTAAACTCTTATGCGGATGACTTGGAAAAATCCCTTAATTCAATTATTAAAGGATTTGAAACAATAATTTCAAAAATAGATGAAAAGCCTGTTGCAATCAGCTTTGCATTTCCGGGTCCTTCGGATTATCCGAAAGGAATAATCGTAGCTCCGGGAAATTTGCCGGCATACAGGAATATTGCATTAAAGGATATGTTGGAAGAAAGATTCAATATCCCTGTTTTTATTAATAATGACGGAAATCTCTTTGTTTACGGTGAAGCAATTTCAGGCTTTCTCCCCTATTTAAATAAACTTCTAAAAGAAAGCGGCTCTCCGAAAAGATATGATTCCCTTTTTGGTATAACTCTGGGAACAGGCTTCGGAGGAGGCTTTGTATGTGATGGAAAACTCTTAATAGGAGATAATTCCGCAGCGGGAGAAATATGGCTATTAAGAAACAAATTAGAAAAAAATATGAATGCTGAAGAAGGTATAAGCATAAGAGCAATAAAAAGGGTTTACTCGGAAGAAAGCGGTATCACTTTTGAAAATTCCCCCGAGCCAAAGGAAATTTATGAAATTGCAATGGGGGAAAGAGATGGAAATAAAGATGCAGCTTTAAAAGCATACAGAATTTTCGGAGAGCTCATAGGGGATGCTTTATCCAATGCAGTGACACTTTTTGATTCTCCTGTTGTGATAGGAGGAGGATTATCGGGAGCTCATTCCCTTTTTATGCCCTATGTGATTAAGGAAATGAGAGAAAAATATGAAACCTACTCAGGTAAAAAAATAGAAAGGCTTGAGGTTAAAGTGTTTAATATTGAAGATGAGGATGAAAGGGCTGAATTTTTGAAAGGTGAAGTCAAAAGGATAAAGGTTCCCTATTCAAAAAGGGAAATAGAATATGATTCAATGCAGAGAATAGCGGTCGGAATATCAAAATTGGGCACCTCAAAAGCAGTATCAATAGGAGCCTATGCATTTGCTTTAAATGCACTTGAAAACAGTTAAGTTATATAAATAAATTTTCGGAGGGCTTTATGAAAAAAAGAGCTTTATTCATTGTTTTATTATTTTTCATATCATTATTTTTGTATTCTTCCGGAAAACATAAATTGGTTAATCCCTTTATAGGTACGGGAGGTCACGGTCATACATATCCGGGAGTAAGTCTTCCTTTCGGAATGATTCAGATAAGCCCTGATACAAGACTCGGAACATGGGACGGATGTTCAGGCTATCATTATTCCGATAATTCCATTATCGGGTTTACCCACACCCACCTTAGCGGAACAGGTTGTCTTGATTATGGTGATATTTTATTAATGCCAATTACAGGAAAGGTTAAAATTAAGCCGGGAACAAAGGAAAATCCTGACGCAGGTTACCGCTCCCGCTTTTCCCATAAAAATGAGTATGCCCATGCAGGATATTACAGAGTTTTTCTTGATGATTACAGGGTAAATGTGGAGCTTACGGCAACAAAAAGGTGTGGTTTTCACAGATACACTTTCCCTGAAAATAGCTCCTCCCACATTCTTCTTGACTTAAAACACAGGGATAAGGTAATAGATTCAAAATTAAAAATATTAAGTTCAACTGAAATTGAAGGATACAGATTTTCTGATTCCTGGGCTGATAAACAGTATCTATTTTTTGTAATAAAATTTTCAAAGCCTTTCAAATCAGTTAGAATTTTCAAGGATGATACTCTTATTTCAGGGAAAGAGATTAAAGGGAAAAATGTAAAAGCTGTTTTTGATTTTGACACTAATGTCAACAAAGTTGTTCTGGTAAAAATAGGAATTTCTCCGGTAAGCATTGAAGGAGCAAGGAAAAATTTGGAGGAGGAAATCAAGGGATGGAATTTTGAGAAAATAAAGAGTAATGCTGAGAAAGTATGGGATAAAGCTCTTTCGAAAATAGATGCTTATTCTGATAATAAAGATAAAAAAATCATTTTTTACACTGCTTTATATCATGCACTTTTAAATCCCAACCTGTACACTGATGTTAACGGATTTTACAGGGGGAGAGACTTAAAGATTCATAAAGCCGAAGGATTTAATTATTTCACTCTTTTTTCTTTATGGGATACATTCAGAGCGGAGCACCCTCTCTTTACAATAATAGAGAGAAAAAGAACCCTTGATTTTATAAAAACATTTTTACTCCAGTACAAACAGGGAGGAAGATTGCCTGTCTGGGAGCTTTCGGCAAATGAGACGGATACTATGATTGGCTATCACTCGGTGCCTGTGATAGTCGATGCTTATGTAAAAGGAATAAGGAATTTTGACACTGAGCTTGCCCTTGAAGCAATGAAGCAGAGTGCAATGAGAGATCAAAGGGGATTAAAATACTACAAGAAGTACGGTTATATTCCGGCGGATATGGACGCAGAATCAGTTTCAAAAACCCTTGAGTATTCTTATGATGATTGGTGCATAGCAGAGTTTGCAAAACTTATTGGTAAAAAAGATGATTATCTCCTCTTTATTGAAAGAGCACAATACTATAAGAATCTTTTTGACCCTCAAACAGGATTTTTCAGGCCTAAAACCAACGGAGGCTGGGTCTCTCCTTTTAATCCGAAAGAGGTGAACTCAAACTATACCGAAGCCAATGCATGGCAGTACAACTTTTTTGTACCTCAGGACATTCAAACTCATATAAAACTCTTGGGAGGAAAGGGAAAGTATTCGGAAAAATTGGATAAGCTTTTTTCGGAATCTCCCGAACTTGAAGGGAGAAAACAGGCTGATATTACAGGCTTAATAGGACAATATGCTCACGGTAATGAGCCAAGCCATCACATAGCATATCTTTATAATTTTGCAGGAAAACCGTGGAAGACTCAGGAAATCGTGAGAAAGATAGGCTCAGAGCTTTACAAAAATAGCCCAGATGGACTTGCGGGAAATGAAGATTGCGGCCAGATGTCAGCATGGTATGTATTAAGTGCCATGGGATTTTATTCGGTAACTCCCGGGCTCCCCTATTATGTAATTGGAGCCCCTCTTTTTGAAAAAATAATAATCAATCTTAAAAATGGTAAAAAATTCACAATAATTGCAAAAAACCTTTCGGAGAAGAACTTTTACATTCAGTCTGCCTTTTTAAATGGAAAATCGTATTCAAAATCCTATATAGACTATAAAGATATTCTGAAAGGCGGAAAATTGGTTTTTACAATGGGAGAAAAACCCAATAAAAAATGGGGAGCAGAAGAAAAGGATATACCGAAAGCGGTAATCTCTGATAATCCCATAACAATTGTTCCTTATCTTGAAAATCCTAAAAAGATTTTCAAAGAAATGAAAAAAATAGAATTTAAAACAATAGAAGAAAATTCAAAAATCTATTTTAAATTACCTAAGGATAAAAAATTTAAGTTATTTAAGACTCCCTTTTATATTAACAAAAGCTCTGAAATTGAATTTTATGCTGTAAAAAACAGTGTTAAAAGTAAAATTATAAAATCAAAGTTTTTTAAGGTCAATCACAATTGGAATATAAAAATTAAATACAGATACAGCAGTCTTTATCCTGCATCCGGTAATCTTGCCCTGATAGACGGAATAAGAGGAGAAGGTGATTTCAGAACAGGTACATGGCAAGGATATGAAAAGGCGGATCTTGATGTAACCATTGATCTCGGAAAGGAAAAAGAGATTCACTCTGTTTCAATAGGATTTTTGCAGGATACAAATGCGTGGATATTTATGCCCCTTTATGTTGAATTTTACATCTCAAATGACGAGGAAAATTTTGAAAAATTGGGAAAGGCAGTAAATGATATTGATGAAAGGAAAGAGGAAAGAATTGTAAAATATTTTAAAATTTCAAACTTGAAAGTAAAGGGAAGATACTTGAGAGTATTTGCAAAAAACAGAGGAATATGTCCCC
>CAZWJH010000052.1:0-18237 GCA_964634755.1 uncultured Clostridia bacterium
TTACTCTTTCACTCTTTTTAACAGGTTTTAAATCCTCTTTTTTTATTGAAAGAGATATTCTGAATCTTTCGGGCTCAAGGCTTTCACCTGCTTTCTCTCTTTCGTAAATTATCCTTTCAATAAACCTGCTCCGTTCAACGACTTTTTCATCACTTGATTTATGAGGCACAAAAAGCCTGACATCTTTAGCCCTATTAACTAATGTGAAAAAATCATAGGCTATGAGGGTTTCCCTTTCGGGATATGTTCTCATTCCAAATACTTTTCTTATGTCAATCGGTAAAATCGGATCATACTTTGAAACGGACGGCAAAATACCTTCGACAGCATCGGTTATCACAACTCTTTCAAAATCAAGCCCTCTGAATTCCATAAGCCCCATTATCTGAATGCCTTTAAGTGGAGAGCCTGTGAAATTTATCCTTACATTCTTAAAGTATGAGTTTAAAAAAACTCTTATTGCCCTGAAATCTTTTTCCGAAAATACACTCTCTTTTTCTTCGGACAATGATTTTAATTTTTCAATTGAGTTAAGTGCTGTTCCCAGAAATTCATTTAAAAAAAGATAGCTGCTGTTTTCTCCTCTGTCGTATATTTTTAAAAGTGCTTTTTCAAAAAAGTCCAAAAGCTCTGAAAAACCATCACCTTTGAAAACAAAACTTTCATGCGCTTCCCTAAGCTCTTCAAGGATTCTCTTATCATCATTTTTCTCTTTAATTTTATTTTCCAAAAGCTTTTCCAATTCCTCTATATAAGTTGAAACTATGTTCTGCTCTGAAATCAAATCCTCCACTTTGTGAATTGCAATTTTCAAAAGCTCCTCTTCCTGATACTTGCCCGTGAGTTTTACATATGGATGTCTTATCAGAGCAAGATAATCATTGGTATTAAATCTTCCGTTTTCAGTATTCTCCCTTAATCCCATCATTGCGTCTAACAATTGAAAAAGAGGTGTTCTTCCGAAAGGGTATCCCAATGTTATGTTAAAAGGAGGTATTTTATCCTTTTCAAATGAAGATACAATATTCTGAACAAGTGATATAAGAGAGGATGGATCAGATAAAACTATTCCTGTTTTTTTCAAATATTCATTCTCGCTACTGTCCTGCAAAAGCTCATCTTTAAATATCTTTTTTATAAGATGCATTTCATTTTCAGTATCAGGAACAGAGTAAATCCTTGCAGTCTCCGAAAAATCCTTCCAACTCTTTTCTCCGCTATATTCAATTTCATCACCGGAAAAGCCCAAAAACTCTATCGTATCCCGCTGGAGATGAAAGGGAGAGTTTTTATCATTCAAAGCATTTTTATCCCCTCTCATTATAAGAGTGGAGTCAAAATTTTCAAAGACATACTTTAAAATCCCTTTTTCAGAAGAGCTTAGAGCATTAAAACCAGCAAATATAAATTTTTTACCTGAAAATTTTTCATAAATTTTTTCCGGGTTTCTTGAAACCTCCGCATAAGCCATTCCCCTTGTGTACTTTTTTAACTCTTTCAATTTTTTGTGAAAAAGGGAAATCAACTCGGGAAGATATTTTATAAAATTCTTGTATCCTTCGTGATAATCTCCGAGTTCAACGAAAATTTCAAACTCATCTGGATTTACTCTTTCATAATTTTCACTTTCAACTGAAATCTCCTCAATAGCTTTGAAGATTTTTAAAAGAAAGGAATAATTTCCGAAAAAGCCCTTTTCAGGAGATAATCCGTAAAAATTATCAGGTTTTTCCTGAGCTAAAATTTCATAAATTACAATCAGAGCTTCTGTTTCGTCTATTTTTGAAAATTCGGGATTTATTATCTCGAAACTCTTGAAAACAAAATCATCAATAGTGTAAATATCAGGCAAAACAATACTGTTTTTCAAATTTTCAGATAATTTATCCCTTAAAAAAACCCCCATTCTTCTTGAGGGAAAAATGACTTTATGCTCCGTCAGGTTAAAATCTTTATCTGCCAGAAGCTCTTCTACAACATTACCTATTATACTTTCCTCAAGCCCAATGTATCTTAATTTTTTCATTAAAGCTCCACCTCCTCAATCTCCCCTTTTTCAATGTAAAAAAGAAAACCTTTAGCTGTTTTTTCACTGTAAAACTCTTTTAAAATTGATAGATACTCTCTTACCTGCTCCAAGTGTTCGTCAGTTTTTTCCTCTCCCGCTTTATAATCAATGACTATAAACTCATCCTCCCCTACAATAAGCCTGTCAACTCTTTTTATTTCAAAGCCATCATCCGTTTTTTTCAAAAGCTCCTTTTCATTGAAAACCTCAAATTCTCCCGTATAAAATTTTAAAATTTCAACCCTCGTGAAAAATCTTTTTAAGCTTTCAATGTCATTATTATTAAGACCTTCGGCTTCTGCGTAAACTTCAAGTAAAGTTTTCATCTCTTCGGAATCTTTGACCTTTTCTATTTTCTCAAGAACTCTGTGTATTCTCTTACCTCTGTCAATAAGCTTTCTGTCCTCAGGCAATAAAATCTGAGATGGAGAAAAGACCAAAAAATCTCTCTGCCACTCTCTTGTTATTATCTTCTTTGAAGTGTATTCAAAGGATTCGGTTTCAGGTTTTTCACTTTCCCCCTCATCTGCCTTTAATTCTCCCCATTCAAAAACCTTTTTATCCTGCCAATCCTTAAACATCGGGTGATTTTTAAAAGTAGCCGGAAAATCCTTGAATCTTTCAAATTCCGATTTATTCAACCTATCATTTTTCACTATAACAATAGGCACAAAAAGAGCATTCTTTGCCCTCGTCATTGCCACATAGAGTATATTAAGCTCATCAACATACCCTCTTTTTAGCTCCTCTATGTAAAGCTCTTTTAGTTCATCGTTTACTTCCGCAAAATTTTTGGTTATATAGTGAAGGCTTTTTCCGACAAAAATTTTCGCATCATTCCTTCCTCCGCCACCTCTTTTCTTTTCTTTCAAAGGAAGAATCACCACAGGAAATTCAAGCCCCTTTGATTTGTGCATTGTGAGTATTTTGATTTTCCCATAAGCCTCTTCAAGGGGAACCGAAGTTTTTGAAATGCTCTCATCACCCTCATCTTCCTCCCATCTTTCCAAAAAAGAAGCAACAGAAGAAAAACCTTTGTCTTCAAGATCGTGAAGTAACTGACTGAATGTTGCAAAAAACGGAGCTTCGTCCGGAAAACTTTCGCAAAGCTTATAAATCATAGTAAAATCCTGAAAAATATCGTATGGAGGAAGAAATCCGACAGATTTAAAAAACGGAGCTATAAGATTTTGCCAGAGAGAGGGGAATTCTTCTCTGAATACTGTGTAAATCCTTTTATTCTTATTGGAAAGATAAAAATTTTCAATTTCCGAAAAAAGTTTTTCAGCTTCCTCTTCAGATACTTTTTTTGCGGATTTTTTGAAAATTTCCCCGTTTATAAATGTGAAAAAGCTCAGATTATCGGGAGGGTATTCTATGAATTTAAAAAAACTTATTATTTCGGAAATCTTTTGAGATGAGGATAGAAATAGTGATTCATCGCTGAAAAAATCGTATTCATCAGAAAGATTTTCTATAATATCCCTTCCCTCATCATTTTTCCTGACCAGAATTGCAATATCCGAGGGCTTAAAGCCAGCATAAAGGGCAAGTTTAATACTTTCAGATATGGAGTTAAAGTAAATTTCATCATTATTACTATCCTTTTCCCCTTCAATAAACTCAACTCTCACATAACCATCATTCTCTCTTACAGGTTTTTGCTCTGCATTTTTAAAGTTTTCCACCACAAGCTCAACAGCTTCCGGATTATTAACAATTGCTTTAAGATTTTCCCGAGAAAAAAATTCATTGTTAAATTTAACAATCTCTTTTCCGCTTCTGAAATTGTATTCAAGAGTATCATCCAAATTTTTTTCTTTGATATTTTTAAGAGAAGGGAGTTCATCTAAAAGATTTTCATTGTTCATAAGCTCTGAGCTTCCTCCTCTCCATCTGTAAATAGCCTGCTTTCTATCGCCAACTATGAAAAGGCTTGAATTCTCCTCTCCTGCAAAAATCTCGTCTATTAAAGGGGAAAGCGCCTTGAACTGAAGTTCGCTCGTATCCTGAAACTCATCTATGAGAAAGTGATAAAATTTTTCTGATAATCTCAGGTATAGAAAGGGAGGAGCATACTCTTTCCACTCTCTAAGCTTATCCCTTATCTTTTTGCTGAACTCCTCAACATATATGTTCTTTTTTGAAGTATCCCAGAATTTGTAAAAATCCGAAAAGAATTTTATAAAATTGCCTATTTTGTAGATAGATAATAATTTAATAATTTCAGGTATCGGTTTTTTTGCCTTTTTATAAATTGGGGTAAACCTCGCTTTAAATTCAGGGGTGGATCTTTTTTTGCTAAAAATAACTTCAGGGTCTTCATATTTAAAAAAAGCGATTGAAACAAGAGCTTCTATTTTATTAACAGATTTTTCATCACTTAAAAAATCTGTAATTTTTTCTTTGAGTGAAGTTTTTACTCTTCTTCCGTCAAAATATTCCTTTTCCAGACCCTCTTCCATCAATTCCAAAATTCCCTCATTACTTCCGAGCAAATCTTTGAATACTTCAATCTTTTTAAATAGATTTTCCGCAATTTTCTCAACATTAGTTTTCAAAATCCCTTCAATATCTTTCTTAATACTCAAATTGTAAAGTCCCTTTATTCTCTCAATTATCTTATTTTGAGGGGACCATGTATCAAGATTTTCTATTTTAAAAAGATCAAGCAAAAAGTTTTCAATCTCATCCCAGCAATCCCTTGCTAATTTTTCAGTAAAGCTCAAAATTTTATCTTCAAGCTCCTCCGATGAGTTAACCCTTATCTCAAATTCAGGGTCAAGTTCAAGCTCAGAGGCTAAAACCTTTACGATTGAGCTCATAAGTGAGTCAATTGTCTTAACATTAAAATCCGTGAAAGATGAGAGAATAAGCTCCATTAAGGGTTCGGCACTTTTTAAAATTTCATTCTCCGAGATTTCCGATATCTCCGAAAGTGTCTCAAGAAATTTTTTATCATCATCCGAAAGTTCACTCTTGCTTTTTGCAAGAGAGAAAGCTTTAAGCCTCTTTAAGATTCTCTCCTTCATCTCATTTGCAGCTTTTTTTGTGAATGTTATCGCAAGAATTGAATTTAACACTCTGCTATCAAGCTTTTTTCCTGATAAGAGAAAAGTTTTGTACAATCTTTTAAGATATTCAAGGGTTAATTTGTAAGTTTTACCCGACCCTGCCGATGCTTCAACCTTTATAGCCCTGAACTCATCCATTAAAACCTCACTTATTTAATAATAACATAAGATTTTTATTCTAAAAAGACATTTTTCTATTTTCAATCATAGCTCAGCCTTTTCCTTGAAAAAGCTCATAAATGACGAGCTTGTTTTAAACTCTCTCCACACTTTAAAGTATTTTGGTTCAAAGGGATGTTCTTTGGGTCTTTCAAGAGCTATTATAAAATCATCATTTAAAACATCCCTTTTGTAAAGAATCCTCAGAGGATTGTTTGTTCTGTAATAAACAAAGGGAGGGTCAATGTAAACTATATCAAACTTTATTCCTCTCTTTTCGGCTTCTTTTACCCCCATATTATAATCCTTTGGTATGATTAAAAATTTATCCTCGGGAATCTCAAGCTTTTCAATATTATGCTTAATGACTTTAACAGACTCTCTTCCGCTGTCAACAAACACCACTAAATCAGCCCCCCTTCCTATAGCCTCTATACCAACAGCACCTGTTCCGGAGAAAGCATCTAAAAAGGTAGCCCCTATGATTTTCTCCCCCACGATATCAAAGAATCTTTTTTTAGCATAAGCTGTTGAAGGCCTTACATCCTTTTTTACTGATTTTAATTTTCTTCCCTTGTAAAGCCCTCCCACAATTTTTATCAATTGAAATCAACCTCCTTTCTTAGATTTTCAAGATAATTAAAATACCTCTCTATTTTATCAGAAATCCTGCCCTTTTCAAGGATTTCGTATGCTTCATCCTTTGCAATTTCAAGAAGTTCAATATCCCTTACAGGATCAGCTACCTTAAAAACAATATCCCCCCACTGCTGTTTTCCGAGAGGATCTCCGCTACCCCGCATTTTCAAATCTTCCTCAGCTATTTTAAATCCATCGTTAACATTTTTTATTATTTCAATTCTCCTCTTTGCCTCCTCCCCTATTCCTCTGTTTTCAATCAAAAAGCAGAATCCCTCTTCCCTTCTTCCCACTCTTCCCCTCATTTGATGGAGCTGGGAAAGTCCGTATCTTTCGGGATGTTCAATAATTATAAAAAGAGCATCTTTTATATCTATACCAACTTCAACAATTGATGTTGTTATCAAAAGCATAATCTCTTTATTCTCAAACTTTTTTCTTATCTCCTCTTTCTCCTTTGGCTTCATCTTTCCGTGAAGGACGCCTATTTTCAAATCAGGATATGCTCTTTTCAAAGTTTCATAGGCAGTCTCAAGATCTTTTAATTCCATCTTTTCGGATTCCTCAATAAGGGGATAGACAATAAAACCCTGCTTTCCGGAATTTGTTTTTTCAAAAATCCAATCAAAAAGCCTCTTTCTATCCCTCTCCTTAACAATAAATGTTTTAATTCTTTTCTCTCCGAATGGGAACTCTCTTAACACTGAAACTTTAAGGTCAGAGTAAATCGTAAGATACAGGGAACGCGGAATCGGAGTTGCTGTCATAACCAGAATATCAACATTCTCTCCTTTAAGGGAAAGTGCTGTTCTTTGAGCAACTCCGAATCTGTGTTGCTCATCCACTATAACATAAGCAAGATTCTTGTATTTAACCTTTTCCTGAAAAAGAGCGTGGGTGCCTATTACAAACCTTATTTTCCCGCTTTCCAAATTTTTGTAAATTTTCTTTTTTTGAGAGGCTAAGCTGCTCCCGAGCAAAAGAGCTTTTTCTATGCCGGTAAAAGCTTTCATTTTACAAATTCTTGAAAAGTGCTGAGATGCCAAAATTTCGGTCGGAGCCATAAAAGCCACCTGATACCCGTTTTTTAGCATAAAGAGAGCGGAGGTCAGTGCGACAAAGGTTTTTCCGCTTCCGACATCCCCCTGCAAAAGCCTTTTCATAGGAGTTTTGCTTTTAAAATCTTTCATAATTTCATTTATTGCCTGTTTCTGAGTTTTCGTAAGTTTTATATTTTCACTTTTTTCCACTTCACTTAAAACATCAAAAGATTTGAGTTTTCTCTTTTTCTCCCTCTCCTTTTCCCTCTTTCTAAAAAATGCAAGTGAAAGCTGAAAAAAGAAAAACTCTTCAAATATTAATCTTCTTATTTCCGGAAGTTCGAGGGAGGGTATTTTTTTTATCCGGGGAAAATGTATTAAACGCAAGGCTGTCTCTCTTGAAGGGAAATCATATTTTCTCAGAATTTGCTCTGGGATATTCTCCTCTATTTTAAATGAATCAAATATGCTTTTTATGATTCTATGAATTTTCTTTGAAGTTAAAGAGCCAATCCTTCCGTAAACAGGTACAACACTTTCTTTGGGCTCGTTAGAGAATACCTCAAACTTGGAAGGAGTCATAGTAAAAATTATGCTCTCCTCATCGGGAGGTTTGCTTTCCCCGAAGAAAAGCACCCAGCCCCCCTTTTTAAAGGTTCTTAAAAGATACCTTTGGTTAAAAAAAAGAGCTTTGCCATACTTTTTACCATCGTGAAAATAGACCGTGACAATAGCCATTCTTCTATACCTTGTAAAGCTCATCCTGACTTTTGAAACTATTCCCTTAACCCAACCGATTTCACCGGCAAAAAACTCTGATACTGATTTTATATCTTTCCTAATTTCATATCTAATCGGAAAATAGTGAAGAAGGTCTTTTATTCTGAAAAAGCCACGATTATTAAGTTCCCTTTTGGCTTTGGGACCTACACCCTTTATCTCGGAAATATCCTTTAATAATTCATCCATTTCAAATTGTATTGGAATGAAAAGAGGTTTTCAAGGGGAACTACTTATTGGGGTATTTGCTTTTTGGCTCCACACTGCAAATTTTCCTAATAATATTTGCATTATACTGCAAATTTTTCTATTTTTCAAGAAAATTTCGTTTGTCAAAAACAAGCAAAGAATCCTCCAGGCTTTTTTAAAACTTTGTTCTACCCTATGTTTAGGACTTTTTAATTCTTTCATAAATAGTAATAGAGCGCTTATTCTGTTCGACCCGATATTTTACTTTAAATTTGTTTTCAATGGCGTATCGCAAAAAGAGACTTTTGTCTCCTTGCCAAATTTCAAGATTTTATTTGATTTTTCAAATTCTCCCCCAATCTTTATCATACTCCCTCTTAATATTTCCTTAAATATCTCATTGCTCTCTGAAACATTCTTTTTCATTAAAATTGCTTCAACCCTTCCCTCATCCGTGCAAAAGTAAACCCTACCTTTTCCTTTTTCCTTTAAATATGGAGAGACAGAAAAAATATAATTATCTCTTTCCCAACTGTTTGAAAGAATAATTGAAGAAAACTTTAAATATTTAATTCTGAAAAAAAGTTTACTGTTTATTGTTTTAACCAAATCTGTAGGCTCCCATTCCAACTGAGTAAAGCAGGTCTTTTCCTTATCCTTTTTTAATTTTAAAACCGGGCATGAGCCTTTTTTAGGACATGGGAAAAGTGAAAAAAAACCATTTTTATATGATAATTTTCTGATCTCCTCTATAAAACTTAAAAGCTCTGGGTCAGGAGCATCCAAAAAAATAATAAAAGAATCATCGGAAACTCTGGAAATAATCTTACTAATAATTCTTCTGTACCCTCTCCCAATCTCCTTTAATGTATATGAAAAAAGGAAAATATCAATTTCTTCGTCCATATCAAAATTATCTTTTATTATTATTTTTTCATCCTTTTTTATATTTTCAAAAAAATTGGAAACAGATGATTGTTTATCAAGATAATAAACCTTATAATCAATTCCAAGTTTCAACAAAAAATCTCTTATTGCAAGTGTGGAATTTCCGGGACCTCCTCCGAAATCAAGAGCCACCACTTTTTTTCTTCCTTCAAAAGCTGGTTTTAAAAGAGAGAGAAGATAAATTGTTTTAAAATAATTTTGAGAAAAATAGAAAAATGAATAAGCTCTTAAAAATTTTTCATCGTAAAAATAGACAGGTTCAACCTTTTTTCTCAAAAAACTATCGGAAAGCTTCTTTACATTCTTTACATAAGTTCCCAAAAATTTTTCATCAAAATTAAATACAGCTTTTATTTTTTCCTCATACTCATCAACTTTCTTATAAAAAAAACTTCCTATCTCTTTCATTTTTCAATCGAATTTTATTTTTTCTGCCCATCTTTGTCAAATTACCAAAAAATTTCTCGCAAATTAAAAAACTTTACATTTTCATACGCCAAAATCTTTTAAATATAGTATCCTTCTGCTATAATTTCATTATGACCGATTTTATTGACTTGAAAAAAATAGGAGGTAATTTTCAAATGAAGAAACAGGGAGGAATAATAGGAACTATCGTAATAATAGTTTTGGTAGTACTTGTGATTTTAAATTCAAACATTGTGCTTTCTCCGGGAGAAGCAGCTGTTATCTTTAACAAAGTGACGGGAAATATGAGGCTTGCTGAAAATCCGGGATTTTACATTCTAATTCCATTTGTTGAATCTTATTACAGATATGACATAAAAATTCAAACTTACACAATGAGTCAAACCCAGTGGGAAGGTGAAATAAAGGGAGATGATAGTTTAAAAGCTCTGACTTCAGACGGACAGGTAGTTTATCTTGATCTTACGGTTAGATATCATCCGGATGTCAAAAAGCTTATAAGACTTCACAAAGAGATAGGAATGGATTATGCAACAAAGGTAATAAGACCTCAAATCAGAAGTTTTGCAAGACTTACTATTTCAAAATATCCTGTAATAGATGTTTATTCGGGCAAAAGAGAAATTATACAGGATGAGATATATCAAAAACTCCAAAAAGTATTCCAGGAAAACTACATTTTCCTTGACGAAGTTCTCTTGAGAGATGTGAGATTCAGCGCTGATTTTCAGAAAGCTATAGAGAGAAAACAGATAGCACAGCAGGAAGCAAAGAGAATGGAATACTTAAAACAGGCAGCCAAAATAGAAGCTGAGAAAAAAGTCATTGAGGCAGAGGGAGAAGCAAAAGCTTTGAGAGTAAAGGGAGCCGCGCTTGCAAGCAATCCTGCATTAATTCAGTATGAATATGTTCAAAAGCTTGCACCTACCATCCAAACAATAATTACAGATGGAAAAACAATAATATCCTTAGGCGATATTTTAAAAAATAAGAAATGAATTTTAATGGGAGAAATACATTAGGAAGAGGTGAAAAATGGCATTAAGCGGTTCATTGGCAGAAATAAGCTTGGCTGATATTATTCAGCTTATAGGGAATATGGGGAAAACAGGAAGGATAAAGCTTGAAAGGGATGGAGAAACAGGCTTTATCTATTTTCAAAATGGTAAACTTGTACATGCAGAGTTAGAAAGTGAAAATTTAGTGGGAGAAAGCGCAATCTATAGACTTGCATCCTGGAAAAATGGAGATTTTGCATTTGAAATGGATCAAAAAACTAACAAAATCACAATAAAGAGACCTTTTGCAACTATTTTAATGGAAGCAGTCAGGATTATGGATGAGTGGGAGTTAATCAGAAAAAAAATCTCTTCCGAAAAGGTTATTCCATACTTTAAAGAGGTAGATCCGGAAAACCAGAGAAGAATTACCCTTAATACAAAAGAATGGTATGTTCTTTCAAAAATAGATGGGAAAAAGAGCATCAAGGAAATTGCTTTTGAAGCAAGGATGAGCATATATGAGGTGGCCAAACTTTTTTATGGCCTTTCAGTAAATGATTTAATAGATTTTAAACCACCCACCCCTTAAACAGGTGAAAACTTGATACCATTAATCGATGAAAACCCTTCAAAAACTCTTCCCTTTGTAAATTATACAATCATAATAATAAATGTAATCGTATTTATCTTTGAAATCACACTATCTCAGCAACAATTAACAAGGTTTATTTATGAATTCGGGATAATTCCCGCAAGAATATTTTACCCTTCCTTTAATGTTAAATATGAATTTTTCACTTCCCCTCTTACCACTTATTTTACTTCAATGTTTCTTCACGGAGGTTGGCTTCATATTATCTTTAATATGTGGGCACTTTATATCTTCGGAGATAATGTTGAAGACAGGCTCGGACACTTCAAATATTTGATTTTTTACATTGGAGCGGGGCTTATTGCAGGTTTTGTTCACTCCATTTTCAACTATAATTCAATAGCACCTTCAATAGGTGCATCAGGAGCTATTTCAGGAGTTATGGCTGCTTATGCCATACTCTTTCCAGCAGCAAGGATAAAAACATTGTTCATTTTTTTTGTATTCCCAATAATTATCTACATTCCTGCCTTCTTTTATATATTCCTATGGTTCTTTTCTCAGCTCTTTTCCGGAACATTCTCTCTTATGGGAGCTCAAGGAAGTGCAATAGCATGGTGGGCTCACATTGGTGGATTTGTGGGAGGAGTAGTCTTATTAAAATTTTTTGTAAAGGGTACAAGACTTCCTTTTCAAAGAATCTGATTTTTATCTTATAAAGAATATTTCACTCAATTGCATCAGAGGAATTCGAAAAAGAGGAACTTTCAATCACTCTGTTTTTTTGACTGAGTATTTCAAGCTTTTCCCTTAACAATTTATCATCAATTCTATCAATTAAAGGGGAAAACTCTGTATCTTTAATTTTTATTCTAATCTTCTCTTTTATTGACACTCTTTCGGCTGAATCAAAAAGTAATTTTAAATCATCAAAATTACTGTCAATATCTAAAATCAAATAACCATTTTCCACACTTATCTTTTCTTCTTCAATCGGAACTTTGAGCTCCTTTCTCTCCCCTGTTGCAAAAAAGTAGCCCTCTGAATTTAATCTTATTGATGTAATATTAAAGTGCTCTCTTCTCACATTTATTTTTTGAGCAAATCCAAGATTATATAAAAGATAGTAAATTGTAAAAAAAGTTGTATCAAGATTTAAATCTTCCTTTATAACAAGATGGGAAAGTTCTGAAACAACCTTTTTGGAAAGCTCCACAAAATAGCGTACATCAATATAACAGGGGTAACTCTTAGCAAGATCCTTCAATACTATTTCCTTGATATCAGCAGAGCAGCACGAATGTTTCAAAAAGAATTTGTAAGCCCTTTCCTCAACACCTAAATCATCCAATCTTAATAATTCCTCGCCCCTCTGTGAAAGCAGAAAATTTTTGGTCCCTTCATCCACTACAAATACTTTATTATCCTTCTGAAAACTCCACAAAAGATTAAAATAATCCTCTCCCCATTCAAAATTATCAAGAATCTTTTTTAAATCCTTAAAATAAATCTTTTTAGTTGTAGTGGCTTTTATATCATGAGTGAGGACATAATAAACAAATCTTCTGAAATCATTTTTAAAATCCTTTTCCACTCCTGATATGCTTATCACATCATCCTGAATGTAAAGATCCTGAAGATCACAGACAATCTTTTTATCCTTTTCTCTGTATTCCCTTAAAATTTCTTGCTCAAATTCTGAAGGGACAGTTAACTCCTCAACAAATAACCTTGTTCTGTCAGAAACAGGAATTAAAATTGATTTAAGAAGAAGGGAAAATACAGGAGAGCTTTTATCAGCCTTAAAAAACAGTTCTTTTATGTAATATTTGTCTTTATACTCACCTCTTTCGTCTTCAATGAAATTTGAAAATACATCGTGCCAGAAAGTTTCTCCCTTATTATAATAGATTGTCTCAATCATCTTTTTTTCTTCAGGTGTCAGAGAACTGTGAATCTTTTCTATGTACTTTATCAGGAAATAGTAAATCTTTCTTGCAAGGCTTAATTTTGAATTTACAGGATCATCAATATTCAAATAATCAGCTATAAGCCCAAGTACACTTTCATCATAATTTTGAAAAGCATAAAGAAGGGAAAAATAGGAAGGTGAAAAGAAATCCGGTACAAAGTAAAATTCAAAAGGGATTAAAATCTGAGTATGCTCTTTGTTAATATAATAAGCAAGCCCCTTTTTCTCCACCTCTTCCACCAATGAAGCATATTGAGAGGGAAACTCACCCTTTCCTCCCTTGTAAAACATCTCCCGCATCAGCTCTCTGAAATCCTCGATAAATGAAGATGCGCTTTTTACAAGAAAAGCCTCACTTGAAAGAGCATTTAAGAGTTTCTTCTTTATAATATCAATTCTCCCTATTTCAATAAAAAGGTTTTCAGCAAGTCTGGATGCTTTTTCCCTTGAAAGTTTTTCTATAATTTTTTCTAAAAACACCTATTCTTTCCCCTCTTTAGGTAATATTTTTTTGATTTTAATGAAGGTGAATTAAACATTGTAAGATATTATAGCATAGAAAGGGATTTATGTCAAAAATATCAATTTTATTTTAAAATATCTATATATATCCTTGTTTAATTATGTTTATCATAATTTATTGGGCTTTGTTGTCTCTTTGCCTAAAAAAGGTACTGTTAAAAACCAGAAAAGCACCATTAAAACTTCTGAATCTCCAAAATTAAACTCAAACATTCCCGCAATAAGGAAGGCGATAAAAATATAAATCGCAGATTCTCTGGCTATTGTGAAAAATTCACCATCCGGTTTTAATTTTATCAGAGAGTAAAATAGAATTACCACAAAAAACAGCCAGCTTAAAACAGTAAAAACCCCTCTTTCAGCCCAGATCTGAACAAAATTATTGTGAAGGTGGGAATGTAGTTCCTCTTTTTCCTTAACTTTAAAGCGGGGTACAGTGTAAGCATACCTTACCATTCCCGGTCCTATTCCCCAGAAAGGTTTGTCCTTTATCATCCTTATTCCCTTTTCAATCATAATAATCCTATTCTGAAATGTAATGTCTTTCATATTTGTAAATGAGAGAATACGGTTTTTTATGGGGGCAGGTGATAGAAGAAAAACTATAATAATTGCCACAATTCCGACAAAAATAAAAACGGTTTTTTTTCTAAAAACAAGAATCGCTCCTGCTACAATTAACCCAAGCCATGCTGATCTTGTCAAAGTAAGGAGAAGGCTTAAAGTTGAAAGTGCAAAAATTCCGAAAATTTTATAGCCGCTTTTCTTTCCCTTCTCAAGGATATAAGTAATACTGTAAATTGCAAGAATCATCATTATCCCTGCCTGAGTCATATAATGGCTTTCAAACCCGAAAGAGCGGGGAGAGGCTGATTTTTTCAAAATAAAATAGACAAATTGAAACAAAGACAGGAGAAAAGATAGTAAAACAGTGTAGAAAAAATAGGAATTTACATTTTCAATCTTATCTTTTTCTCTTTTAAGAACGGAAAAGATAAAAGGGACAGCAAGAAATAAAAAAAGCTCTTTAAGTGAAAAAAGACTTCTAAGCGGTAAGTATGAAAAAAAAGAGGAAATAATTGAAAATCCGGCATAAAAAATCAGGGGTATAAAGAATTTAGGATACTCAAATCTATACTTTCCCCTTGAAATAAGAAACAGATATAAAATTATTCCAGAAAAAAGAACAATCTCAGCCAAAGAGATTGAGATAAGAGTTAACGGAGCATACAAAATAGCAAAATAGGGCAAGCTATTTTCTACCCTCTCAAGCATAAAGGCATCTCCTTTACAGAACAAGAGAAAATAATCTGCATTAAGTAGCTTATATCAGAAGGCATTTAAAGTCAACTTGTTCTTTTATACCTTAAATTTGTAGAAAGAAAGTGTCTTGTCCCGAAAGCTTTGAAGCTTGCATTTCATTTTATTACTTTTTCCCATACTATTATATCAATATGAAATCAAACAAACTTTTTATTTTTATTATTTGCACCCATATATATTGCTTTAATTCCGGATTTTAAGCCCTATTTTTCCGGCTCTGTTTCGGGAATAATAATAGGCTTTGATTGCAATATTTTAATATATTTTTGAGGCACAAATCTTTTATCTATGACAACACGTACAACATAAAGATCCACCCAATTATCATACATCGCATAAAAACCATTGTTTCCGCTTTTTGGTCCCCAGCTATTTTCCACTTTCCACTTGAGTGGTTTACCGTCCTTTACATCAAGTCCGGTAAAAACCATAGCATGCGTGGAATTAATGTTCTTTATAAGAGTATTTCTTTTTTTATCAGTATTAAATTCAACTCCGTAGATATCTTCAAATTTGTATAAATCAGCATTCATTATCCCTCTTTTTCTATCCATTTGTTTGCCCACATCGGACGAAAAATTAACAGCAACACCATTTTTAATGGATTCAATCATCATAGGTTTAATCTCTTTCATCGGAAGATTTATAAAAGTCAAAGGTGACCCTTCTACTGAATTACTTGAGCCTTCCCAAACATAAAGTTTATAATATTTTCTGGCAGGCCAATTGGCAAACATGATAAAATTATCAAAAGCATCATTTATGAATTCCTTTGCAAATTTCTGCGGCGTATATTTTTTATAAGGGGTCAGATACTTTTTGCCTTTGCTATCTTTCTTGTAATATCTGAAATAAAATGTTTTCACAGGCTCTCCGAGATGAAGAACAAGCATTTTGTATATATTAAACAGGTAAGTGGTCTTTTTCTTCCTTAACTCTTCGGAAGAGAGCCCCTTCGCTTTAAGTTCTTTTAATTCATAAGCATAGTTTCTAAGAACATAAGTTATATTCCTGACCATTGCACTTGAATTTTCATCTGAGTTAACTTCAGGCATTGCCGATTCGGGAACCGCTCCGTATTTTTTCACCAAATTAACCGCTCCTTGCCAATATCCTCCGTCATCTATCGGAGATGATAAAAGTTTTTGAAATTTAATCGATCTTATGTCAAGATTTGATTTTGATATTACTTTTTCAAGAAAATAATTTGCTTTTTCCAATTTGTCCCAGAAAAAGAGATAACTCGTTGAAAACTTAAAATCATCCATGTTAAGTTTCTTTGCAACATAAGGTCTTATTGTATTCAAAGCAGCATAAAGCCAGCATCGTCCGGTTTTTTTCTGATTTGTTATTGAAGGGGTCTTAATCTCATAGGTATAATTATTATTATGATCCCTCAACACTTCCCTATTTAAAAATATCTCGTAAAAAGGTTTGTTTTTTAAAGCATTCATAATTGCTCTAAACTCAGGGGTAATTTTCAGATCTTTTTCAAATGATTCAATCATTTTTTTACTAATTGCCTTATTCGTTCTCGCCCCGGCATAAAAAACAAACGGGATTAAAATAATCAATAAAAAAGTATAAAAATGTTTTTTCATAATTAACCTCCGAAAACCAAATAAATAATTATAAACAAAAGAATAAATATAGGCAAACCTTACTTTTTAACTTTAAATCTCAAGTGATAAAGGGAAAAGAAAGAAGTACAAAGAAGCCTTTAAGCCAAAAGCTTCCAGGCCATCTTTTAAAGATTGTCTATTTGTGTTTTTGGGAGAATCCAAAAAGAAACTACAGGTTACAAATAAAATCTTTATTTTTAGGAATATTTTAATTTGTTTGAAAGTGCGGAAGATAAATAATTGTGTTTTTAGTTAAACAGAGGAAGTTCTATAAATACTTTCTCACTTCAGGTGGTACAGCCTGTCGGTTTTCAAATCCTCGTTTTATAACCAACTACCGGCTTATTTCTATTCTCACCCCTCCCTTATCAAGCCAAGCATAACCCACCTTTATTTCAAAATCTCTCAACTCATCTACATAATTTGAGATATTCTTCAAAAATTCCATAATAGTAATCACCATTACGGTAATGGTGATTACTATTACATCTAATTTATAAAATATTCAAAGGGTCCTGATTTGTTAATAAAATATTACTAACTAATAAAAAGTGCCACTTACGAGGTGGGAAACAACTCGATTCGTGCCTCTCAAAACGATTTTCAATAAACAGAACCAATGTAGGGAGGCCCAATTTGGGCGTCTCAGACAGAAATCGAATGACAAATTATATAATAAAAAATTTGTAGAGACGCTCGACCCGAGCGTCTCAATGATAAACAAATGATGGCAAATATCATATAAAATCCGTAGAACCGCCCAATCTGTGCGTCTCAAACCAAATACAAATCATAAAAAATATTAATACATAACAAAAAATGATAGAATAAAAACGATTGATAATTGATTAAAATGGCAGAAAAATACAAAGGTAAATTTAGGATTGAAACAATAAGATTAAAGGATTGGGATTACAGTGACCCCGCAGCATATTTTGTAACAATATGTACAAAGGGAAAGAAAAAATACTTCGGGGATATAATAAATTCCGAGATAAAATTATCCCGAATAGGAGAAATTGCCAAAAGATATTGGCTTGAAATCCCGAAACATTTTCCATTTGTTGAGAATGATGTATTTACAATAATGCCAAATCATGTTCACGGTATAATAATTATTACGGAAAGGGCGGATGAATACAAGAAACGACAGAAATTGCAGATAAACAGCAAATATCAAAATCCCGTAGAGACGCCCAAATTGGGCGTCTCTACATCAATAAATGATATAAAAAAACACGGAAATCCCAAATGGAAATCAGGTTCATTAGGGGTAATCATAAATCAATACAAAAGAACTTGCACAATTGAAGCCCGCAAAATCAACAAAAATTTTTCATGGCAACAGCGATATTATGAGCACATAATTAGAGATGAAAAAGATTTTATAAAAATTTCAGAATACATATTGGAAAATCATCTGAAATGGGAGGAGGATGAATACTATTCGTGACAGGAACAAACAGCATAAACCCCGTAGAGACGCCCAATTTGGGCGTCTCTACAATTTTTATTAATTACATATTTTTCTATCTTTTAAAACCCAAGCAATGTGGAGTTTTAGTCTTTCAAGACTCCCTTTATCAAGGGCTCTCTGTCCTGAAATCATCCCTGAGAACAAAATCGGAGTCTCTTTTTTACCGAATTTGGCTTTGTGGTTTTTTAAAAACATGCTTTTTGATGATTTATTATATATCTTGAACCTACTTTTTGTGTAAAATCCATTTTAGTCTTTTTTTATATCATTTCAATTCATTGTATTTCTTTATTACATATTTACGAGTGTCATATTTATTAGTAAAAAACATTCACTTTAATAATAAATATCACTTCTGTCCTGAAAAATATTAGAGATTGAAGCACCTCCATGTGAAGATGT
>CAZWJH010000053.1:0-17744 GCA_964634755.1 uncultured Clostridia bacterium
ATCCCTATATTTATATATGAAAAACAGGAAAAAATCAAGGAATAAAAGTTTTCTTCAAAACAGATAATTACTTAATACAAACCAAAATAAACATATGGAAATTCATCCTTATGATATGATAGAATAAGCAAGAAAAAAGGAGAAATCAGAATGGTGAAAAACTTTAAAGCCTTCATTTTTGACCTCGATGGGACACTTTTGGATACAATCGAAGATATCAAGAACAGTATGAATCTTGTGCTTGAAAAAAGAGGATTCCCTGTTCACAACACGGAATTTTATAAAAAAGCCGTAGGAGAAGGAACAGAAAAATTAGTGATAGATTCCCTTCCTGAAGATAAAAGGGATGAGAAAACAGTAAAAGAGTGTCTTTATGAGTTAAAAGAGAATTATTCAAAAATGTGGGCAAATAAAACAAAACCTTATGAGGGAATACCGGAAATTTTAAATACACTTATTAACAAAGGAATAATAGTCAGTATTTTGTCAAACAAAGATGATAAATTTACAAAGGCTATGGTAAAGTATTTTTTCCCAAACTATAATTTTGCCTTTGTTTTTGGCTCGAGAGACGGTATTCCTAAAAAACCATCCCCTGAAGTCCCTCTCTATATTGCGGAAAAAACAGAGATTCCTCCGGACCAATATGCTTTTGTTGGAGATAGCTCTTTTGACATTCAAACCGGAAAAAATGCTAATATGTTTTCAATAGGGGTAAGCTGGGGATTTAAACCAATTGAAACTTTGGTTGAAAGCGGTGCTGATTTAATTGTTGAAACCCCTGATCAGATATTAGCCCTTTTAAAATAAAAAAGGCGGGCTTTAAAGCCCGCCCTCTCTTTTCTATTTTCAGCTTTTATTTTTTCTCCCAGCTAAGCTCTCCGTTCAAGTACATTTCTATTCCCTTAACAGCTCTCATACCATCAGCGATTGCCGAAATAGCATCAGCCGTCCAATTTGTAAGGTCTCCTCCTGCAAAAACCTTTTCTATACTTGTCATCTGTCTTTCATTTACCTTAATAAGTCTTCTGTTCATCTCAATCTTGTTTTTGATTTCTTCGGGTAAATAGCTCAACTCAGGCTGCTGTCCTATTGCGACAATTATTCTATCAACAACATATTCATACTCTTCTCCCTCTATAAGAACAGGTCTTGGTCTTCTCTCTCCCTCTTTTTGAACCATCTTTGCCTTACCATAGATAAGCTTTACCTTTCCGTCAGGTCCGTCTTCAACTCTCAAAGGAATTATTTGAGTATAAATCGGGATTCCTTCATGCTCTGTCGCCTCTATTTCCTCTTCATCGGCAGGCATATCAACAACCCTTCTTCTATATGCTATAAAGGAGTTGGCTCCGAGCCTCTTTGCAACCCTTACAGCATCTATTGCAACATTTCCTCCTCCTACAACAACAACATCCTTTCCGATTTCAACCTTTTCTCCGAGGTTGACCTTTCTGAGAAAATCTATTGCATAGATAACCTGAGGATGATCTTCTCCTTCTATTCTCATTGACATTCCTTTGGGAAGTCCTGTAGCTATAAAAACCGCATCATATTCTTTTAACATTTTCTCAAACTTATCGGGAGTAACAGGGGAATTGTAATGAATCTTAACTCCTACTGATTCTATAAGTTCCACCTGTTTATCAAGAGATGGGATTGGGAATCTGTATTTTGGAATACCAAGGAAAGTCATACCTCCGGCCTTTGGTGCCGCTTCAAAAATTTCTGTTTCATACCCCTTTAATCTTAGATAATAAGCAGCCGTAAGACCTGCAGGACCTGCTCCTACAATTCCGACTTTCTTTCCATTAAGAGGTTGAGGCTCTGCTTTAACATACTTTTTAAGATCATCAAATTGCTCAACCACATATCTCTTGAGCCATCTTATTGCAACAGGCTCTCCGAGATGACCAAGTGAACATTCGAACTCACACCTTCTCGTACAAACCTTACCGCACATCTCTGGCATCGGGTTATTCTCATATATAATATTCAAGGATTTTACATCATCGCCCTCAGCAATGGCCCTTATGTAGTCAGGAATATGCATTCTTGCAGGACATCCTGAGATACACAAGCCACATCCTATACATCTTTCGGCTTCCTTTCTTGCCTCCTCTTCCATATAGCCCAATACCACTTCCGCAAATGTATTTACTCTCTCCTTTCCATCAAGTTCTCTCATCGGAACTCTCTTAAGATTGAGGAAATTAAGCTCAGGATCTTTTTTGTATCCTTTATCTTTTTTCTCTTCGTGTCCTATCTCATCAACTCCCGGAATAAAAATAAAATCATCGGCACTTTCTCTTACCCATGTGTATTCATTTGTCATTTCAAGAGAACCTGTAGGGCAAACATCAACGCAAAGAGCACACCAGCAGCATCTTCCGTAATCTATTCTTGGTCTGTATCCCGAATCTCCCTTTTGAGGATCCTTAACTTTAACCATTTTAATTGCTTCATTCTCGCAGATTGCTGCACAAGTTCCGCACCCTATACATTTCTCAATATCATTTACATGAAAACCTCTGTATCTTTCAGCTGCTTCTCTTATCTTTTTGTTCGGAACTTCTATTGTGTGGGGAGGTTGAAAAGCTCTTTTCCATGCAGTCAAAGGTTTTAATATCCCTTTTATATCCATCTTATCCTCCTTATCTCTCTATTTCAGGCGGGCAGGTTTGAAGCCCGACAATTGCTACAGAAAAATCGGAAATATTCATTCCGGGAACAAGCCTTTCAAGAAGTGTATAGGCATGAGGTGTTGAAACACCTCTTACATGAACTCTTCTCGGTTTGTCCGAGCCATCTGTCACAACATAGTATCCGAACTCTCCTCTTGAAGCCTCTGTTTTAACATAAGTTTCTCCAGCAGGAATTTTCCAGTAAAGAACATTAGGCAAATGTGTCCAAACATCTCCTTTTGGCATTTTATCTATAATCTGTCTTATGAGATTTATGCTAAGCTCTATCTCTCTTCTTCTTACCATAGCCATTGCATAAAGATCACAATCTGTTTCAGTTATTATTTCAAAGTCAAGTTTATCATAAGCTTCGTAAGGTTGCTCCTTTCTCACATCAAAGGGAAAACCACACGCTCTTGCAACAGGTCCGGTTACACCTATTTCCTCAACCCACGAGGGATCTATCTTTGCAATACCTTTAAGTCTCTTTTTAAAAACAGCATTCTCAAATATAAGAGCATCATAATCGGGGAGTTTTTTCTCAAGATAATCCATAACTTTTAATACTCTCTCTTCAAAGCCTTCCGGTAAATCCCTTCTTACACCACCGGGTAAAATGTAAATGTGATAAATTCTTCCTCCCGTAAGCTCTTCAAAAAGATCAAGTATGTAATCTCTGTCTCCGACTGACCACTGTGGAGCTGTCCCAAGCCCCATTGCACCGGCAATACCTCCGATCCAACGCATAAACATCTGAAGTCTTGAAAGCTCAAGAACAAGAGTTCTTATCCACTTTGCTCTCTCGGGAACCTCTATTCCGGCAAGCTCTTCAAGAGCCCTTGCATAATTTTCTTCATTGGTATCCGATTCAGGAACACAAATTCTGCAAACAAGGGGGAAATTTTGTATGAAAAGTCTCCTTTCCATCAATTTTTCAAATGCTCTGTGTAAATATCCCACATGAGTTTTAACACTTGTAAGAATATCTCCTTCAAGGGTTATTTCAAAACTCATGTTTCCAGTAACACCCGGATGCTGAGGACCAACAAAAAGTTTTACTTCTCTATCTTCCTTTGAAAATTTCTTCATTTTCTTCTCCATTCATCTGTATAATCAGAGATTATTTTTCTTATATTTGTTCTCTGTACTTCAGAATCCCTGTCTCCGTATTTCTCCTGAGAATACTTGTATGTATCAAAATCTCTTCTCATGGGAGGCATCTCTTCCCAATCCTCAAGAACAAACTCTTCAAATTGAGTAGGATTCCCTTCAAAAGTAACACCGTAAAGTTCTCTTATCTCTCTCTCGTAAACTTCAGCCTGAGGAAAGAGATTTAAAACAGTCTTAAATTCCGGTTTGTCCCTGTCTATGAATATTTTTACAATAATATTTTGTCTCTTCTGGTAACTCCAAAGGATGTAAGAAAGTTGAAACTTTTTATTTTCAATCCAATCCACACACGAAATCAGGGCAAGATGTCTGAAGGATTCATTATCTTTTAAATAGCTTAAAACAGCATGAAGAGATTCCTTTTCAACCTCCAAAATCCACAAATTATCTCTTTTACCTTTTTCTTTGCTTACAATCTTAAAAATAGATTCAATTCTTTTTATCAAAGCTTCCATCTTTCACCTCACCAATTATAATTTGGTATTTTCCAGTTTTTGATAACCTTTTCCTGATTCTTTCTGTATTTGTCAAGATTATCAATATATTGTTTCCAACCATCAGCTCTCCCCTCTTTTATCTTTTTCATAAGTTGGGCAAAACCTGCAAGAATCGCTTCAGGTCTGGGCATACAACCAGCAACATAAACATCAATCGGGATATAAAGATCTACCAAATTAACTGTATTGTACGAATCAAAGTACATTCCACCATTTATAGTACATGCTCCCAAACCGACAACATATTTCGGACTCTGCATCTGCTCGTAAACTCTTATGACTCTTTTTAATGTTTTTACGGCAAGATAGCCACTAATAATCAAAACATCAGCTTGTCTTGGAGTTCCTACAGTGCTTACTCCAAATCTTTCAGCATCAAACCTCGAGGTAACCATCGGAGGAATTTCTATTGAACCACATCCTGTTCCGTATGATACAACCCACAGAGATTTTGCTCTTGCCCAGTCAAAGAACTTTTGCCAAACTTCACTATAACTTAATTTTTTCGGCTTATCATCCAAAAAATAATCTTTTTCCTTCATCTTTACCTCACTTTATAAAAATCCTAATAAAATCTATTAAACCTATTACAACTGGATATGTCCAGAAAAATTTAACAGCTTGCTCTGTTCTGTATCTCGGAAATACATTTGTCACGAACACAACAATTAAGAATAAAGTAAATGTCTTAATAAAAGCTTCCACAAGATTAGTTGCTCCTCCTAAGAAAAGATCCATAAAAAGCACATATTTTCCAACTCCGAAAATGCTCTTTCCTGTAAACATAAAAGAAAGAAATGTAGAACTATATTCTGTGGGAGGGCCTACGGGAATTTCCTGAGGAGCTAATACCACGGCAAAAGGATATGCAGCATACATTCCCAACATTGCAATTATCCCTGCTATACTCAAAAAGGGATACTGAAAAAGATTCCAGTGAAATATCCCTCCCTGTTGCGATGCAACAATACTCGAGATACTCACTGTTTTGTGAGCAATTGCAAGTCCTATGACTGAGACAAGAAAAGGAAGTTCATAACCTGCCATCTGTGCAAGTCCTCTTGTAGGGGCAATCGCAGAGTGAGGGTTACCACTGTCAGCCGCTCCGAGAGCCATTCCAAGACATCCGAAAACCATGAAATACATAAGTACGATAAGGTCTCCTCCGAAGGAAAAATTTGAAAGTGCATTACTTTTATAAACAATAGGAACAAGTAAAAGAACACCAACCCCTCCTAATAATCTGAACATAGGAGCCAGAAAGAACATTGTCCCGTGTGAAATCGCAGTTTTCTTCTTGAGAAGTTTTATGAGATCAATATAATTCTGAAAAACAGTAGGACCCTTTCTTCCCTGAATTCTTGCTGTTATCTTTCTTGATATTCCGCCAAGGAGCAAACCATAAGCCAAACCACCAACCGTAACGAGAAAAGCATATAATATCTTATACCACATTAGAATACTCCTTTATATAAAATGTAAAAAATAAAGCTCAAAGTTATTACAACCCATAGTGCATATGTATTCAAATCTCCGGTGTAAAATCTTCTCGTATAATCCACAAAAGCCATAAGAGAACTGTATATTCTTTTATAGGTGTTTTCCACATGAGGATAAATAAAAACTCTTACAGCTCTTCTCATGTGAGCATAAAGATCATATCCAAAGTGAACACTCTCCGGGCTATCAGGAACTTCACCCGAGTATGCAAGGTCAAGCTGTCCGACTTTTCTAATTCTCGCCTTTGCTAAGAAGAAAAGAATAAGAGCAATAATGAAAGAGCCTCCGGCAAAAATTGCCATAAAGTGAGCATTCCAATATCCAAACTTTGAAGCTATTTTGTGAGCGCTCTCATATGCATATCCCGGATTCGTAAACCCTAAAGACTTGATGGCTTTTTCTGAAAAACTCAAAATCAAATTAGGCTTTGCTCCTATTGCAAAGGTTAACCCCGCAAAAATAAGTTCTACTATAACAATAGGTAAAGGTGCTTCCTTTACTTTTCTATACTTATCTCTTAGTTGTCCAAGAAAAATTGTATGCAAAAGCTTATAGCAATACATAAAAGCCACAGTTGAGGCGAACATAGCAATTAAGAGAATGAACATCCATCTCTTTTCAAGAAGAGCTGAATAGAGAAGCCATTTTCCTGCAAATCCCGATAGAGGAGGAATTCCGGCAAGTGCTATTATTCCCATAAGAAAAGCGAAAAATGTAAAAGGCATTCTTTTTATCAAACCTCCCATTTCGGGAAGATAACTTGTTCCGGTTCTGTAAATTATTCCGGCAGCTGCAACAAAGAGAAGACCTTTAAAGATAAGGTGGTTGACCGTATGGTAAAGAGCTGCCGAATAACCCAACGAAGTTGCAAGGGCAATTCCAATAAGAATGTAACCCACCTGACTGATTGAGGAGTAAGCCAAGACTTTTTTAACATCTTCCTGAAAAACTGCAATAAGAGCCATAAAAAGAGCGGTCAAAGCTCCAAACCAGGCAAGTCCGTAAAGAATTGTCTCAGAATGAGATAAATGTGGAAGCAGGTAAACTATTGTAAGAATACCTCCAAAAACTCCCATCTTTGAAAGAACTCCGGAAAGAAGTGGAGTAAATCCATCCGGGCTTTCTCCATAAGCATCTCTTGCCCATATGTGAAGAGGCGCTGTTCCCATTTTTACCAAAAATGCCGTAAAAATAAGAACTCCTGCCCATGCAGAAACTGCAAATGCGGAGGATGAGGAAAAAGACGGAATTAAGTTCGGACCGGTGGATAAAAGTTTTATACCAGCGAGCATTCCATATCCTCCTATGGCACTCATCACAAGATATACCCATGCAGATTTCTTTCCTCCCTGATTAATTAAAAGATAGGAAGACCAGCTCATAAGTTCCCAGAAGATAAAAAGTGTTATCCAGTTTGAAGAGACTGAAATTCCTACCATTGAAAAAACGGTAAAGACAAAGAGAGGATAAAATGCAGCCGAATATCTTTTTGAAATAGGATATGTTGCAAAAACAAACATTATAGCTCCCGCAAGCACGAGATACACGAAAAAGCTTTGTATATTAAAAGCGGGAATCAAACTTGTATTTTTAATTATGTGAAAACCTAAGGCACCAATCATTCCCAGAGATAAAATCCATTGGGCAAGTCTGCTTATACCTAAAACAAAAATAGCGATTGCAGAAATAATAATAAAAGCTAAAAATTTTGCGTTCTGAATATTAAGTCCTGTGAGAGTAAAAAATTTGTAAGCTCCGAAAGCAGAAAGGCTTAGAAGCACAAGTATGTTAAAAAAAGAGGGAATGATACTTCCCTTATAATCAAAATCTCCCTCTTCCTTTTCGGAAACTATTCTGTAAAGGTTAAAGTAGTAAAGAATCTCAGCTATTGCTCCTATTAAAACAAGAGCAACTATGTAGAAATACTCTTTTGGTATTGCTAAGATAAAGAAAAGCTTTGCCCAAAATCCTAAAAATGGAGGGGCACCTGCCATTGAAAGAACTGATGTTGAGAATAGGAATCCGAAAAATTTGTTTTTTGACAGAGCTCCTTTCCATTCTTCAGTTCTTCTTCTTCCAAAGAGATCCGCTAAGAAAAATAGTGTTGATTTTGAGAAACTGTGATTTAAGACAAAAAACACAATAGCAAAGAGCATATACTGTTTTGCAAAGCCATGAAGATTTCCATTAAGATAAAAAGCTCCAGCTAAAATCAGAAGACCCAATTGTCCGACTGACGAATATCCGAAAAGTCTTCTTATATCTTTCTGTTTCCATGCAAAAAATTGACTTATTATGTATGTTGAAAGTCCGAAGATTATACCTATTTTCAAAAGATGTGGGAATTTTAGATAGTTAGCGGATCTCAAAAACACAAGATAAAATCCCTTTACGATTCCACCTGCAAGGATTGCAACAACAGCAGGATTTGCTCCCTGGTAAATATCAAGAGCCCATCCGTTCATCGGAAAAACTTCAAGCTCAATTAAAAGTCCGAATAAAAACATTATTGAAATTATTATGAGCATTCCGCCCGAATACATTGAGCTGTTTATATGGGCCGAAATGTCTGCCATATTCAAACTTCCTGCAAACTTATAAAGAAAAACTGCCCCCAAAAGAACAAAAGTTGAGCTTATTGAGCCAATAACAATGTATTTAAAAGAAGCTTCAAGGGAAAAGCTGCCAAGATTGGAAGCGACGAGTCCGTATGATGCTATTGATGTTATTTCAATAAAGACAAATAGGTTAAAAAAGTCCTGAGTGAAAATCATACCTGTTGAACCCAAAAGTAAAAGTAGCATTAAAACCAATGCTTTTGGCTCGGGATCATCTATTCCTCTGCTAAGCCAATGATAAGCAGCCATAGCACCAATAAAGAAAACAACAACGCCTAAATATGCTGAAAGCTGGTCAACATAGAGGTTGATTCCAATAGGGGGAGGAAATCCACCTATTTTTACCATAATCGGATTTTTTATCGCTTTAGTTAAAAATCCGTAAGCAATACTCAAGATTGCAGCAAAATCAAATAGAATAGTTAGCCAGAACACACCGCGCACAAATTTTTTCCCTAAGAATTGAAAAATTCCTATGGAAAAAGCGGCGATCAAAGTGATTGCTATTATAACGACCGGATTTACCATTTTAACTCCTTAAAATCATCTATTTCTATCGATTTTTTTACAGAATACATTCTAATTACAACAGACAATGCCATAGCGGTAACAGCTACTCCGATAACAATTGCTGTAAGAACAAGTGCTTGAGGAAGAGGGTCAACTACTTTTGAAACATCAACGAGCAATGTTCCTTTTTTGAAAAGCTCTTTGAGGCTAATAATAGGAGCTGTTCTCCCTTTTACAAAACCAAGTGAGATTATTAACATATTCACTCCGGTATCCATAATTGAAAGCCCTATTATTATTTTTATAAGATTTCTTTTAACAAGAGCTGCATAGAGACCAATAAAAATTAAAAGCAAGCTTGCCGCGAAAAATACCATCTTAATCCTCCTTTGTTGTTGATATCATATCAGCAATAAGACCTGAAAGTTCTGCTCCCACTTTAAATCCAACCGCTATGTAGATTAAGGGAATCACACCCGCGGAAAGCAGCTTATTCCACTGTCCCAAAGGTAATACACTGTTCGCAAGAAAACTCTTTGCATAAATGAGCCCCAAAAGGCCTATTGCCGCAAAAGTTATACCCGCAAGAGATTCTAAAGTTGAAAGAACTTTGTGACTTACATGAAATCTTCTGTAGGCTAAGAAAAGCAACATCACACCAGAAGCAATTACAGAACCACCCTGAAATCCTCCTCCTGGAGTCAGGTGCCCGTGTATGAAAATATAAGTTCCAAAAACAAGAATTAAAGGAAAGAGAGTATCTGTTGCTGTTCTTAAAACAAGACTGCTTTTGATTCTCTTAAATTCTCTTACACACTTACAAGAAAAAAGAAGAAAGGAAAGTCCTGTAGCTGCTAAAAAGAGGACTGTGACTTCTCCGAGGGTATCAAATCCTCTGTAACTAACAACTATTGATGTTACCAGGTTTGAGCCTCTATTTTCTTCTATTCCCTTTTCAACATAGTGCTCTGAAACACCTTTATAAGGCTTTCCAAAAGGAATTTGAGCAAAAAGGGAGAGGATATAAAGACCAACTATTGAAAGAAATATTATTGCTATAATTTTCCTCATTTTTCTTTCCCCTTTGTCTTTCTAACTGTTATAACAAAAATAAGAGTAGTAATTCCGGCTCCGATCGCAGCTTCCGTCATTGCAACATCTGGTGCCTGTAAGTAGAGGTAAACAATGGATGCAACAAGAGATATGAAACCGGATGCAATAACTGCAGAAAGAAGATCTTTTGTTTTAACTGCAAAAAGAGCAAGAGCAAGCATCAACACAATCAAAAAAAGCATAAAATATTGAAGTAATTCAGCCATTTTCCTTCTCCTCTTCGGCTCTTATTTTTCCTTTATCTTCAGCATATTTGTCAATTACGGTTTCCTCATAAAGTGGTATCCCAGCATTGTGTGCTGCACGGGCAAGAGCATTGGAAGAAACCGGGTTTGTCAGAAGAATAAAGAGTGAAATAATACCAGTTTTGAAAATCCAAGCAGGATGATAAATGCCAACACCCATAATAACAGAGAGAGCCCCAAGTGTTGTTGCTTTTGTGCCTGCCTGCATCCTGTTATAAACATCTGGCATTCTGATTACTCCCAGAGCACCTAAAAACAGAAACACAGCACCTATTATTATCATTATTATCCCTATAATTTCATACCAGAGCATCACATACCTCCTTCAAGATATCTTGCTATGGCGATAACACCTAAAAAAGCTAAGATTGCATAAACAAGCGCGATATCAAGATAAATGGCTCTGTGGAAAATCTGAGCAAAAAGAACAATCATAGCCGTTGTAATTGTAGTTGCAGTATCAAGCCCTACAGCTCTGTCAGGAATTGTGGGGCCTGATATAATTCTAATAGTGGAAAGAAGAGTTGCTATACTAACCAACGAAAACACAATAATTAATATACTACTCAAAGATCACCTCCAGATATTTTTCAAAGCCTTCAACAATTTCTTGGCATGATCTGCTTACATCATCACAACCACTAACATCAATCCAGTGAATGTAAAACCACTCATCATGAATATCAACCGTAAGAGTACCGGGTGTAAGTGTAATGGAGTTTGCGAGAGCTAATTTTGCGGGATTTGTTTTCAGCTTTGTTTTTACTTTAACTATACCGGGGCTAATGGGAAGTTTCGGATTTATGACTCTCTTTGCAACATCAATGTTAGATTTTATCATTTCCCAAATGAAGTAGAAAAGGTAGATAATCAAGTAAACATACCTTTTTGGTTGAAACCACTTTTTCGGCTTATCACTTGCAATTGCAGGGGATATCAGACTGACAACCGCTGCTACAATAAGACCTGTGAAAAGTTCCTGAGGATCAAAACTTTGAGTTAAAATAACCCATACAATGAATAAAACCACTGTTGAAATAAAAACCCTCATCTATTTCTCCTTAAGCTTAATTTGTAAAATAAAAATTCTACTTCTGATAAAACATCCAGAAATGAGACATCAACATCATCGGGGACATTTATTGGAATCAAGGCAAGACTTAAAATTGCCTTAATTCCTGCTTTCACTAAAATATCCACAACATTTTGAACATCAGATGGAGGTATTGCTATTATAGCAATTTTCACCTTTTTTTCTCTTACTATCCTCTCCATCTCCGAAAGTGGATAAATTTTTGTTCTCTCTATTATTTTGTTTACTTTTCTTTTATCCTTATCAAAGGCAGCAACTATTTCCACATTAAAGTTCTCAGAAGAATGCTTTATAATCGCAGAGCCAAGCTTTCCCGCCCCTACTAAAACAGCATTCATCTGCCCGAAGGTTTTTATTATTCCATTTATTGTGTTCAGAAGACTTTTTACATCATAACCCTTACCTCTTACTCCGAATTCTCCGAAATACGATAAATCCTTTCTTACAATAGAGCTTTTTACTCCGCACTTTTTTGCTATATCTTCAGATTGAATTAATTCAATACCTTCGTTTTTAAAGTTATAAAGACACCTTGTGTAATAAACCATTCGCCTTAGTGTTGTTTCAGGAATAACAGATTTAAAAGAATTCTTCATCATCTTCTTGCTCTTGTTATCACAATCACATAGTATATCATAAAAAAATTTTTTCATAAACAAATTTTCATTACCAGAAAAGCTTTTACTAAAAGAGAAATAAACAATTTTAGAATTTTTCAACTAACACACAAAAAGATTTTATACCTCTCTTTAAAATTCCCCCTGTTTCTTATATAATAAAAAAATGAAAAAACTAATTTCCCCCTTTTTATTTCTTTTGTTATTCTCTTATGCATTAAGAGCAGCTTATCCAAAGATAGAGGCAAAAAAGTACTATAAAGAAAAAGATTTTATGGTTTTTGAAGGGAATGTCTCAATTTCCGTAGGAAATATCAAGATATATTGCGATAAGACCACTTTGAATATAAAAACTAAAAAAGGGGAAATTTCAGGGAAAGTTAGCATAGCAGGAGATGATTTTTTCATAAATGCATCAAGAAGCACATATTCTTTAAAAGATAAAACCTTTACCGCCTATGATATCTTTGCAAGTATTAAACCTGAAATAACAATGATTGCAAAAAAAGTTGAAAAGAAAAAAGGAGAAAAATTTATTTTCTATTCAGGGTACTTTACTACCTGCATCCAGTGCGTTCCAAGATGGCAAATTACAATGAAAAAAGCAATTTTTGTGCGAAAAAACAGGATTGAGGTATTTAGCGCTCTTTTTAAATTTAAAAATGTTCCTGCTTTTTATTTACCCTATTTTTACTATCCTATTAGTTCAAAAAAAAGAAAGACAGGTTTTTTAATGCCTCAGGTGGGATACTCCACATTTAAAGGCTATTTAATGAAAGAATCCTTTTTCTGGGCAATAAAAGATAATATTGATTTGACAATAAGTACAGAATACTATTCCCTCTTTGGCAAAGGTGTTGGAGGAATATTCAGATCGGGTGATGCGTATGGCAATTTTTTAAACATAAGCGCCACTTACCTAACCAGCGAAACAAGCAAAAATTATATAATAAATGGAAGTGGGAGAATTAACTTTTCGGATACTTTTTCCACGTCTATGAATGTTAATCTAAATAGTGGGCTTGATTTTATTCAGAATTTTTCCGAAAACCTAAATTTTGCTTTGAGAAGAAATTTTTACACCAATATATATTTAAGAAAAACAATCGGAAACTTTTCAATTTCATTAATGGCAGACAAAAGTGATACTTTTTACTCTTATACCACAAGAACTATGAATATTCGCCATCTTCCTTCTTTTGATTTAAGTCTTTACAAAACAGAACTGTTAAGAAAAACTCTGTACCTTTCATTTAAAGCCGGTGTATCAAATACTTCAAGATTATACGGAGATGAATGGACTACAGTTCCAAAGTTTTACTTTAAACCAAATGTTAGTGTGAATTTAAAACCTTTCCCTTGGCTCACACTTTCCACTGATTATACAATGAACAATTATTATTACTTAAAAAGTTATGAAGAGGGAACAAGGGAGATTTCAGAAGATAAACTTTACTTAAACCAACATAGTATTAAAGCATCACTGGTTGGCCCCATATTTTTCAAAATTTATAATACAAATCTTAGTGGATTCATTTATAAACTCAAACACACAATTGAGCCTTCCTTTACCTACAGATATGTTTCCGAAATGGAGAACAGAAGCAGAATTATTCCCCTTGAATGGGCCGATTACTTTTTTTATTTTCATGAACTTGATTTCACCTTCACAAATAGATTTTATGCTAAGAAGGATAAGGATAGCTCAGCTCAGGAAATTTTAAACTTTGGTTTTTCACAGGGTTATTATTTTAATCCAGATAAACAAAGACTTTACTTTATTCCGCCAAAAGATTTGGAATCTCCCATTAAATGGTCTGAAAGAAATTATTTCTTAAGATTTACTCCCAATCAATATATATACCTTTCTTTTAATTCAACTTATAACCAATATTACCATTCCTTTCGTAATATGTCTGTTTCCGTAAATCTGAGTGATAAGGATAAACGCTACAACTTTAATTTCTCTTATAGTAAGCTTCAATACTTAAGACCTGATAATCTTACGGCTCAAATGGATTTTATGAGGGGCGCATTATCATTAAAGCCTGAATTTTTCCCCCTTGAAATAACAGGGAATTTGGATTACAACATTGCCACAAAAACGCTTTATAATCTCGGCATACTTACAAAATTCAAATTTCAGTGTATAAACTTTATGTTTCAATACAGAAAAATCGGATACAGAACGACAGGAAGAGATTCACAAATTCTTTTTAGCATAGGCTTGGGAACAATTGCCCCTTCTCCCGAGCTTTTTGCAAATACAGGAATACAGTAAAAATTTGTTTGAAAATGGGTTATGTGCTATAAATAATGAGTTTTGGTAATACAATGAAGAAAATATTTAAAGGCTTAATTTTTAGAAAAGATCACTTTGAGAAAGATCTTATTGGAGTTGACGATGGAAAAATAGCAAGCATTCCAGAAGGAGCTTTTTTTGAAAGTATTTTTTACATCATCCCCCCTTTTATTGAAGCTCACATACATGGTGGTTGGGGATACGATTTTCAGCGTGGAGAGTTTGATCAGCTTGAGAAAATCTTAATAAGAAAAGGTATTGGCGTTGCTGTTCCTACCTTAATGAATGACTCTCTTGAAAACCTAAAAAAGATTTCAAAAAAATTCAGAGAGTATAAAGAAAAAAAGGGAAATAGCATTTTCCCCTTTTTAAGAGTGGAAGGTCCCTTTATCAGTACATATAAAAGGGGAGCTCAGGATGAAGCTTCAATTTTAAAAGCAACGAGAAAAAATATAGATAATTTTCTTTCTATAAAGGAGATAAGGAACTTTACATTTGCCCCGGAAAGAGAAAATGCGGAATATCTTGTTAAAAAAGCTCTAACAAAGGGAAAAATCCCCTCTATAGGCCATAGTAACGCATCTTTTTCTGATTTTGAAAAAATTTACGAACTCGGAGTAAGACACATGACTCACTTTCCCAATGCGATGAGCTCTTTCCACCACAGGGAAATAGGACTCACAGGAGCAGGTTTGTTGTGCCAGCTTGATTTGGAGATTATCGCAGATTGTATTCATACATCAAAGGAATTTTTAAAGCTTGTTTACAAATTCAAAAAAGGAAACTTTGCCATAGTATCGGATTTAATTCCGCCTGCCTTCACTGATAATTTCGGAAGAAAGATAACAAATGAAGAAGAGACACTTTTGGGGGGAGGGACTCTGGTTTCAGAGCAGATTAAAATTTTAAAGGAATTGGGATTTGATTTAGAGGATATAATAAAATTAGCCGTCATAAATAATAGAAAATTTTTTAATCTTCCGATACCCCTTCTAAAAGAAGGAGAAGAAGCTTCTTTTGTAATTTTAGACAAAGAGCTTAATATAGAAAAGATTTTCTACAAAGGAGAGGAGGTAAAGAGCTAATTTACTTATTAAAGATGCAATGGTAAAATTTAAGATGAAGTTTAAATGGGGGTTTTTTATTTTTTTTCTTTTTATTTTTATTTATCTGATTTTCAGCGGCTATATTTATTTACTATTAGAAATTCCCCTTAAAGTAAAAAGTCCTTCAAATGAAAAAATAAAAAAAACCCATTATACTCATCTTGTTGTTCTGAGTGGTGGGTGCAGAGGATACAAAATATTAGGAATTAGCAGCAAAAAAAGGCTTGAGTCTGCTGTTGAACTTTATAAAAAAGGAGTAAAGATAGTTCTTGCCGGAGAATTTTCCTGCGGAAGAGGGCAAAGAATTGGTTATCATTTCTTAATTTCAAAAGGTGTTCCCCAAAAAGATATAATCGAATTAAAAACATCAAGATCAACAATAGATGATTGCAAAAGAGCAGCTTTTTATTTAAAAAAAATGGATATAAAAAAACCTGTACTTATAACCTCTTTCTACCATGCAAAAAGAGTGAAACTAATATTTTCCCATTTTTTCGGAAAAAATTTCATTCTATACTCCTCAAATATCTTTAGAGAAAAATTTGATAATATGATCCAAAGAAGAAGACTTGCAAAACTTTTACTCCATGAATACGGAGGTTTTATCTACTGGTATTTGCAAAAATTCGGGATTTACAAATCAAAGGAATCAAAAAGGGGATACAGATGACAGAAAGATATAATTCATTTAATAATCATCTTAAGGAGGTTTTTGGAGAGAAAGTTTACAAAATTCCCCTTGACCCGCATTTTCCCTGTCCTAACAAGGATGGAAAAATTTCAAAAGAGGGATGTATATTTTGTGACAAATATGGTAGTGGTCCGATAAAAACAGGCAGACTTAAAATAAAAGAACAGATAGGAACCGGCATGGAAAGAATTTCAAAAAAATACAAAGCTAAAAAATTCATAGCATACTTTCAGGCAAATACAAACACAGCAGCTTCCACAGAAAGACTACAAAAGATTTTTGACATAGCTCTCTCATTCAAGGATATTGTAGGAATCTCCATTGGTACAAGGCCTGATTGGGTTTTTTCCGATCATCTTGAACTTTTGGAAAAATTAAACAAGCGAACATATCTCTGGGTAGAATTGGGGCTTCAAACAATTCATTCAAGGGGATTAAAATTTTTAAGAAGACACCATGATCTTGCTGATTTTGTAAAAACCACCCTTGAGCTAAAAAAAAGGGGAATACGAGTTTGCGCACATACGATAATAGGAATTCCCGGAGAGGCGAAAGAGGATATGATTGAAACAGCAAGGTTTTTATCAGCTATAGAAGTTAACGGGGTGAAAATTCACTTACTTCACATCTTAAAAAACACTGATCTTGAAAAGCTTTATGAAGAAGGAAAAATAAAACTTCTTGAAAAGGATGAATATGTCTCTTTAACAGTTGACTTTTTAGAAAACCTTTCCCCCGGAATAATCATTCAAAGACTTACGGGAGAAAGAGACAGGGAAATTTTCGTTGCTCCCCAATGGGCTTTAAACAAGCTTGATGTGATAGAATCAATCAGAAAAGAGTTCGAAAGGAGAAATTCCTATCAGGGGAAAAACTTGAATTTTTCAGCTCTGAGAAAATACCCTTTTCGGAAATAGATTGTAATAATTTTCAAATTGCCCTTCCCTCCCCTCCACTCTTGCATTCCTCCCTCCTTTATGGTAAATATATCTATTATGAAAGGGGCTATTGATATGAAAATAAAGCTCTCCTTGTTTCTTCTCTTAATTATTTTGCCATTCTTATCATTTCTTTCCTGTAAAAAACAATCGGAGCCTGAGCCTATTGTTGGTGGACCTGTTAGGGTTTATGTTACAAGTACATTTGATAATTCTTCTTTAAATAATATCCCTGTAACATTTGAGTGTAATGGGATGATATATGAGAAAGAAACAAATGGGGGAATGGCAAAAATAGATTTAGATGCACCAAAGCAATGTACAATTAAAGTAAATTTTAGTAATTCAGTTGCAAGTAGAAATAATGATTATATTCCATCAGTTTTAGAAAATATTGCATTAACAGGAAATAATGAGATAACATTAGATATAGTTGAGAAAGCAAAATTAAATCCTGATGGATATAGTTGGAAAGAGTTGTTAGATGCATATAGAGGGGGGCATAATGGAGCAGTTAATCAAGTTTGGGTTAAACAACCTGAGAAATGGATTGTTTATGATCCTAATAATGTTTTAAAGCAATATTCTGATCCAAAGAATAATCAAGTATTTAATAATATTATGGAAGGATTTAGAGCAATACAAGAATATACAAATGGT
>CAZWJH010000054.1:0-17215 GCA_964634755.1 uncultured Clostridia bacterium
TGATTCTTTTATCTGAGAAGGCATCTAAAATTGGAATGCTTTCTCTATTTATTATACCTATACCCACGATTATTACTCTTTTATTACTTTTTTTGCTAAAAGAAAAGATTAAAGGAAAAAGCTTTTTTTCAATGGAGGAGCTTATATCAAAAAATTACGGGAGATTCTTTGGTACTTTTTCCTCCTTTGTCTTTTTATGGTATCTTATGCTTCTGGGAGCTTCTCAGCTTGTGGCTCTGGGGAAAGTGGGAGAAAGTTTTTTAAAAACAGATTATTCTGTTTTTGTTTTAATATCAGCCTCTTTTATTATTTTTTACTCCTCTTTAAGAGGACTTGGGGCTGTCGTAAGAACAGACAAAATTCAGCTTTATATTATTTTCTTTGGAATTCTTGCTCTTTTATTTTTTATAATTTTTAAAGAAAATTCAGCACCTCAGCTAAAAATATCCGAAAGCAGTAAATTCATCTTTGAACTTCTTCTTATGACTCTCTCTTTTTCCCTTGCGTGGACTGTTTCTCCTATTTCCGTTCAGAGGATAAAAGCAACCCTGAATGAAAAGGAGATAGGCAAAGGTCTTTTTTTTACTGCTATTTTTCTTTCTTTCTTCTTTTTAACAATTGTCTACTTTGGTGTTAGAACAGGTAAAGGAATTGTTGACTTCGATTATCCTTCTTTTTTAAAAGATTTGGTTTTCCTTATGCTTCTCTCAGCTCTTTTTTCAACTTATGATACTGTCCTTAACTCAGCTGCCATTAGCTTTAATTATTTAACCGGAGTAAAGGGTTTTTATTCCACTGTTTTCATTGGCTTTTTTTCTATTATTGTGGCTTTGAAAATTCCGAATATCCTTAAAACATTGGGCCTTTCTTCAGAGATAATTGCAGAGTCTCTTTTTATTCCTCTTATTTATCTTTTTGTGAAAGGTGAAAACCAGCATACTGTTAAGTTAGGTGGATGGCTCGTTATGATTTTTGGTGCATTTTTTTCCGTCTTTTCATTTTCTTCTGAACTATTTAATTTAAAAGTTGGGCTTAAGTGGCCATCTTCACTTATGTATTCCCTTCCTTTATTATTTTTAATTTTTATGCTATCTTTTTTTGCTGACAGGAAGAAAAATGAGTGAATTTATTGTTTTTGATACTACGACTGAATATGGCTCCTTAGCTTTTTTTAAAGATAGGGAAACTATCTTTTACACTGAAGTAGTGCTTAAAAAGAGCTTTTCAGAGCTTTTAACCCCTGTGCTTGAACTTATGAAAAAGACAGAGATAGTGGATTTGAATGTTCTTGATTTTGTAGCTGTTGTAATAGGCCCCGGCTCATTTACAGGTACGAGAATAGGGCTTTCAACTGCAAAGGGAATAGCTGAAGGGCTGGATATTCCCATTGTTCCTATCACAACATTTTCAGCTCTTTATAAAAAAGTTAACAGGGGAAAAAATGTTATCCCATTTGTAGATGCAAGAAAAAAGCAGGTTTTTTCAGAAATAAGAATGGATGGAAAATTAATCCTGCCTCCCGGGTCGTATTTTCCTGAAGATATTATAGAGAAAGCTCCGAAAAATTATTTATTTGTTGGAAATGGAGTTTTGCTTTACAAAGAAAAAATTCTGGGTTCGGGAAGTAGAGTTTACGAAGGTTCTCTTTTTCTTTCAAAGGAGGCAGGAGCCATTGCCCTTGATATGTATAAAAATGGAAAGTACTTTAAGCCGCATAGATTAAAACCCATCTATCTGCGAAGATCGGACGCTGAATTGAACAGGCGAAGGTAATCATTCATACCTTAAAGCTTCAATGGGGGGAAGGTTTGCGGCTTTCATCGCAGGGAAAATTCCGAAAAACAGACCTGTGAATATTGCCATTGAAAGTCCTAAGATAACAGAGACAGGGGTTATTGCGGCAGGTAAGGAGGTGAGTTTTTTTATAGCAAAACTGAATCCCCATCCGATTAATAAGCCGGCTATCCCTCCGGTGAGGGTAAGGGTTGTTGCTTCCGCAAGAAATTGCCAGAGAATATCCCTCTTTTTAGCCCCTATTGCCTTTCTTATCCCTATTTCCCGGGTTCGCTCTTTTACTGTAACGATCATTATATTCATAACTCCAATCCCGCCGACCAGGAGGGATATTCCTGCGATTAAAATCATTACGAAAAATGCTGCTCCTGTAATCTGTTTGTAAAGTGTGCTGAATGTTTCCTGTGTGAAAACCGAAAAATTGTTTTTTTCATTGGGTTTTACCTTTCTTCTTATTCTCATAAGCTCGATTATTTCATCAATTGCGGTATCCTTTAATTTCGGAGAAAGAGGTTGTGCTATTATGTAAACCCATTTTTTGTAGGGATAATATTTCATAAATGTGGTATATGGAATTAGTATATTATTATTAAATCCCTCTCCTCCGAAAATTTGATTGTCCTCCTCCTCCAAAACTCCTATGACTGTGAATTTACGGTTTCCCATTACTATCTTTTTGCCTATGGGGTAAATGTTTGGGAAGAGGGCTTCTGCTATCTTTGCTCCTATTATGCAAACCTTTGCTCTACTCCTTTGCTCTCCATCTGTAAAAAACCTTCCATCTTTTATATTTAATGCCCAAATTTTGGGAAATTTGTAATTTATTCCTCTAATAACAGAATTTCTTGTGGTTTCTCCTCTGTATGAGATTTTAAAATCAGGAAAATAGCTTAGATACGGAGATGCTGCTTTTATGGAGGGAAGTTTATCAACTGCCAGAGCATCTGATACTTTAATTTCCTTTCTTCTCCTGAGCTCAAGAGGCATTCTTCCAATTCTCACCCCCGGCTCATACTTTGATACGAAAATAAGTGATGAGCCCATTTTTTCAAGCGATTGTTCAAATGATCTATTCATTCCCTCTATAATTGAAATCATTGAGATGATTGTAGCAACCCCGATTAAAATCCCCAAAGTGGTTAAGAATGAGCGCATTTTATTTGAAAAGATTGATTTAATTCCCATTGAAACTATTTCTCCTAAAATTGAAAGCCTTTTTATCATTACATCCTCAATGCTACAACAGGATCAAGTTTTGCAGCTTTGTTTGCAGGATAAATTCCGGAAAAAAGACCAACAATACCAGCAATTAAAACCCCTGCAATAACGGACCAGAGCTCTACGGCAGAGGGAAAACCTGTGGCAACGGAAATTATCTTTGCAATTGAAAAACCTAAAAATATCCCTATCAAACCTCCTATAATTGAAAGAAATACAGATTCAATAAGAAATTGGATTAAAATATCTCTTCTTCTTGCTCCAACTGCTTTTCTTATGCCTATTTCTCTTATCCTTTCTGTAACTGAAACTAACATTATATTCATAATAACTATTCCACCTACGATTAAGGCAATTGATGAAATCAAAATCATTACGAGATAAAGAGTGGCAGTTGTCTTTTTGTAAAAATCGAGGAAAGTTTGCTGTGTTTCTATTGCAAAATTATCTTTGTCTTTAGGTGAAAGGTGTCTTAGTGCTCGCATTATTGATCTTACCTCATCCTGAGCATCTTCCATCATTTTTAAAGATTCTGTGTGCACCGTTATAGTTGCTGAGCGATTTCTCTTTCCGAATTTTTTAAAAAAGGTTGTTATCGGAATTGTTACGAAGTTGTCCTGAGACATTCCCAGTACTTTACCTCTCTTTTCAACAACACCGATTACTTTGAACCGGAAACCTTTCATTCTTATAAATTTTCCGATTGGATCTCTCCCTTTGAAAAGTTTATCCTTTATATCCCAGCCTATAATGGCAACCTGCCTGCCATTGTCAACATCTGACTTTAATATTGCTCTTCCGCTTTCAAGTTCAAGTGTACCCAGTATGTATGCATCGTTTTCAGTATAACCTGTGATATTTACATCCTCAATTGAATTGTCCCCATACTTTACTATACCGCTTGTTGATACTCTCGCACCCACTAACATACAGGATGAGCACCTTTCCTTTATAATTTTGTAATAGCGAAATGGGATTCTTTTTCTTTTTCTAACCTTAAGCCATTCTTCATAGGATGTGATTAATGATGGTGTCCTCTGAACCATAAAATCATTTGAACCAAAGTTAAAGAGCTTTGTCTCAACATATCTGTTAAGGCCGCTTATTATTGAAACCACTGCTATTACAGTCATAACGCCTATTATGATTCCCAATAAAGTTAAAAGTGTCCTTAGTTTATTTTCTCTCATAGAGATTAAAGAAATTTTTATTGATTCAAAAAGATTTATGTTTCTCATTGTAATAATTTATACGAAGGTAGGAGAAAAAAGTTTTTAAGCTTGTATTAGAGATACCCCAATGATTTAAGAATCTTTTTTGTTTCTTCGGAAAAAACACCTCTTGCCTTTTTCCTTCTTGCTTCTTTAAGTTTTATTTTAGCTAATTTTCTCATTTTCTTTATTTCATTCAAATATCTTGGGTCTTTTATTAAATTATCTGATAAGGTATAACCATCATTTTTTGTCAAATCCAAAAATTCTTCAAAAATTTTCATTCCTGTGTATTTTAAAAACATGTGGTTTTTATAGAGAATTGAAATCCCATTAAAGTATGATTCGGGTCTGTATGTATAAGAAAAAATTACCCTGTTTGATTTTGATTTTAAAATTGGCGTTCCAGAAATTCTAAGGTTTTTCTCTTTGAATCTCATATATTTTAATAGTGTTGGAACAATATCAATTGTGGATACAGGATTTTTGGTTATTGTTTTTTTAGAAGAATTAGGGAACTTTATAATTAATGGTACTCTTGTATATTGAGGTCTTAAGAAGTGAATATGGCCGAAGTTGTCATGATATTCACCTAACCCTTCTCCATGATCACCTACAAAAACTAAAACGGTTTTTTCAAAAAGTTTGTTTTTTTTCAAGTAATCTATGATTTTGCCAATCTGATTGTCCATGTATTCCACTTCTCTTTCATACAACATTATTTTTGATGAACTTGGTAGATTTGGCTTTACACTAAAGGATAGAGTTATTTTTTGTTTTTTTGGAGAGTATAATTCAAAAAATGACTTATGATTTAATATTAAAAGATTTCTTCTTTTAAAGATTTTTGTGTTTAAAAAAGATATTTTCACATTACTATCTTTTTCAAGTATTTTTAGATTTTTAATTCTTAGAGGGAAAGGCATGAAAAGTTTTAAGTATTTTAGTTGGGTGAAAAAGAGAGTGTTTTTCCCTCTGTTCAATTCTAATTTTATTTTTAATGGGATTACATCGTAGAGGTTGAAGTATTTTACAACTTTATTATTTAGTTTAATCCGAACAATTTTTTTAAAAGAAGGGGGAGCATAGGGTTCGTGAGGATCTGAATAATGAAGCCATAAAAAAAATTTTTTATCTTTTACTTTTTTTAGTAATTTTAAACCTCTTTTTGTTACAATATTTGCCGGCAAAAAGTAAGCAGGAAAAGCTTTTGAAAAATCATCAATATAATAGTCAAAACCTTTATCTAATTTGTGCTCTTTTAGAAGGACACCAAGAGAAATTACTGCTCCTGTAACATAACCTCTTTTTTTAAAGATCTCAGCGAGAGTTTGATGTTTGCCCTCATAAATTTCTCCATTATTAAAAACTCCTGCTTCATAGGGAAAAACTCCGGTAAAAATGGATGTATGTGAAGGCATTGTAATGGGAATTGTTGTATAAGCATTTTCACATACAAGTGAAGTTTTGGAAATTTCTTTTAAAACAGGAGTTTTAGCTTTTGCGCCCTCGCCGGTATCAATGTAGTCAGCTCTTGTTGTGTCTAAAGTAAAAAATATTACATTATAGTCTCTTTCTGCAAAAAATGTTTTATAAACGAAATATCCTGCCCCAATAGCTATTGCTATAATTATTAAAAAGAGAACTATTTTCTTCATCTTTACCTCTTAAAACAAATTATATCATAGAGAGCAAAATTTATTAATTACTTGTTTTTTATCTTCTTTTTTGGTAGTTTATAAGAGGAGGTTATTATGAGAAAAAAAGCATCCGGGGCTTTATTTTTTTTACTTGTTTTAATGATTTTTTTATTGAGTGCGGATTTTTTAAAAATTATAAGCTTCTCTCCACAGGGACAGCTTAAGTCCATTATAAACCCGGAAATCACGATTGTTTTTTCAAAAGATATGAAAAATTTAGGTAAAAAGAGCCAAGTGGAAAATTTTGTTAAGATTTCACCTTCGATTGAGGGAAAATTCTTTTGGAGGGGAAGTTCTACTCTTGTTTTTAGGGCCTTCAAAGGTTTTAGATACTCGACTCTTTATAAAGTTAAGATAAAAAAGTGGATTAAATCCTTAAAGGGGAATTTCCTTGATAGGAATTATGTGTTTAGTTTTGCCACACCATTAGCGAGACCTGTCGCGGTTAAGCAAAATTCTCTTTACAAGGACAAATTTTACGGAAGTGAAATTAAGTATTTTAGTAATAAAATAGAGTACAGAGTAAGCAAAAGGATAAAGGTAAAGGAACCTCTTTATATTTTCTTCAATCAAAAAATTAACAGGAGAAAAAATCTTGAGAAAATAGAGATTTTTAATGAAAAGACTTTGGAGAAAGTTAATGTTTCCTTAAAGTTTTATTCGCCTGATACTATTTTAATAAAGTTTTTATCTCCCCTAAAAGAGGATAACAAATATTTTATTAAACTTTCAAAAGGGTTTCTTTCTGCCGAGGGGCCTCTTCCCCAAAAAAGGGATATATTTGTATTTTTTAAAACAGAAAAAAGGTTTAAGTACAATGGAGATAAAAAAATATTTATTTTTAAAGACAAACCCATTTTTAACCTTTCCTTTAGCAAACCTATAAAAAAGGGAAGCGTATGTAAAGCACGTAATTATTTAAAAGTATTTTTTATTGAGGATGGGGTTAGGAAAGAGACACAAGATTATAGTGTTAGCTGTTATTACAATCAGCTTAGAATAAAGTTAAAAAATTTAGGAGCAGATTCCTATCTTGTTAAGATCTCAAAAGATTTTAAAAGTATTTCAGGAGAGAATTTGGGAGAGAATCAATTTATAAGAGTTAAAATCTGTGGTTATACTCCTGACTTATTTGTCAAAGGATTTAGTAATAATAAATTAACATTAAAGATAAAAGGGGTCCTTAAATTAAAATTTACTATATTAAAGATAAAAGATTCCAAGCTTTTTGCAAAAAAGATGGGATTGGAGGAAAGGGGGAATGTGTCTGAAACAAGGTATGCAGAGTTTATTTCAAATAGTTCAGGAGATTATGAGGAGTTTTCCATAGATTTTAATACTTTGTTTAAATCAAAAGACGGAATTTTTGTTGTTAAGATTAACAGAGTAAAACTTTCCAATGATTGTAATGTTTTGGGCTTTTATAAAAATAGAATTTTAGGATGGAAGTACATAGTAAATCCCTCCACCCTTGCCTCTTCGATTTTAATATTAGAAGGTGGAACTTTTATCAAGAGCTTTAATCGAAAAAAGATAACTGGAGAAAGTAATGTTCTATTTGAGTTTTATAAGAATTCAGAATTGTCTTTTAAGGTAAAAACAGATAAAGATGGAGTTTTCTATGGAGACAAAAGACTTGATTTAAGCAGATGGTATTTTGGAAATCAGGGGGTTTTCTTGCTTGGCAAAAGGGGAGGTTATTCATTTGCATATACAGGTAAAAGCTGGGTTTCGGGAGGTGGTTTCTTTGATGAAACAGGAGTTAAAATTTTGATTTTTACGGACAGAGATTTTTATTTACCGGGAGATAGTGTTTATATAGGAGGAATTGTAAAAAAGAGGTGGAAAAATCATTTGGCTAGATTTAAAGATAAAAAAATTACCATAATTATAAAAGATCCGACATATAAAGTGATAAAGAGAATTGAAACAAAAACCGACAGATTTGGGGGCTTTTTTAATGAGGTTAAGACATGGGGAGGTTGGAAGAGAGGAAAGTACTTTATAAAAGTTAAAGTAAAAGGGGCCGAAAGCAGAGAAAAAATTGTTAAAATAGATTTTTACAAACTAAATAAGATTGAATTAGAAGAGAAGTTTGAAAATGAAGTAATCACAGCTTCTCAGAAGAATAAAGTTTTTGTTTCTGGAAAGTACTTAAGTGGAGCTCCTTTGGTGGGAGATAAACTTATTGTTAATACTAGGGTTCTTTCATCCTCCTACTTTTTTGTAAATAAGTTGATGAAAGCTTATAAAAAGTATTGTTTTTATCCTCACCCTGTTAGAAAGAGCTTGAAAAGACAAGAGTTTAGGTTTGATTCAAAAGGGGAAGCGGAGATTTTGATTTCTCTGGATAAAGAAAACATACATTCACTCTCTAATATTGAAGTTGAAGCGATAGGAATTTCAAAGGATGGAAGGGAGTACAGTGTTAGAAAGAGCTTTTTTTATATCCCTTCAAATTCAATTGTAGGGATCAAATCTCCGTATTTTATAAAAAGAGGTAAGAATTTTGAGATTAAGCTTGTTGCTCTTGATAAAAATGGTGTTGAAACGTCTTCAAATTCAAGAATAGTAATAAAAAGGGAATTCTGTCAAGATGGTAAGTATAAAAGTGAAAAGGTTTATGATAAAAAGCTCAGCTTTACAGGTAAAACTGAGTTAAAGCTTTCTTTTAATAAAGCTGGTTATTATAAAGTAAAGGTAGTGTCTAAGGATAATGAAGGATTTTCTTCTGTTACGGAAGATAGTTTTTATGTATGGGACTATAATTACAGTTTTACAGGGGGTATTGGGAATAAGCTTGTATTCAAAAAGGATAAAGAGAGTTACAATATTGGGGATATTGCAAAGATATATTTTTCATCCTCTTATGAAGGGAAAGGAGAGATTATTGTTTTTACTGAAGAGCTTGAGGATAGGTATTTGATTAATTTTAAGAAAACTACCGAATTTTCTTTTAAAATAAAGAAAAAGTATTATCCTTCGGTTAGCTTTTTGGCATTTATTCATTATTATGACAAAGATGATAAAAGAAAAACTATTGCCACCTCCGGTATTATTAAAGTTAATGATCCTGAAAAGAGTATTAATATTAAAATGTATCTGAAAAATAAACTCCAACCTTCGGAGAAGCAGGTTCTTAAATTAAGAACAACAAACTTCAAAGGAAACCCTTTACATTCCAAAATTTTTGTTTTTGCTGTTGATGAGGGAGTTCTGTCTCTTAGCGGTTACAAAACACCTGATCCTCTCTCAGCTCTTTATTCTATTAAAATGTTTTCCTATCTATTTTATGATACTTTCTCAAGAGAAGATGCTTTTCCTCCCTTTTATATTTATAGGGGGAGAAGGCTTTTTAAATCTACTGGAAGACCTGCGGTAATGATGGATAAAGAAGGTGTTTCTGCTGTTCTTTCTCCTGTTTTAAAGAAGGATAAAAAGAAAGCTGATCTTGCTGGAATAAAACTCAGAACTCTTTTTAAAAGCACACTTTTCTTCAAGGTCGTTGAAACAGATTCAAAAGGTAATGCCATTGTTAAATTTAAAACATCTGACCTTTTGACAACTTACAGATTAATAGTTGTTGCATACACTGATGATATGTTTGGCTCCAGTGATAAACGATTTATAGTAACTAAAGAGCTTTTGATGAAAGAGTCTTTTCCTGATTTTTTGAGAGTAGGAGATAAGGCTGTTGCAGGAGTTATGCTTACAAACAGAGCAGGTGAAAAGTTAAGTGTTAATGTCTTTGTAAAAAGCGATGAGAAAATCAAAGTGATTGATCAGATGAAAAAAACAATTCATATAGAGCCCATGAATACTCAAACTGTGTATTTCAACACAATTGCTCTAAAAGAAGGAGAAAGCTCTTTAAAATTTTATGCTGTTTCGGGAAAGTTCAAAGATGGCTTAGAAAAAAAGGTTGAAATTATAGAGAATATTGTGAAAGAAAGTTTTGTCGATTTTTCTTCGGGAAAGAAAATTGAAAAATCATTTAAACTTCAAAAAACAAAACTTTCTAAGCTTACCCTTGAATTTTCATCATCCGTTTTAAATTCTTCATTCTCAATTGCGAAAAAAATAAGAATTTATCCTTATGAATGCTTTGAACAAAGAACCTCAAAACTTATGCCATATCTTTTGATAGATAAAAATTTATATAATTATTGTAAGCTTTCTTATAATAGAAAAGAATTTTCGAAAGAGGTTAAAAAATATTTAAAAACACTTCCTCATTTTATAAGTCCTGCGGGAGGAGTGGGATACTATTCAAACACTCACTCTTCTTCTTATTTGACCATTTATGTTCTTTATGCACTAAAACTTATTGAAGACAAGGGCTTTATGATTGATAAAAATCTTGTGAATAAAATGTTTGATTATCTTGAATATGAAAACCTTTCTCCTGAAGCTTTAGCTTTTTACTCGTATGTAAAAACTCTGTGGAGAAGGAATTCTGAGAAGGATATTAAAAAGGTTTTAAAAGAATATGAAAATCTCTCTGTGCTTTCAAGAGCTTTCTTGCTTAAGGCTTTATCAAAATCAGAAGTTAAAGAGAAAGAAAAATTGAAGCAGCAAATTATAAGGGATTTTGAAAAAAATATTTTTGTGGAAGCTGATTTTGCCTATTTTAAAGGGGACAAAAGGTACAATTATTTTGAGTTCCCTTTTTATTCCAATCGTTATTTAACCGCAGTGATTTTGGGTTCTATTTTGGAATCAGGAGTGAACTATCCTTTATCATCAAGAATGGTAAGATATCTTTTGGAGAAAGGAGTAACACGCTGGAGCTGGTTTACAACTCATACAAATGTTTGGATAATTTATGCTTTAAATCAATATGTTAAAGGGATTGAGCGAGGATTTAAAAAGAGAGTGAATCTTGAAATTATAGAAAATTCTAAAAAAATTCTGGGAAAAGTTCTTAATTTTGTTCACCCTCAACAAAAATTTGTTTATAGTTTTGAAAATAAAGAGGGTGATTTGAGACTTTTCGTAAAGGCAAAATCAGATTCACTATTTTATCTTACATCATGGCTTAGAGAGAAAGCTGATCTTTCAAAACAAGTTACTAATGGTATTTTTGTAGAAAGGATTATTTATAATCAGAAAGGTGAGATAGTGAAGACTCTTAAGAAAGGCAAAATATATCAGGTCGTTTTAAATGTGAAGACAATTGAGCCAATGAACTATGTAGTTATTAATGAGCCTTTAATGGGAGGTGTGGAGGTGTTGAGAAGAGATATTAAAACCACCAGAAAACTTTTTGATTTTAGAAAAAACAAAAAGAGAAAGTTTTACTGGTGGTGGGGAGTTAAAAGAAAGGAGTATAAAAGAGACAGGCTCGTGTTTTACACATATAGAATAGACAAAGAATTTGAAATCTCTTATTATTTAAAAGCTCTCTTTTCGGGGACATTCCAATATCTTCCACCCTCAGCGTTTTCAATGTATCATCCGCAATTTAACGGAAGAGGAAAAAGGAACGAATTAAGAATTGAAAGAGAGATAATAAAAAAATGAGAAATTGTTTTATTTAATTAAAATAGGCTCAAGATTATTCTGATTTTGGGGAGTCATTTGGCTTGTATAACAGATGATTTATGATATGATTTGGGATATAATATGAAATTAATAGGAGGATAAGATGGAAATAATAATCAAAGACACTCCTGAAAAAGTCGCAGATGAAATTTTGAAAAAGCTTAAAAAAATTGTTCAGAAAAAAAGACACCCTGTTATCGGTCTTCCTACAGGTAATACTCCGAAAATAATTTATAAAAAGATGGCAGAAGCTCATGAAAAGGGGGAAGTTGATTTTTCCGAAACAATAATTTTTGCTCTTGATGAATATATTGGGATCTCAACGGATCATCCAAAATCCACAAAAACATATTTCAAAGAAAATTTGCTTAACAAAATAGATATTCCTGAAAAAAACCTCTTTTTTATAAATGGCATTCCGGATGATATAAAGGCTGAGTGTAGAAGAATAGAGGAAGCAATAAGAGATGTTGGCGGAATTGATTTCCAGCTTCTAGGGGTAGGAAGGGATGGTCATATAGGTTTTAATGAGCCGGGATCTTCTTTAAGATCAAGGACAAGGGTTAAACCATTAACTTTTTCTACTATAAAATATTTATCTAAGTTTTTTGGCTCAGAAAAAGAGACTCCTAGGTTTTGTATAACAATGGGAATAGGGACAATAATGGATGCTAAGGAGGTTGCAGTTGTTGCTTTTGGTGATGAAAAAAAAGAAGCTGTTAAAAAGTGTGTAGAAGGTCCCGTGACATCTGCCTTCCCTGCCTCAATTATTCAAATGCATCCCAAAGCAATGGTATACCTTGATGAAAAAGCGGCTTCTCTCCTTGATGAAAAAGAATATTACAAGTGGGCATATGAAAATAAGGAGAGAATGTATGATTATTTAAAGAATAGAAAATCCAGTTAATGCAAATAGTTGAACTTGAGATTAAGTCTCATCTGAAGGTTGAACTTGAAATAAAGAGTTACCCTAAGCTGACTTCAGAAAAAGAGTTCATACAAAAAGCGATAAACGTGGTCAAAAAATATTCTCCGAAAATATACTCCTATGTTTCAAAAGAAGATGTTATCTCCAATTTAAAAAAGTATGAAATAAAAATCATAAGTAGTTCAGGAATAGATAAAAAGGAGGTAAAAAAAGTTCTCTCACTTTGGTTGGGAAAAGAGAAAGTAAAACGCTTTGTGTATTCTTTGTTGGAACTTTTGGTATTCCCTTTTACTGCCCTTTTAACTCCTATCCCTGGTCCAAATGTCGCATTTTTTTCAGTTGTGATTTTATTTTATTTTCATTTTAGAGGTTTTTTGAATTTAAAGGGGGTAAAAATAGATGATTTGAAGGTAATATATGAGTAAAACATACGCTGATCTGCATATTCACTCTCCCTTTTCTTTGGCAACTTCAAAAAAGATGATTCCAGAGGTTTTGGAAGAGATGGCGATTATAAAAGGAATTAATATTTTGGCTACTGGAGATATCTTTCATCCAGAGTGGCAGGCAATTTTGAAGAAAACTTTAATCTCTCAAGATAATGGTTTTTTCAGGATAAAGGGAGGAAGAACAGATTTTATACTTTCAGGAGAGATCTCTCTTGTTTTTGGTGAAAAGGGAAAGAAAAAAAAGGTTCATATATTAATACTGTGTAAAGATTTTAAAGAGACGGAGATTTTAACAAAGGCTTTTTCCCCTTTTGGTAAGCTATCATCCAATGGCAGGCCATTTCTTAAAATGAGTTTAAAAAGACTTGTTAAAATTGTAAGAGAGGAAACTAAGGATTGCTTCTTAATTCCAGCACACATTTGGACTCCTCATTACTCATTATTTGGCTCAAATTCAGGTTTTAATTCTTTGGAAGAAGCCTTTGAAGGAGAGCTTGATAGGATTATAGCTATGGAAACAGGGCTTTCCTCTGACCCTCCTATGAACTGGCTGGTAAGTGATGTTATGAGATTTAACCTTGTATCCAACTCCGATTCTCATTCTCCTTTAAAGATCGGAAGAGAGGCTAATGTTTTTGGTAAGATAGAATCATATGATGAGTTAATAAGAGCTATTAAGACTGGAGAAAACTTTCTTTATACTCTGGAGTTTTTCCCGGAAGAGGGCAAATATTTTTATGATGGGCATCGTAAATGTGGTGTCTCCTTGCATCCCCTCGAGACAAAAAAACTCAATGGCCTATGCCCTGTTTGCAATAAAAAACTTACAGTAGGGGTTTTAAATAGAGTGTATGAACTTTCTAAGATATCGGGGGGATACACCGGTGAAAAAAAAGATTATAAATATATCTTTCCTTTAATTGAGTTAGTTGCCGAGCTTTTGGGCAAAAGGGGAACCTCTTTAATAGTTGAATCTGAGTATAAAAAGATTATAGAAGTTTTTGGTTCTGAACTTTCTTTTTACGAAGATGTCCCTTTAAACGAGATTGAGAAGAGATTTGGGAGTAAGCTTTCAGGAGCTATCGAGAGATTGAGAAAAAAGGATGTTAAAAGGATTCCCGGTTTTGATGGTGTATATGGTCAGATATTACTTTTTGAATAAGTAAAAAAAAAATTTAAAAACCCCCTTGATTTTTTCAAAAAAATGTATATACTTATAATACAGTAAAAACCCCAAAAAAAGATTTTTCTTATTGACAGAGTTCTCTTTTTTTGCTATCATTCATTAACTTTTTTACGCATATAATTATTTTACTTTGCTTTAATATAAATAGATAATTTTAAAGATGGAGGTTCGTTTTGCCTACGATTAATCAATTGGTAAGATATGGTAGAAAAAAGGTTAAGGGAAAAAGTAAAGCCCCTGCTTTACAAGGAAACCCACTGAAGAAAGGTGTGTGTACAAAGGTATTTACAACTACACCTAAAAAACCCAATTCAGCATTGAGAAAGGTGGCGAGAGTCAGGCTGACAAATGGTATTGAGGTAACAGCTTATATTCCAGGAGAGGGACATAATCTTCAGGAACACCACCAGGTTTTAGTAAGGGGAGGAAGAGTTAAAGATTTACCGGGAGTTAAGTATCATATTGTAAGAGGGGCTCTTGATCTTAACGGAGTTGAAGGAAGAAAAAAGTCGAGATCAAAATATGGGTCTAAGAAACCCAAACAAAAATAGAGGATAACAGAGGTGTAAAATGTCAAGAAGAGGAGCAGCTAAAGTTAGGGAGTATCCTCCTGATACTTTATATAATTCAAAGGTTATTTCTAAGTTTATAAATATGGTAATGTGGAATGGTAAAAAATCCGTTGCCCAGAAAATTGTTTACGGAGCAATGGATATTATCAAAGATAAAATGAAACAAGATCCCCTTCCTGTGGTAATGAAAGCAATTGATAATGTTAAGCCCAATATAGAAACTAAGTCCAGAAGGGTTGGAGGAGCTACTTATCAAGTTCCTATTGATGTGCCTCCGAGAAGGCAATTAACATTAGCTTTGAGATGGATAATAAGGTATGCCCGAGAGAGGAATGGAAAATCTATGCAAGAGAAACTTGCAGCTGAGCTCATAGATGCTTATAATCTTAGGGGTGGAGCTGTTAAGAAGAGAGAAGATACGCATAAAATGGCTGAAGCAAACAGAGCTTTTGCTCATTATAGGTGGTAATATAGATGCCAAGGCTTGTCCCTATTGGAAAGATAAGAAATATCGGCATCATGGCTCATATTGATGCCGGTAAAACAACCACAACCGAAAGGATTCTCTATTATACGGGGATTACCTATAAGATTGGTGAGGTTGATGAGGGGACAGCCATTATGGATTGGATGGATCAGGAGCAGGAAAGAGGGATAACTATAACCTCTGCTGCGACTACATGTTTTTGGAAAGATCATAGGATTAACATAATAGATACTCCCGGTCATGTTGATTTTACTGCAGAGGTAGAAAGAAGTCTTCGTGTACTTGATGGGGGGGTTGTTTTATTTTCTGCTGTGGAGGGTGTTGAAGCTCAAAGTGAAACTGTTTGGCATCAAGCTAATAGATATGGTGTTCCAAGAATTGCTTATATAAACAAAATGGATAGGGTTGGAGCTGACTTTTTTAGGGTAGTGGATGAAATAGAGGAGAGGCTAGAGGCGGATCCCCTTATACTCCAACTTCCAATTGGAGTTGAAGATACTTTTGTTGGTGTTGTGGATCTTGTAAATATGAAAGCTCTTGTTTATGATTCTGATAAATTGGGGGCGAAGTATTCAGTGAAGGAAATCCCCGAAGAATTAAAAGAAGAGGCAGAGCATTATCATGCTCATCTTTTAGAAAAAATAGCTGATGTTGATGATGAGCTTATGGAAAAGTATCTTGAAGATCATGGTTTTAGTATTGAAGATATAAAGAAAGGTATAAGAAAGGGGACTTTAGAGCTTAAATTTTTACCTGTGCTTTGTGGGGCAAGTTTCAAAAACAAGGGAGTTCAGCCGCTTCTGGATGCTGTGGTGGACTATCTTCCGTCCCCTGCTGATAGACCTTTTATTGAGGGTATAAAGCCTGATTCAGAGGAGGTTGTAAGGATAGAGCCAAAGGATAATGAGCCTTTTACTGCTCTTGTGTTTAAGGTTGTTACAGATCCTTTTGTTGGTCAATTAAATTATATGAGAGTTTACGCTGGTCATCTTAAGACTGGCGATACTGTTTTAAACCCAAGAAAAGGAAAAAAAGAGAGAATTAACAGGCTATTAAAAATGCATTCAAATAAAAGAGAAGAAATAAAAGAAGTTTATGCAGGGGATATTTGTGCTACTGTTTCTCTAAAGCACTCTTTTACGGGTGATACTCTCTGTGATATAAGGAGGCCCGTTCTTTTGGAAAGTATTAAATTTCCTGAGCCTGTTGTTTCTGTAGCTGTTGAGCCCAAAACTCAGGCAGAGCATGAAAAACTTTCAAACGCTCTTTTTAAGATTTCAAGAGAAGATCCCACGTTTAAGGTAAGAAAAGATCCTCAAACCGGACAGACGCTAATTTCCGGTATGGGTGAGCTTCATCTTGAGGTTATTCTTGAGAGATTAAAAAGAGAGTTTAATGTTCAGTCTAATGTTGGTAAACCGCAGGTTGCTTTTAGGGAAACTATAAAGGAAAAGGCAAAAGGAGAGGGCAAATATATAAAACAGAGTGGTGGTAAAGGGCAGTATGGACATGTGCTTCTTGAAATTGAGCCTATTGAGAGAAGTAAAGGTTTTGTTTTTGAGGATGGGATTACTAAAGGGGTTATTCCCAAAGAGTTTATTCCTGCAATAGAAGCAGGGGTTAAAGAGGCTCTCGATTTTGGAATAATGGCTGGTTATCCTGTTGTTGATGTAAAAGTTAGAGTTTATGATGGCTCTTATCATGAGGTGGATTCATCTGAGATGGCTTTTAAAATAGCGGCTTCAATGGCTTTTCAGGAAGCTGCAAAGAGAGCAAAACCTGTGCTTCTTGAACCTGTTATGAAAGTGGAGATTACGGTACCAGAGTCTTATGTTGGGGATGTTATGGGAGATCTTAATTCAAGAAGTGCAAAAATAGTTCGGCTTGAGATGAAAACAAAGTTTGCTGTAATAGATGCAACTGTTCCTCTTTCTGAGATGTTTGGTTATGCCAATACGCTTAGAACGCTAACGCAAGGAAGAGGAAACTTTATTATGGAGTTTTCTCACTATCGGGAGGTATCTCCTGATAGGGCGGAGAAAATAATCCCTAATTATAATATGATAGCTGATAGGAGGTAATAAAGATGGCAAAAGAGAAGTTTGAGAGGACGAAGCCGCATTTAA
>CAZWJH010000055.1:0-17043 GCA_964634755.1 uncultured Clostridia bacterium
TTAATTTTTCATTCCTTTCCCCCTCTTCACCTTGGCGAATGCTTGGCTTGGAGCTTTGTTATTTATATATTTCTTTCCTGTGTCCTATGCGTAATACAATTATTTTGTCATCTTCAATATCAAAAATTACTCTGTAATCGCCTATTCTAAACCGGTATGTGCCGAGAATATTGTTTATAAGTTTGGATGCATATTTCAGAGGTTCTTTTGAATAAAACTTCAACTTTTCACCAATCCGTTTCTTTGTTTTCGCATCAAGTTTTTCAATATCTTTAATAGCTCTTTCAGTAATAAGTACTTTATACACCAAAGACCTCTTCAAACTCCTTTACTTTGCCATCTTTATAATCTTTTCGCGCTTCTTCTATTGATTTAATATATTCACGACTTGTGAGTGCAATAATATCTTCCGAAATCTCTTCCATAGTTTCTTTTACTATCCCCTTTATAAGAAAAGAAAACTCTTCTTCACTAAGTTCATTTATTTTTTTAGTCATTTTTCCCTCCATAAATTTATTATAGCATTTTTTCACCTTTCGGCAAGGGGAAATACAGAATTTGCACTTTTAAAGTCCTTTATAGTTAGCTTTAAAATTGGAATAGCTCGAAGGCTTGGCTTTTGAAGTACATTAAGAATAATTTTTGAATCAAAGCTCTATTTTATCGAACTCTTTTTTCAATTTTTCAAAGGTCTTTTCTATACCTTCAAACATAATCTTTGTTTCTCCGAATAAGGGCATAAAATTGGCATCCCCTTCCCATCGCGGAACTATGTGAAGATGGAAGTGATCAGGAACACCGGCACCGGCAGGCCTTCCAAGATTCATTCCAATGTTAAAACCCTGAGGATGATAGACTTTTTCAAGAATCTCAAGGGTTTTTAACATTAAGGTATTCATCTCGTTAATTGTCTCTCTTTTTGCCTTTAAAGGAGAATCGAGATGCTCATACGGAGCAATTAAAAGATGACCATTGTTGTACGGATAAAGATTTAAGATTATAAAAGAGTGTTTGCCTTTGAAAAGAATGTATCTTTCTTGAGGGTTTTTGTATTTTGAAGCCTCACACAAAAAACATTCATCATTGTCAAGTCCCTCCTTTATATACTTCTCTCTCCAGGGAGTTACAAGATATTTCATTGTATTTCACTTGTTCAAGGCTCTTAGAATAACATCCGAGGTTTTATACTTTACTCTGACAAAGTGTTTTCCATTTGCTTTGAATATTTTGGGAGTAAATACTCCGAAACCTCTTAGCTCTATTCTATTGCCTTCTCTTAAAAAATTCGTAAATATACTGAAAAAGAGGTCAACATATTTTTTGGTATCATCATAGGTGTATCCAAGCTCTCTTCTAATCTGATTAATAAGAGACTTTTTAGTCATTCTTTTTGTTCATAATCTCTTTCTTGATAAGATCCCCTATTGTTGTCTTTTGATCAGGAGCTCCCACTTTTCTTAATTGCTCCATCTCCTTCTTCATTTTTTCTCTCAATGCCTTTTTGTAGCTGAGTATTATTTTTCTGTTTTCTCTATCTATAACTTTAATATAAGCGTCTTTTACTTCACCTACTGAAAGAACATCAGAGATATTCTCTATTTTTTTAGTTGAAATTTCTCCTTTTCTGATAATACCCTCAAGGCCACCTTCGAGCTCTACCACAATAAAGTTTTCCAAAATCTTTTTAACTTTGGTACTAATGAGATCCCCTTCTTTGTGATTGGAGAAAAATTCCGCCCATTTATCGCCTTCAAGCTGTTTCACTCCTAATAAAATTCTTCCGCTATCTTCTTCTATAGAAAGAATAAGGGCTTTTATAACCTCTCCCTCTTTAACAACTTCCGAAGGATGCTCAACATAACCCCATCCAAGATCACCTTTTCTTATAAAGCCATCAACATCAGGCATTATATTAACTATAATTCCGCTATCAGCAAGTTTTTTAACTTTTACTTCAACTATATCACCTTCTTTGTATGTTGAAAGGAATTTTTCCCATGGAGAAGGTTCAAGCTGTTTTATTCCTATGTAAATTAGTCTTTTCTCTGGAATTATGTCCAAAACTTTACCAATAACTCTATCCTCTATTTCAAAAACAAAATCAAGGGACTTTATCTTTTTGCCCCAGTAAACATCTTCCCCTCTTAATCTTGCATTAACACCTTCTTCAAGCTCAACGAGGGTATAACCCTGCTTAAAACCTATAACTCTTCCCTTTATCTTTGTACCAATTTTGTACTTTTTAGGAGCTGTAAGCCAGGGATCTTCCTGAAAAGCCTTATAGCTTAAAATTATTCTCTCTCGACTTTTATCTACCTCTAAAACTTTGAACTTATATGTTTTTCCTATTTTTAATTTTTTTCTTATATCAGGAAGATAACCCCAGGATATTTCACTTTTGGGAACAAAGGCTGTAAGAGAAGTCTTAAGCTCAACCAAAGCTCCTGCCTTTTTTATCTTTGTAACAGTAGCTTCTACTTCATCTCCTACTTTTAAAGAAGAAAAAAGCTCATCCTTTTTCTTTTTTAATTCTTCCAACAATAAGGTTTTTCTTGAAACAACCCCACTTTTATTTTTCTCATCCAATCTTATAACTTTAAACCAGTACTCTTTACCAATTACTTCCTCAGGGGTTGTTACAGGCTTTATATCTACCTGGGAATCAGGTAAAAAGAGTTCTACTCCTGCATTAACGATATATCCTCTCTTCACCTTTTTCACCACAGGAGCGAGAATCCTTGTATTATTTTTAAAACTCCATTCAACCTTTTCCCAACCCAAAATTTCATCAGCTTCTTTTTTTGAAAGTATAATTTCCCTTGATGATATCTTTTTTACAACTGCTTTAATAAAACTTCCTTCTGAAAAGGGGACTTCCCCTTTATAATTAACACATTCTTCTATCGGAATAAAACCCTCTTGCTTATAACCAATGTCGACAATTACATCGCTTTGTCCGATCTTAATAACTTTCCCTTCAACAATTTCATTTTTTTTCAGCTGTTTTAATTCATACTGGTCAATCAAATCTTCCATTTTCTCCATCTTCTTCTCCTCATCCTTAATTTTGTCTTCTTTTAATTCTCCCATTTGTATCCTTCCCTCCACTCGGTTTCCACATTATCATGGTGTTTTTCTATTTTGCTTACGAGGGCTTTGATTTCATAATCCGGAGTCGAGGCACCGGCACTTATTCCTAAAATTTCAATACCCTCCAAAAGCTCAGGATTAAAATCTTCGGCTTTTGCTATGTGATATGTTTCAGACTGATATTTTTTAGCTCTTTCAAAAAGAGTCCTTGTATTAGAACTATGCTTTCCACCTAAAATAATCATCATATCAGATTCTTTTGCCAATTTTATTGTGTCCTTTTGTCTCATTACCGTAGTATAACAGATTGTATCATAAATAAGAGGGTTTGTTGAGTGTTTTTTTATAAAATCCACTATATTTTCAAATTTTTCAGGATTAAATGTGGTTTGGGCAATAACTCCCAAGCTTTTTCTTAGAATATCATCTGAAAGCTCGTCTATGCTACTTATTACTTTTGCCTCAGTGCCGCCATAACCGACCTCTCCTCTTACCTCAGGATGTTCAGGCTTACCTAGTATTATTGGTAATCTCTTCTCTTCATAAATCTTTTTAACAAGCAATTGGGCTTTCTTTACCAAAGGACATGTTGTATCTACTATCCTAACCTTTTTTTTCTTCAGAAGTTCCTCTTCCTGAGGAGAAATACCATGAGTTCTTATAACAACAGTTGTCCCCTCCTTTATCTCTTCAATAGTATCAACACTAAACACACCTCTTTTCTTTAAATTTTCTACCACAACTTTGTTGTGTATAAGCTCTCCGTAAACATAGAGAGGAGAGTTTTCCTTTTCTATCTCTTCCTCTATTATTTTTAAAGCTCTCTTTACGCCAAAACAAAAACCCGCTTCGGAAGCTACTATAATCTTCATTTTCGGTAGTATAATTGTCTATTCCCTTTTTGTCAAGGTTTTGAAAGATATTAGTTTAAAATAAAATATTCAATGTTTTAAAAATAATAGATGATGCGATATAAGAATATTGAGGAAGGTTTCTCACAGGTAAAAATTCAGTAAAATCCATACCTACAATATTCTTACCGCCTTTTTCTATAATTCTTAGAACTTGTTTATATTCTTTCAAGGTACCTCCCTCTATTTCAGGTGTCCCTACCGTGGGCAAAATAGAAGGGTCAAAAAAATCAAAATCAACTGAGATATATATTTTCTCGCCTATTTTGTTCAGTCTCTCTTCAAATTTTCTCTTATCAAAATTTGTCAGAGCAAAAGTCTCAATTTCCCTTTTTTGGGAAAATTCAAAGTCCTCGATTGATCCGGCTCTCATTCCGATACCTGTAATATCAAAAACCTCTTCGTAAATTCTTCTCATAACACAGGCATGAGAAAACTTACTTCCCTCATAAGAATCTCTCATATCATAATGAGCATCAAAAAAAATAATTGAAAAATCCCCTTTTATCTCCTTAATCGCTCTGACAATTGGAAGTGTAATTGTATGCTCTCCCCCTATTGAAATTAAATGTTTACTCTCTCTATATTCTTCTTTAACCCTTTCTTCAATTTTTCCAAGTGAAATTTTTTCATTATCTGCCGCATTGAAATCCACTGATTTTAAAGTATAGAAATCCTCATCACTGTAAATTTTACCTGTTTCAGGATCAAAAAGTTCAAGAGAGTATGAGTTTTTAATTATTTCTTCAGGAGCATTGGCTGTTCCTTTCAAAAAAGATGTTGTTTTTTCATAGGGAATGGGTAAAAAAATATATTTTGCTTTTTCATAAGAAAGGTTTTCACTGTCAAGAAAAGTGTTAACCATTTATAGCTTCCGCTATTTTTGAAATTCCTTCTCGTATATCCTCTTCAGATGCTGCATAAGAAAGCCTGATAAAACCTTCTGTCCCGAAAGCCTCACCGGGAACTACGACCACATGGAATTTTTCAATTAAATATTCTGAAAATTCAAATGTGTTTTTAAACTTTCCTTTTATAGCATTTTTTATATAAGGAAAAAGATAAAAAGCTCCTTCAGGTTTCGTAGTTTTTATTTCGGGAATCTTTTTTAATAGTGAATAGGCAAGATTTCTTCTCTTTTCATACTCTCTTACCATTTTTTCAATCTCATCCTTCTCATCAGTTAAAGCTGCAAGAGCCGCATATTGAGAAGGGGTTGCAGGATTTGAGGTGGAATGACTCTGAAGAATTTTCATATAATCTATTATCTCTTTCGGACCGAAGGTAAAACCAACTCTCCACCCTGTCATTGAAAAAGTCTTTGAAAAAGAGCCCGATATCAATACTCTATTTTTTGCCTCGGGAAAAATCTTTAAAGGAGACGGATATTCAGCATTATCATAAATTATTCTTCTATAACACTCATCCACAAGAAGATAAAAGTCATACTCAATTGAAGCTTTTAACAATTTTTTTAGTTCTTCTTCCTTCATTATTATACCGGTTGGATTTGAAGGGGAGGAAAGAATAAAAAGTTTTATGCCTTTTTTTATTTCAGGCAAATAATCTTCAAATTTGTAGAAAAAATCATTACCATTCCAAGAATCAACAAAAACAGTTTCAGCTCCTGTAAATTTTATAATTTCAGGATAAGATACCCAGTAAGGCTTGGGAATTAACACCCTATCTTTCTCTGACAAGAGTACATTTGCTATAAGAAAAATTGAAAACTTACTACCCGGATGAATCATTATCTCATTAAGATTAAAGCTATATCCCTGTTCCCTTTTATAAATTTCAATAAGAACTTCCCGAAGCTCTTTTATTCCGGCTGCCATTGTATATTTAGTTTTATTTTCCCTTATAGCTTTTATTCCCGCCTCTTTTATGTATTCAGGAGTAGGAAAATCAGGTTCACCCACACTAAGAGAGATTACTTTTTTCCCCTGCTCTTTCAGCTCATTTGCTTTTGCAACAAGTGCTAAGGTTGAGCTTGTTTTTAGTTTTTTTATTTTTTTATTTACCATTAACTATTATATATAAATAGAAATGACTTTTCAATCAATTTAAAAAAAATAAAAAAGTAACCCTTTAAAGAAAACCTTTCTCTTTCATCCAATCATCATTAAAGATAGTGCTTACATACTTAAAGGCAGTATCAGGAAAAATTGTAACTATTCTTGCAGGCTTATCCAATTTTTCCAACAACTTGATAACACCCCAATAAGCGGCTCCGCTTGAACCTCCTCCTAAAATTGCCTCTTCCCTTACTAATTTTCTCGTATAAAGAAAGGCTTCCTTATCGCTTATTTTATACATATCATCTATTACCGAAAAATCAACACACTTGATTAAAAATTCATCACCAAGCCCCTCTAAAAGATAAGGAGATGCCTTTGTAATTTTGCCATAATGAAAATAATCGTAAAATATAGAACCTACAGGATCTATAGCTATTATCTTGATGTTCGGATCCTTTTCCTTTAAATATTTACCTGCTCCGCAAATAGTCCCCCCTGTTCCAATTCCGGCAACAAAATAGTCTATCTTTCCTTCCATCTGTTCCCATATTTCGGGACCTGTGGTCATATAATGAGCCTCATTGTTATCTCTGTTATTATGTTGATCCGGAAAATAAGAGTTGGGGGTTTTTTGAACTATAGAAGGGGTTATATTATTATAGCTATTCGGATCTTCAGGCGGAAGAGTACTGTCTACCTTTATAAGATCAACACCAAGAGCTTCAAGGAGATTAATTTTTTCTTTGCTCGTTCTATCCCTTATAACAATTTTCAGTTTATATCCTTTTTGAACAGCAACTAACCCAAGCCCTAAAGCAGTGTTTCCGGAGGAGTTTTCAATGATTATTGAATCTTCTTTTATTTTCCCCTCTCTTTCAGCTTTTTCTATCATATATTTTGCAATCCTATCTTTAATGCTTCCCATAGGGTTATAAAATTCAAGCTTTGCATAAACCTCTGCATTAACCTTATTTTTTAATTTGTTAAGTTTTACAAGGGGGGTGTTTCCCACAACATCGAGGATATTATCATATACATTTTTTTTCATCATTTATCTCCGATTATATTTTTGATATTTTCTTCATAAGGTGGAAGTATAACACCTTTTTCAGTAATAATCCCGGAAACATATTTTGAAGGGGTAACATCAAAAGCAGGGTTTTTTATTTTAACTTCTTCAGGAGCAATCCTCTTTCCATTAATAACCAAAACTTCATTTCTGTTTCTTTCCTCAATGGGAATCTCTTCTCCACTTTTAAGTAAAAGGTCAAAGGTAGAGTAGGGAGCTGCTACATAAAAGGGGATACCACGCTCCTTTGCCAAAACAGCTATAGAGTAAGTCCCTATTTTATTGGCAAAATCTCCATTTGCAACTATTCGGTCAGCACCAACAACCACCTTTGTTATCTCTCCTTTTTTCATAAAAAAGCCTGCCATATTATCAGAAATCAAATATGTCTCTATCCCATCCTTTAAAAGTTCCCAGGTTGTAAGTCTTGCTCCTTGAAGAAATGGTCTTGTTTCATCAGCAAATACTCTAATTTTCTTCCCTGAAAAATGAGCTGCTCTTATTACCCCCAAAGCTGTTCCATACCCGCCAGTTGCCAAAGCTCCCGCATTACAATGTGTTAGTACTGTATCTCCATCCTCAATAAGAGAATTCCCGAATTCTCCCATCTTTTTATTCATCTCAACATCTTCTCTTTCTATCTCAAGAGCCTCCTCTATCAAAGCTTCTGATTTTTCTATAAAACTTTTTCCATAAGAAGACTCGTATTTTCTTTTCATCCTATCTATAGCCCAGAAAAGATTTTTTGCAGTGGGCCTTGTTTTGGAAAACCTTTCACATATACTAAGAAAAGCCTTTTTATCATCCTTTCCCAAGTTCTTGTAACCCAGAGCTATTCCCATTGCAGCAGCAATACCGATAGCCGGAGCTCCTCTTATTATCATCTTTTCAATTGCTTCAGCCACCCCCTCATATGTTTTTAATTCATGGTAAATTTCCTCCACAGGAAGCTTTCTCTGATCAACCATAATTATCCTATCATCTTTCCACTCTATTGCCGGTACCATAATACCTCCTTAAAATTTTTTCATACTTTTCAGCAAGTTTTTTATCCATACCCTTCAAAATAAACTTTATTGAATAAAGAATATCTCTTTTGTATATTTCTCCTATGCCAAATTCAAGGCTTAAGATAGCCTCTGTTAGTGCTTTTTCTCTCTCTTTAGAATTAAGGTAAAGGGAGAAAAGATAATAATGCAAAAGAGGAGAGGAAAAATCCTTGTTTGTGAGCTTTTCAATACTTTTTATTCCAGAAAGATACTCTTTTTCAGTAAGCTCTTCCCCTCTTAATAAAAAAATCAAAGATTGTGAATAAATCTCAGCAGCAGAAAATTTCAGGTTATTTTTTTTTGTTTTCAAAAGATTTTCTGAAAGCTCCTTTGAAATTTCATAAAAACCTTTCTTTAAAAAATAGATTGATTTCAATAGTAAAAATTCCTCTCTGAAACCTACCGCGGGAGGGGAAATTTTCTCTATCTCATTAAGAGCCTTTTCATCCTCTCCGATTTCAAGATAAGATAAGGCTTTATAGTATTTTTTCAAAAAGGGAGAAATCTCTTCTTTATCTGCTTCCTCAATAATTGTTTTAAAATATGCAATTGATTCTTTTATCCTTCCCCCTGCTTTAAGTGTTTTAGCCTTATTAAAAAGGCTGATAATCCTTGTTTGAGGGGAGACACAGGAGAAAAAAAATATTGAGATTAATATTAAAAGAAAAAGCTTATGATAATTTTTCAAAAATAATCTCCCTGAAATTTTTGTTATCATAAATTTCCTCTGCAAAAGCTTTAACTATCAGATTTATTGTATTAAAAAGATTATCTTTTATTTTTGATGTTTTTATCTTCTTAATTCCTTTCAAAATCTTTTTTCTTTTGTTTTTATATACTTTCGAAATCCTGTAAAGGTTTCCTTCCTTTAGCTCATCTTGCAATATAAAACACAAAAAAGGTTCTTTCAATTCTATCAAAGGATAAAGAATTTTAAATTCTTCTCTTAATGTTTTCAAATCCTTTTCTCTTATCTCCTTTTGATAAAGTTTTCTTAAAACTTTATTCTCCTCAAAAAAGAATAAAACAAAATCATCCGGCTTTGAACTTACTATTGTGCTTAGTCTGGGAATTATTATCTTTGTATTTTCATTTACCCGCTCATTCTTTTTTAATGCTGTGTAAATAAGGGAAAAAAGAATATAAGCAGCTTCCTTTTGAGTACTTAACAAATGAGGTTTTACCAAATCATAAAATTTTTTAAGCAGATCATTAAAATTCATTTTTCCACCGACAAGATTTAATTATTTTACTCTAATCAATTTGTTTTATCAATAAGAATCTTTCTTCTCTAAATTCCTTTTTAGAAGGAAAATTTGGCAAGAAAAGATTAATTTTTATAGTGATTTCTATTTAAACTTTCTCTGATTCTGGCTCATCTTTTGCTATTACAAAAGATAGAGCAATTAAAGTTATCCCTATAAGAATTATTGTTACAGATATGTTTGAAATTTTTGAAAAGAGACCGGAAAAAAGTTTATTTAAAAGGAGTATTATTCTTTCTGAAAAAATTGCCTCTATTTGAGAAACCTCAGAATCATAATTAAAATTTATTGCACTAATTGGAATTATTCCTATGGTTTTTACTACTCCTGATACAAAAGAGTGAAGAGCAAGGCTTCCAACTCCCGTTATTGTAGTAGCTCCTCCGCCCCATCTTAATATTCCCTGAATTGAAGAATCAGCAACAATAGCCCCTAAAAAAATAAAAAAGAATGGAATAAGGAAAACAACATAAGAATAAGCATTTAAGGTTCTTAAAATTTTTATGTTTCTAATAGTTTCCGATGGGCTATTTCTATAATGTAAGAAAGCTCCATGTTTTTTTAGAATATCGGTTTCATCGGGCATCTCTTTGACAGAAGCTTCAAGGTTTTCCTTCATCAACTCTTTTATCTTTTCTTCACTTAAAGAAGATGGATTACAGGTAGGGGGGGGTTCTCTGAAGTTCTCTATCTTTACAAACCACTCCTCTTCTTCTGTTTTGGAGCAGGAGGGGAGATTCTTAATCAATTTTGCAAGATAATCGGAAAGATAATCTCCAGTAATAGCAGCCTTCAATGGTCTGAGGTTAAGTTTTATTGAGCGTATTTCAGCTTCTCCTGACAAAACCTTCCCCAGAAGATACATTGAATCTGAAAGATCTTCTTCAAACCATTTTGTAAAACCGGCTTTTTCCATCATCTCTTTTGTGGGAATTCCGACTTTTGCCATTGCTGTGAGCCATTTTCTCGATTCCTCGTCGATGTCAGGGTCATCAGGATTTTCTTTTGCTTTTTCTATTAAATCATTTACAAGTTCAGGAATTTCGGTGACAATCATTTGAGGTAAATCTTTATAAAATTGAGAGGAAAGCGCCCCTTTCGCAATTCCAACACCCCATATTATTCCAAAAAGGATAGGCATTCCTAAAAATAGAAGAATTAATACTCCAAAAATTTTTCTAAGAACATTCATCTGAAAACCCTCCGTTTTTAATATTATTATAACATTATAACGAGATTTTTAAACTTTTGTTCCCTTAAAACCTTCTTCTTTTGCTAATACTTACGAATCTCATTATTCTGTAAGTCACATATCTTTGCTTTTCTTTCGGAAATTTTTTTACTTCCTCCGTTGCTTTTTCAAGGAAGATAATATCAATCTTTGCCTGATTTTTGTGAATTTCTTCAACAAGGGCTTTTGTTTTTTCTATTTCCCCACTGTTTATACTCTGAAAAAGCTCTTTTTTTAACTTGATTTGTTTTGCTATCAAAGGTTTTAATGTTATAAAAATATTCTTGAAAAAATCCCTTAACTCTCTTCTCTCTTCTGCTGTAAGCCTTAAATCCTTTGAGGAATAACGAGGATGATGAAATGAATTTCTGATGTTTTCCGGTGTTTTTGTATCAGGCGGGGGCGGGGGAAAATTTTGATATGCATTAGTTGCTCTTTCATAAACCAAGTATCCTATAATTCCTATATTAAGAGCAAAGGAAAAAATTAAAAGAAAAATTATTAATCTATTTTGTTCGTTCATTTAAAACCTCCTCAGGTGATATGTTTTGAATATATGGTTCAATGTAAAAAGTATTCTCTTTTATAAGAGATAGAATTTTATCCTCCTGTTTTTTATTCAATCCCATTCCCAGAAGAACTCCAATTATTAGCCCCAAGGCAAAAACAACAGGATAAAGAAGCTTTGTTATTTGATGAAAAAGGGAGTCTCTTTCTTGCTTTTCTATTATCTCCATTGTTTTAAAATCAAGCTCCGGTGGAACTTTTACTTCTTTCTCTTCAATATTATTCACAAAAGAAGAAAGCAATTCAAGCTCTTTTTTGCATGAGGCACATTCTTTCAAATGCTCTTCAAACTCTCTTTTCAAATTGCCTTCCATTTCTTCGCTTATATATATTAAAAAAAGCTCTTTTGCTTCAGAGCACTTCATTTTTTTCTACCTCCTTTGGTTTGTAATTTCTTTTTTGATCATTCCTCTCCTCAATTATTTTGTAAATTTTAATTATATTTTTACCGGCTCTACTCAAAAGAGATTCCACTGCTTTAACAGAAATACCAAGCTCACTGGAAATATCCTTTAAACTGTATCCTTCAAACTTTTGAAGTATTAAAACCATCCTCTGGGAGGGAGGAAGTTCTTTTAAAATCAAATTAACAAGCTCTTTATCACTTAGTTTTTTTAATATCAAATCTTCGTAAACCAATTCAGCTATTTTTTCTATGCTAACACTTGCTTTCTCTCTTCTTAAAAAACTGAAAGTAGCATTAAGGCAAATTCTACGAAGGTATGGCCAGAAAGGTCTGGATGGGTCAATTTTTTTCTTGTTTTTAAAAACATTAAAAAAAACTTCTTGAAATATATCCTCAGCTTTTTCTCTGTTTCTTACTATATTGTAAATAAGAGAATAAACCCTATTCTTATATTCTCCATAAATTTTGTAAAAAGCGGACTTTTCCCCTCTCTGAAAAGCAATTAAAATTTCTCTTTCGTTCTCCATAAATATACTACGCTAAAAAAGAGTAAAAACCTTTCCTATCCAGGAGGCCATCCGAACTTTCTTCCTCCAAGCAGATGAAGATGAATATGAAAGACCTCTTGGCCTGCATTTTTACCATTGTTAAAAACAAGTCTAAAACCATCCTTAGTAAGTCCTTTTTCCGCAGCTATTTTTTTTGCTGTGAAAATTAGCTCTCCGACCAAAGAAATATCTTCTTCATTAATTTCTGCTATGTAGGGAATATGTTTTTTAGGGATTATTAAGATGTGAATCGGCGCTTGAGGGTTAATGTCTTCAAAGGCAACTATCCTTTCATTCTCAAAAACTATTTTAGAGGGTATTTCCTTTGCAGCAATCTTGCAGAAAATACAATCCATTCATCCCTCCTTACTCTGTTTTTCTTATATTTCCGCCTACCTTTTTTAATTTTTCCGCAAGTTTTTCATATCCTCTTTCAAGGTGATAGATATCGTGAATTATAGTTTTTCCACTGGCAATTAAAGCAGCTATTACCAAAGATGCGGATGCTCTCAAGTCAGTTGCTAAAACTTCAGCTCCGGAAAGCTCTGTTTTACCCATTACACTCACCTCCCCGTTTCCCAATTTTTTTATATTTGCCCCCAATCTTAAAAGTTCGTCAACATGGTGAAATCTTCCGGGAAAGATTGTATCTCTTATTATGGATCTTCCCTCCGCTTGCGTTAGAAGAACCATAAATTGGGCCTGCATATCTGTAGGGAAACCGGGAAATGGCTGAGTTTCTATATCAACAGGATTTATTTTTTCGCTTTTTTTTACAGAGTAACAATTACTTCCTTCTTCCGGAAATATCCCGGCTTCATTTAATTTTAATATAATGCTCCTTACATGCTCTGGAATTACATTTGAGATCCGAAGCTTTTTTGCTATGAGGGAGCCAATAATTAAATATGTTCCTGTCTCAATTCTGTCAGGTATTATCGAATATTCCACAGGATGAAGTTTTTTTACTCCTTTTACTTTTATTATATCTGTACCTGCACCTTCTATCTTTGCTCCCATTTCTATTAAAAGATTTGCAAGATCCGTTACCTCCGGCTCTTTTGCAGCATTTTCAATTATTGTTTCCCCATCTGCTAAAACAGCTGCCATGAGAATGTTTTCAGTCCCAGTAACACTTACCTTTTCAAAGTTCAGTCTCGTTCCTTTAAGCTTACCTTTAGCCTTTGCAATTATAGTTCCATGCTCCACTCTTATTTCAGCACCCATTCTTTTTAGATTTTCTATGTGAAGATCTACCGGCCTTGCCCCTATTTTGCAACCTCCGGGGTAAGCAACTCTTACTTCTCCATATTTGGTTAGAAGTGGTCCTAATACGAGAATTGAAGCTCTCATCTTTTTCACATATTCATAAGGAGCTTCAAGAGAAGATAATTTTTTATTATTAAGGCGAATTAAATTATTCTTTTCATCTATTATAATCTCCCCTCCCAAACCTTTAATGAGAAGAGCCATTGATTTTATATCCTCTACAATGGGTATATTCTTAAGAAGAATTTCATCAGTTAAAAGAGAAGCTGACATTGCAGGAAGAGCAGAATTTTTTGCACCAGAAATTCTGATTTCTCCCTCTAACTCATTCTGTCCTATTACCTCTAATTTCATAGAGAATGATAATCTAAATTAAGAATTCTGTAAATAGATTGATTAATAAAGATGCTTTTTAAAGTAAAAACTAAATGCCTTTCTTTTTCTTCAAATAATCAAGGTCAGCTTTTACCATCATCCTGACAAGCTCCTGGAAGCTTACCTCAGGCTCCCATCCAAGCTTATTTTTTGCCTTTGTGTAATCTCCCCAGAGAAAGGGTACATCCAAAGGCCTGTAATAACGGGGATTTATTTCCACTAAAACTTTTCCGGTAGCCTTATCTATTCCTTTCTCATCAACACCTTCTCCTTTCCATTCAATCTCTATTCCAACTTCTTTAAAGGCAAGCTCAACAAATTCTCTTACCGAATGAGATTCTCCCGAAGCAATTACAAAATCTTCGGGTTTCTCCAGTTGAAGCATCATCCACATAGCTCTTACATAATCTCCTGCAAACCCCCAATCCCTTTTAGCATCAAGATTACCCAAATAAAGTTTTTCCTCCAAACCAAGTTTTATAGCTGCTACCCCTAAAGTTATTTTCCTTGTAACAAAGTTTTCTCCTCTTCTCGGGCTTTCATGATTAAAAAGGATTCCATTGCATGCAAAAACACCGTAAGATTCCCTATAGTTTACAGTTATCCAGTAAGCATAAAGCTTTGCAACTGCATAAGGGCTTGAAGGATGAAAAGGTGTTGTTTCTTTTTGAGGAAATTCATTTGTATTTCCGAAAAGTTCACTTGTTGAAGCCTGATAAAACTTCGTTTTATCCTGTAAGCTAAGCTCCACTATTGTATCAAGAATCCTGAGTGTACCTACAGCATCCGAATTTGCTGTGTACTCCGGAGCTTCAAAAGATATTCTCACATGGCTTTGAGCTGCTAAATTGTATATTTCATCAGGTTGAACCTTAGCTATGATTTTATATATAGAAGAGCTGTCCGTCATATCTCCGTAATGAAGAAAAATCTTCTGTCCCTTTTCTCTTGCTCTCTTAACAATTGGATCTATTCTGAACCTATTAATAAGAGAACTTGTTCTTCTGACAATTCCATGAACTTCATAACCTTTTTCGAGTAAAAACTCAGCAAGATATGAACCATCCTGCCCTGTTATTCCTGTTATTAAAGCTTTCCTGTCCATTTTTTCCTCCTTTTATTCAAGACCTGCAAGGGTCTCCAGTATAGCATCTTTATCTGGTAAAGAGGCATTTGAAAATTTTGTTGTAGGCCCTGTAAAAATCAAAAGTTCAGAACCTATTGTTCCATTTCTATGTTTAGCTATTATAATTTCAGCTATTCCCCCTAAACGAGTTTCATTTGGGAAGTAAATTTCCGGCCTGTAAACAAACATGACAAGGTCAGCATCCTGCTCTATTGCTCCCGACTCCCTTAAATCGGACAAACGAGGTCTTCTTGCTCCAGGTCTTTGCTCGACAGCTCTTGAAAGCTGAGAGATTGCAATAATCGGAATATTCAACTCTTTTGCAAGCTCTTTTAATCCCCTTGAGATAAGGCTAACTTCACTTACTCTTGATTCTATATATTTACCTGCTTTCATAAGCTGAATATAATCCACTATAATCAAATCGCACCTGTAAATATCATAGAGCCTTTTTGCCCTTGCATTAAGCTCCATAATGGAGATTCCACCGGTTTCATCTATAAAAATATCCATGTTTGAAATATTGTTTGCAGAATCATATATTCTTTCTCTTTCCTCAGCTGTTAGAATACCATCCCTTATCTTATTGGAAAATATCCCTGAATCAAGAGAAACAAGTCTTTTGTAAAGTTCTTCTTTACTCATTTCAAGAGAAAAAATTCCGACACAGCCACCTCTTTTTGCCACATTGTAAGCAACATTTAGGGCAAGAGCTGTTTTCCCCATGCCCGGTCTTCCCGCTACAATAATTAGATTTTGCTTTTGAAAACCTCCGGTTCTTTTATCAATATCAATAAATCCAGTTGAAAGACCCGGATTATAACCTTTTCTCTTCTTCTCAAGTTCTTCCAAAAAAACATTATGTATTTGCTCAACTTTCACAAAACCCTTAGAGATTCCTCCCTCGGCAAGTTCCAGGAGTTTAACCTGTGCCATATCGAGAATTTCTTCTGAGGGAGTAACCTCTTCTGTTACAGAAGATATCAGATTATTTGCCAAATAAAAGAGTTCCCTTTTCAACGTTTTCTCCTTGAGAATTTTAACATAATGCTCTATTGTCTCAAGATGGGGAACACCATCGGGGAGCTCTGATACATAACTTAACCCTCCGGCTGCATCTATAAGATCTCTATCTCTGAGGTACTCAACAAGTGCAATTAAATCACACCTGTCATGCTCTTGAAAGACTTCTTTTATTGCTTTGTAAATTACCTGATGGGTCTTTAAATAAAAATCTTTTTTCTCAAGATTTAAAAAATCCTCATAAAAGAGTTGATTATTTTTAAGAACAGCTCCTAAAACAGATTTTTCTGTATTAACGCTTGCAGGGAGCTCAGGAACTAAATTCTTTTTCTTTCTCTTCCTTCCCGAATCCTCTTGAGACGAGGCCATCTTTTATTCTTCTTTTTCCACTCTAATTTTCAGGAGCGCTTTTACCGATGGATGAATTCTGACCTCTACTTCATACTCTCCCAATTTTTTAATGTGCTCGTGCAAAATAATACTCTTTTTATCTACTTCCACGCCTTCTGCTTTAAGAGCCTCCTCTATATCAGCTGATGTAACTGAACCAAAGAGAGTATCTTCCTCGCCAGCTTTTTTCTTTATTATTATGGAAAGAGATTCTATTCTATTTTTTAGTTCCTCTACTGTTTTAATCTCTCTTTCTCTCTCTTTTTCAAGCTTTTTCTTTTTTTCCTCAATCATTTTAATATTACTATCCGTTACTTTTATAGCAACACCCTTGGGAATAAGATAATTTCTTGCAAAACCATCCTTTACTCTTACTATCTCTCCCTTTCTTCCTACATTCTCTATATCTTCTAAAAGTATAATTCTCATTCTTTCCCTCCTATTTCACAATAAATGGTAATAAAGCCATATGTCTTGCTCTTTTAATAGCTATTGTAAGTCTTTTCTGATGATAATGGCATGTACCTGTAAGCCTTCTTGACATTATCTTCCCATTTTCGTGGATATAATTTTTTAGAAGATTCGGATCCTTGTAATCAATGTACCACATATTGTGTTTACAAAACCAACAAAATTTCTTTTTTTGAAAGTAATTAGGTCTGTTACCTTTTTTATTTTGATTGTTTGCCATTTTTCTCCTCCT
>CAZWJH010000056.1:0-16865 GCA_964634755.1 uncultured Clostridia bacterium
TTCAAACCCTATATGTGGCGTGCGATTTTCGAATACAAGACAAAGGATTATGCGGAAGGAGAGGGCTTTAGATTGATTGCCTTTGTTTACAGTGATGAAAATGGAAATCCCTACTGGTCGTTTCAGGGGGACAAAGATCCCGAGCATCCTATCTGGGAGATAGACAACAGACAGGTTCCGGTTCCTTTAAACAAATGGTTTATGACTGAATTTTACTGGCACTGGAGTGAAGGAGAAGACGGGATAGTTTGGTGGAAGGTAAACGGAGTTTTAATAGGGGAGCATAGAGGACCTACCACAAGAAATTCAAAACCCATTGATTTTATAATGTTCACCCAGATTTACGGTAACTCAAATCCAAAGTATCAATGGGTAGATGATATTGAAATATGGGATGGTGTGCCTAAGTAAGTTGTTTCAGTTTTATTGTTGAGCTTTTCTCGTAAAAGGAAGAAAATTTCTTAATCTTTTTATTCCCTCAATGCTTTTGAAAAATAAATTTCCCCTTTGTGAGTTATTTCAACAACGAAACACGAGCCATTGTTCAGAATAAGGGGTCTTATCATTGAATTATCAGAAGCTGGTTCATAAAAGCTTTCAGGAGATATCCAGTTTTTTCCAAAATCAAATGAAGCACTCATTTTATTGCCCAAGCTAACAATCATTCTATCAGGCATATTTATATTCAAATATGGCATTGATTCATCTCTCTCAAATACTTCCCAGAGATCCTGAGCATATTGATAATTCAAGCCAAGGTTTGTTCTGTAAAAGAACCATTCACCTATCACCGCTCCTGTGTAATATTCCTGATAAACTCCAAAAAAGGAATTGTCATTTGAAAGATAGCAATCTCCCACATCAATATACTCTCCGTATGTTTGAGTGTAGTGTACTCCTCTGTCTGAAGATACAAAAGCAACACCTACCTCATCTCTTCCTGACCATGTTAAAAATTCTATACGAATTCCCCCGTTGTTGTTTACAAGTATCCCTGATGGGGAAAGTCCCTCCCCTTCGTAAAGATCAGATACATTATAAGAGAATTTTCTTTGAAATTGCCAGCTACTTCCAAAATCCGTTGAGTAATAGGTGTATATGTTTATTACTTTTTCGGGAGTGGATGTAGTGTAAACACAGTAAAAATTTGAATCTCCAGCCCATTTTAAATAGCGTAATATAAAACTTTCATTTTTGGGAGGAATAAGAGTGGGGCATTGAGCCACTTCTTCCCAACTATCTCCATCATCATTTGATTTATAGAGTTTCAAATCATAAATTCTATATAGTTCTTCATTTATATTCAAAAGCTCTCCCGAGTAATCTTTGGGATTTCCCCAATTTTCTCCCTCATCTTTTGAGACAATGAGCTTATTTTGATATTCGTATGATGTTTGAGAAATTTGTTCTTTGTAGGTGACAATAAGGGTTCCGTTTTTAAAATAAAAAAGGTTTGGCTCTTTTCTCTCATTGGCTCCTTCTCCGTCAAGTATAAGTTTTGAAGAGGGGCATGAGGGGGTATGAGAGATTATAATTGGAAATCTTCCGGAGACTGAGTCTTGATTATTTATTCTTATATATATTTTTTTCGAGCTTATGTCTGTAGGTATATTTGTTATATCTTCGTTTATCATTGCTTGAAGCTCCGTACTGCTTATAAAAGTGGTTGGAATAGTTTTATTTTCTACTACGACTGATGAATTTTCGTTAAAATTTTTCCCATTTATTGTTATTACTGTTGCCATTTTACTCAAAAGGGTGTCCGGTTTAATTTCTGATATTACGGGGGAATTATCGGGTAAGTGGGGAAGGTTGCTTCCTTCTTTACATCCTGTAATAAAAAGAGTAAGAGATAGAGCAAATAGTAAGAATGCAAATTTTCTCACACTCATTGCTACCTCCTTTTTATAATTATATACCTCTCAGTAATTTTTTATAATATTTGGTTGATATGTTTTATTTAACTGTTGAATACTTTGAAGAATGGGTAAACATTTTTCCCGGCTCTTCCGTCACTTCTGTTTATTATCGCAAAGGTAATGAGTTTAAAGCAGTTTTTAAATTCATCTTCTTCGAACACCTCTTTAAAAAGCTCTGCCATATGCTCCGGTGGATTATTAAATGCTCCGCAGCCAAAAGCACTTAACACTAAGCTGTTGTGTCCACGCTCCAATCCTATTCTTAGAATTGTCCGAATTTTATTTTTTGTGGTTTTTATATTATCTCCTACTATACGGCATTTTCCATTTTTACATACTTGAGATGGCCATCTCACTGCCGGGACTGAAATAACAGCAATTTTAAAAGGTTTTGAAAGAAGTTCATACCCATTGTGCTCTGATGATCTGAACACTGTGATATTAGGAGAGTAGACTCCACCGCTTTCTTTGTTAAGAGGATATTGTTTTTCATTTTTCTTTATTCCGTATTCTTCGGCATAGTCGGCAAATTGATACATTGAAAGAAACAAATTAGTTCTTCTGAAAAGATTCTCTTCCTGCGCTCCTGCTCCCTTAATTACTCCTCCTCCGGGATTTATTCTGTTTGCCATATTGAGCACAGCAGGATTCAGTCTTGCTTTTATCAAAAGTTCAGCCACTTCAAGACAATCTGCTTCAATAACAGAGATTTTAGTCTTCTCTGTGCATTTTTTAGTATTTTTTAAAGGTGCATCGTAGAGGATTGCTTCTTCAACCACCTCTGTATTATCAATCTTTATGAATTTTCCATTTAAAGAATATCCCCCCTTTTGAACTATTTTAACAGTTTCTTTGAAAATCTCAATTCTTAGCTCGTATAATGGTTCTCTCTTTTCGATTTTTTCTCGTATAATTTTGCTTAAATCTTCCCCTTTCATTTTTAACTATAACAAAAGTTTGATAAAAAACAAAGAAAAAATTTTTTATTTTGAAGTTCATTTTTATAATAAATTTATCTTGACAATTGAAATTTTTGTGCTATATTAATATATTAAATAATAAAATGGAGTTTCAAATAATGAAATATGCACCTTTTAATAATTCAGTTGTTAAAGCTTTTCGTATAATTGAGCTAATAGAAAATGAAATGCAGGGGATAGGTCTAAAGGATATAAGTGAGCGTTTAAATTATAATAAGACTACAACTTTAAGGTTCCTTACTACCCTTGAAAATTTAGGTGTTATTAGAAAAAGAGATGGAAAATATTTCTTAGGCTTAAAATTGTTTGAGTTAGGGTTAAAAGTTCCATTCAAAATGATTGTTGTTGATAAAGTACATAATATTCTTGAGAAACTTGTTAATGAAATAAATGAAACTGTCAATTTTGGAGTCTTATTAGAGGGTAAAGTTCTTTATATTGATAAGATTGAAAGTAAGAGAAGTCTTCAAATAAATACTCATATTGGAGATAAAATATCATTGCATTGTACAGCATTGGGAAAATCTATTTTTTCAATTTTGCCTGAGAACCAAGTTGATTCTATATTAGAAAAAATAAGGTTAGAAAAAAAGACAGATAACACAATAGTAAAAAAAGAAGAATTGCTGGAAGAGATAAAGAAAACAAAAGAAAGAGGATATTCTATTGACAATGAAGAATTTGAAGAAGGTTTAAGATGTGTAGCGGTTCCAATAAAACTTGAAAAAATCGGTTTTTATGGAGCGATTAGTGTTTCGGGACCTGTAACAAGATTTACCGAGAACGCAATTTCTGAATTAGCAAAAAAATTGAAAAAGATTAAAGAAAAAATATTGAAGGAGGTGCAGATGTAAAAAACTCTAGAAATTTAATCAAAATTAAAATAGGAGGTAAAAATGAGAAAAAAAGTGGTTGTATTTTTAAGTGTTGTTTTATTTTTGTCTTTTTTTGTGGCTTTAAATGCTGCTGATTTTACTCTTTGGAAGGTTTACAACAATTATTTTAAGAAAGCAAAGTATATTGATCTTACCCATGCTTTTAATGCTACAAATCCTGTTTGGTATGGTTTTGGCAATGCGGTAATAAAAGCTGGAGTTGCAGGGCAAAATGTACCTGGATATGTGAAAAAGGGTACTGAATTTACCTACAAAAAACATGGGTTTATTATTACAAGATACTATTTACCAACAGACCAATATGGCACCCAGCTTGATCCTCCCGCACACTTTAACCAGTATGGTGCAACAATCAGTGATTTACCTGCTACTTATGCAATTAGGCCACTTGTTGTTATTGATATTCATAAGAAAGTTGAGAAAAACCCGGCATATCATTGTACTGTTGAAGATATTAAGAATTGGGAGAAAAAATATGGACCTATTCCTGAAGGCTCAGTTGTTATGATTAGATCTGATTGGTCAAAAAAATGGAATAATGTGAAAGCTTTTAATTCCTCAAAATTTCCCGGAATAAAGCTTGATGCATTAAAATATTTGCATTTGAAAAGACACATACTTTTTCATGGACACGAACCTTTGGATACTGATACGACTCCTAATTTAGAGGGAGAAACATGGCTTCTACATCATAATTTCTGTCAGGCTGAGGGAGTTGCAAACCTTGATAAAGTTCCTGAAGCCGGAGCTTTGATAATTATTGGTTATGCAAAACCCGAAGGTGGAACAGGAGGATACGCAAGGTATATTGCTGTTGCTCCTCCCGATTGGAAATATGGAGTTTCTGTCATTGAGAACCCGGGTGCTCCTTTACCAAAACAACCTTATCCATTGAAGAGAGACAAGAATGGGATTTTGAGACCTACTCCACCAAACAAAAAATAAGAGGAGGTTATAGATGAAAAAAAATAAAATTATTTTTTCCCTTATTATTTTATTGCTGTTCTTTTTCTTAAATTTAAGAGCAGATGAACCTAAAATCAACGGTGGCGTACTTTTTTATGATTATAATTTTTTCTGGCAGAACTCTGATTTTAATAGTGTTACCTCTGATAGTGATGAGTTCAGTTATATACACCTTGATTTCCACATTAATGCTGATTTTGGTAATGGTATCTCATTCTTTGCAAGCCTTGGTTCATGGGGACAGTTCGGACAACATCCGGTATGGGGGATTCCCGCAGATCCGAGAGCTACTATGCTTGAAGGATATTTGAATTTTGATAAATTATTCGGACCTTTTAGTGTAAAAATTGGTAAATTCAGGTTTCTTTATGGAGATGGAATAGTTGCTTTTGATGGTGGTGAGGATGGTACCCTTGGAATGAATGTTTATTCTCGCTCTAAGATCTTTGACATTGATATCTTCTATAGGAAACCATTTCAAGGTGGAGGTATTGCAGAAGTTTATTTCCCAGGAACTCAGACATCTATAGAAGAGAGAGGTGATATTGATTATTCAATTCATGTATTGGGTGTATATCCGACTTTAAAACTTGCGGAAGACAAGTTTAAAATTTCTCCATATTTGTTTTATCGAAAGACCGGAGTTAATAAGCCTTTGTGGTTAGGTCTTAGAATGGAAGCTTCTCCCACTAAATCTTTTTCCGCCAAAGCCGAATATGTCTCTCTTTCCGGAGATTTGAATGAAACAATTAAGTATAGTGCGTATGCTTATTTAGGTGGTTTACAATATACGATGGGAAACGGAGCTTTTTTTGGGGCTAATATTTACGGATTTTCCGGTGATGATTCTAAAACAGATGATTCCGAACTCTATATTGCGGTTATAGATAGTCCTTTCGCCAATGGATTTTATCATTGGTGGCCCGGTTTAGGTCCTGCTCATTTAATGACCACAGGTTATGGCTTTTCTTGTATTGCGGATTGGAACCCCACTATGACAAATCTTAATGTTTTTGATGTATATGCAGGGTATTCAACAAAAGAGTATTCTATGAGAGTAACCTATTGGAATTATAGTAGAAATAAACTTCTTGTCGGTCAAGAGAATAAAGCAATGGGAAGCGAATTTTCCTTTTTCGGAACATATAATATTAGAAACATTGTAACTATTGGTGCTTCTATTGGTTATTGGATGCCAGGAGATTATTTTAAGAAAGATCTTGGAATAGGAGATAACACTTCCGGTATGTTGGGAGGTTTTATCTTTTTATTTAAGAGTTTTGATTTTAAAATTAAGTAAGAGAAGCCACCTGTAAAAGAACAGGTGACTTCTTTTGGACGAACAACAGAGGGGGCGATAAATCGCCCTCTCTGTAAATTAATATATTATATCTTATATTGAGAGGTGTTTAAATGGAATTAAAAATTGAAATAATAGGAGTTGGTACAGTAGGGATTGGCTTTCTTGAAATTGTTAATAAAAAGATTGATATTTTAGAAGAAAAATTTGGATTTATACCAAAAGTAGTTGCTATTTCCGATAAAATTAAAGGAACTCTTTTTGACAAAAAAGGAATTGATTTAAGTCATCTTCTTGAAATTATTAACAAAGGGGGAAGTCTAAAAGATTATGGTTCAGGATTTTATGATTTTGAAAAGAAAGGAGCTTTAGATGTTATAAAAGAGAGTGATGCGGATATTATGGTTGAAGTGACTTATACTAATATAGAAACTGGTGAACCTGCGACAACACATATTAAGACTGCTTTGGAAAGAGGGAAGCATATAGTGACTTCAAATAAGGGCCCTATAGCTCTTTTTTATAAGGAATTAAAGCAAATTGCTGATGAAAGAAATTTATTTATGGGAATTGAAGGAACGGTTTTAAGTGGTACGCCTGTTTTCAATCTTTTTGAAGATACTCTACCTCCCAATAGTATTAAATCAATAAAAGGAATACTAAATGGAACTACTAATTTCATTCTTACTAAGATGGAAGGTGAAAATATGAGCTATGAAGATGCTCTGAAAATGGCTCAGGATTTAGGATATGCGGAGGCGGATCCTACTGCTGATGTTGAGGGTTTTGATGCTCTTGCCAAAGTTTTAATTTTATCTAATGTTATTATGAATGGGAATTTAAAGAAAACTGATGTTGAAAGAGTGGGCATAACTCAAATCAAATCAGAAGATATAAAAAAGGCAGCGGAAGAAGGATATAGATATAAGTTAATAGGAAGTATAGAAAAAACATCTGAGAGTAAAATTATAGCTTCTGTAAAGCCTATGAAATTGCCTCTTACTGATCCTCTAAGTGGAGTTAGTGGTGCTATGAATGCTTTAACTTTTAATACCGATCTTTTAGGTAGTGTTACAATTCAAGGACCGGGAGCAGGAAAAATTGAAACCGGTTTTTCTATTATGATTGATGTAATAAGAATTTTTAAAAAGATGAGGAGTAGATAATGGCTAATGGCTATATGAATAAATTTTTGTTTATTGACATAAGTTCTAAAAGATTTGAGTTTAGAGAAACAATTAAAGAAGATTTTGAAGAGTTTATCGGGGGTAAAGGACTTGGATTGAGGCTATTAATTAAGAATGGACTTGTAACCCAAGATCCTTTTTCTCCGGAAAATCCTATTATATTTTTAACTGGCCCTTTTACCGGTACTGCTGTTCAAACTTCAGCACGCTCTACATTGGTAACAAAATCACCATTGACTGGGACTTTTCTTGATTCTCACGTAGGAGGGCATTTCGGCCCTATGATTAAGAGAGTTGGAGTTGATTATATATATATTGTGGGAAAGAGTGAAAGCCCCATTTATCTTTATATAACTCCGAAAAATGTTGTTTTTGAGGATGCCAGATATTTATGGGGTAAAGGTATTTTTGAAACTGAAAAAAAATTAAAAGAAAAATACCCTTCTTCAAGAGTGGCAGCAATAGGCCCCGCGGGAGAGAATTTAGTTCGTTTTGCTTGTATAGGGACTGATTATTACAGACAATTTGGAAGAGGGGGGTCAGGTGCTGTTATGGGGTATAAAAAGTTAAAAGCTGTTGTTCTGGAAGGAAGTGAGAAGATAGAGTATTTTGACAGAGATTCTTTTATGAAAATAAATAAGAAGTTAACTAAAGATATAGTTTCTCATCCTAATAGGAAGAAAAGGTACGAACTTGGAACAGCAATGTGGGTAAGAATGGGACAGGAAGATGGTAAATTCCTTCCAACCCGAAATTTCCAGGATGTTCAATTTGAAGAATATGAAAAAATAACCTCGGAATCTATGAAAAAAGAGCTGAGCTGGAAAAGCGTCGGATGTTTTAATTGTGCTATTTTGTGTTCTAAGTTGGCTCATTGGGATGGAAAAGAGGTGGAAGGACCTGAATATGAAACAACTGCATATCTTGGTTCCGGATGTGGAATAGGAGATCCAAAAGCTGTTGCTTATGCAAATTATCTTGTGGATGATTTAGGTCTTGATTCGATTTCTACCGGAGTTGTTATCTCTTTTGCCATGGAAGCCTTTGAAAAAGGCGCTATTACGCTGGATGATACTGATGGGATAGAGCTTAATTTTGGTAATAAAGAAGCTCTTTTTTCAATGATAAGGAAAATTGCTTATAGAGAAGGGATTGGTAATTTACTTGCTGAGGGTACAAGAAGAGCTTCAGGGAAAATAGGGAAAGGAAGTGAATATTATGCCATTCAAATTGCAGGAATGGAGCTATCCGGGGTAAATATTAAAGGATGTGCTTCAATGGGACTTGTTTTGGCCACCTCTGATTTTGCAAGTCATACCAGGTTTTGGTCCGCTACAGCTGAAATGAATGGTCTCCTTAATTTTGAGAATACTCCTAAATTTGTTAAGGAAGGACAAGATAATATTAATGCAAGAAATTCATTGATTGTTTGTGATTTTGTTCCATATGATCTTGATAGATTTGTTCCTATACTTGAAAAAATAACCGGTTTTAAAAAAAGTGTGGAAGATTTGATGCGTCTTGGAGAAAAAATATCGAATTTAACAAGATTGTATAATTTGAAAAATGGTAGAAGGAGAGAGGATGATACGCTTCCTCCAAGATTTCTTGAGGAAAAACATCTATCTGGTATTTTTAAAGGAAAATATCTTACAAGAGAGATTTTTTCCAAATGGCTTGATATGTATTATGATGTAAGAGGGTGGACAAAAGAAGGTGTCCCTTCACAAAAAAAATTAAGAGAGATAGGAATAGACAACAAATTCTAAAAATCAATTTCGGAGAAAAAAAATGAAAAAAGGAATATTGAGTATTATTACATTTTTTTTGTTTTTAAATTTTCTTTTGGGAGTTAATTTTAAAGGAAGAATTGTTTGTAAAAACGGAAAACCTTTAAATATTGGTTATGTTTTAATAAAAAAAGAGGGAGAAAATAAGTTTATAAAGTCTAATCTTTCAAAAAATGGTAGTTTTGAATTTAATAATATTGATGAAGGAATTTATAATTTTAAAGTTGATATCTTTAGTGTTGAAAAATTAAAAAATAGGATAGAGATAAAAGGTAAAGAATTTAGAAAGAATTTTATTGTGAGTTTGAGTTTGCTTGACAGACTCTTGATAAAAGTAAGAGGATTATCTGATTTTATGTGGGGCGCATGGATGATAATTCTTTTGCTTGGAACAGGAATAATTCTTACTTTTGTAACAGGTTTTGTTCAAATCAGGAGGTTGTCAAGCGCTTTGAGACTCGTTTTGAAAGGTGCTTTCAAAAAGGATATTACTAAAAAAGAGGATGGTGATATTTCTCCTTATGCTGCTTTAATGACAGCTCTTGCAGCGACTGTCGGAAATGGTAATATTGCAGGGGTTGCCACTGCTATTGCAACGGGTGGACCTGGTGCTCCTTTTTGGATGTGGATGGCAGGATTTTTTGGTATGGCTACAAAGTATGCGGAAGGATTTTTGGGTGTAAAGTATAGAAAAAAGAACAAGTTTGGAGAAATGGCAGGGGGACCCATGTATTATGCGCGATATGGGATAAGCTGGAAACCGGCGGCAAAGTTCTTGGGCCTTTTGTTTGCAATTAGTGGAGGTATTACCGCTATTTTTGGGACAGGAAATATGGCTCAATCGAATTCAATGGCTTTAGCTTTCAACACTCAATTTAATGTCCCATTCTGGCTAAGTGGTCTTGTGATAGCTGTTTTAACAGGTATAGTTACTATCGGAGGAATAAAAAAAATAGGAAGTGTCTCTGAAAAATTGGTTCCTTCAATGATACTTTTTTATTTTGGCGGGACTTTAGTAATAATAATTGCCAATTTTACTAAGATTCCGGATGCTTTTGTTTTAATCTTTAAAAGTGCTTTTTCAGTTAAGGCAGTAGGAGGAGCTTTAATTGGAACAAGCATTAAACAAGCTATTTCAATTGGAGTTAGAAGAGGTGTTTTATCAAATGAGGCAGGGCTTGGTTCTGCAGCTATTGCGCAGGCAGCATCAAAATCTCCCGAGCCTGTTTATAATGGACTTATTGCAATGACCGGTACTTTTATTGATACCATCGTGGTAAACACTTTAACAACTTTAACAATCATTCTCTCTGGCGCATATCTTTTTACAGCAGCCTACGGTTCATCAGAGGGCCTCACTTCAACTGCGTTAACGATGAAAGCATTTTCCTCAGTAATTCCACACGGGGGGATTATTATTGCTTTATCTTCCTTTCTTTTTGGATATTCTACTCTATTAGGGTGGAGTTATTATGGTGAAAAAAGTGTGGAGTATGTTTTTGGAGAAAAAGTGGTTTATCCGTACAGAATCATTTTTATAGTTGCTCTTTTTATAGGAGCTATTGTACAGGGTGCACACCTTAATATTATATGGTATCTGGGAGATTCCGCTAATGCAATGATGGCTTTCCCTAATCTGGTGGCTCTTCTGTTTTTGATAGGAATTATTAAAAAAGAAACAGCGAAAAAGCTTTATGAAAAAAAATTATGGTAATGCATAAAAATAGGAAAAATAATATTTTTGTTTTTTTTATTATAGTTTTTTCTTTGGTTTCTTTTTTAATGGGAGAAAAGAGGGTCCCCATTAAGGAAATTAACAAGGTTCACTTGGAGTTAAACTCTTATGATATAAAAATAATAGGAGTAAAAGCTGATAACTGTATATTTCTGCAGGGAGAAACTCAGAATTTGGAATTTAATAGAAATAAGGATGAGCTTATTATCAAAAATTCTAAAAATCTTTCGAATAAAAGTAAAAAGTTAAAAGTTTTTCTTCCCTTAAAAGTTGAATTGCAAATTTTTCTCTTTTCTGGAGAAGTAGCAATAAAGGATTTTCCAAATAAAATTTTTCTTAACTCATACAAGTGTAATTTTTCTTATGAGGGAGATACTTTTAGCGGTTTCATTAAGATTAGAAATGGTCAAATCAATATTAAAGCGAAAAAACTTGCAGGTGAAACAGTTCTTAAAACGGAATACGGTGATATTAAACTTAATTTATCAGAATATAAGAATCTCTCTTTATTATTGAAAACAAATTTTGGTAATTTTTATATTAATAAGAAGTATTTATTAAAAAGTGTAAGAGTTTTTAACGGAATTTTTCCTATGAAAAAATTAATTTATAATTTTCCGGGAGAAAATAAATTTTTCTTAAAGATGCTATCGACTTACGGGAATATTTTATTAATCATTTAATTTTATTTAATAGCTTCTCCTTCGGGATACTTTCTTATTATTTCTGATGGAACTTTGTAAACGCTCTTCCATCCACCGTATCTTTTTAAAACCGCAGGGGAGGAGAGAGGGCACTTTTTCCCATTTTTAATTAAATAAACGGGAATTCCGGATATTTTTAAGTCCTCCATTACCAATCTTCCTTCAAATGTCTCTTTTATTGGTTTCCCGTCAGGAACCGTACTTAGAGTTTTAAGTGAAATTTTCTTTAAGAGCTTCCACGGATTTTTCTTCTTCATTTTAAAAAATGTGAATGCATAGAGGCTTTCAAGATCAGCAAAAGGTCTTTTTACATATTTACCGATCCCTTCCCTCTGAATATAATAAACAGTATCACCCCTCCCTTTTACATAGTGTCCACTTAGATATGATAAGTTGGTGGCAGAGCCCCATCTTGAAAACTCGCCTTCCATATCATTCAGAATATATTCAGCCTCTCTTAGTTCATAGGGGCTTATTCTAAGAGCATACATATCCTCTTTTAATTGGTCAAAATAGTCTGCAACATATCTGAAAGCATTGTAAAGATTTGTACTGAGATAACTGCTTGAATAAAAGGATTCGCTTTCTGTCAAAAGCTTTTTAAAAAGATTTACCGCAGCTATAAAATTTGAAGAACTGAATAAAACCTTTTGCTCTCTTTCGGAAATTACCCCATCCCAGCCCTTGAAGTGTTCATAACTTCTCTGTGCTATTATTATGGCTTTTGCTTCAAGCTCACTTGTCAATTTAAGCAAATCCTCTTTTATAAAGGATGGAATATAGGCAAATAGGTTTAAACTGAGGAATAAAGCAATCATAAACACAAGCTTCTTTTTCATTCATGCCTCCTTAGTTGTAATATAATAATTTACAATAAAAAGAGAAAAAAATCCACAAGAAAATGTCTTGTCCTAAAATAGGATTATTTACGAAAACAAAATATTGTAATAATTAATAACAAAACATTTAAAGACGCACGATCCGCGCGTCTCAAACATAATACAAATGGTATGAAATAATAGAGGACAAAAATGACAGAAAATTATAATCCCAAAATTCTCCGTAGAGACCTTGCATGCAAGGTCTCTACAATGAATTGGTAATAATATTATTACGAATGAGGATCATTTGATTTCGGAGGATTTTAATTGTAAAATTAATTGTATGAATGGTTGCGGGTTTATTTTTAGAATAAAAAAAGCCAAGAGCAAAAAGCCTCCAAGCTTCGGAGCTGAAATACTGATGAATAGTAAAAAGTTAAATGGGAGACATCATAAATAAATACAAAAAGGTGACAACAAATGAAAAAAGAGCTTCGGGGTTTGTGACTTTAGCCTTGAAGGCTTCTTGTAAGGAGGTAAAAAAATGGCAATGCTTCAAATAACAATTATGCCCTCTCCTCCGAAAGAGAGAACAGGAGTAAGCGAGTATGTTGCCGAAGCATTAAAGGTTGTTAAAAGTTCAGGTTTAAAGTATGAACTCACTCCCACTGCAACAGTAATTGAGGGTGATATTGATGAACTTTTTGAAGTGGCAAAGAAAGTGCACGAAATTAGTTTTGACAAAGGCGCCCGAAGGGTTGTAACTGTTATTATGATTGATGACAGAAGAGATAAAAAAATAACTATGGAGTATAAGAAAAAATCAGTGCTTGATAAGGTGGAAAAGCTTTAAATATATCATTGTACCCATTAAAAAAATATATTTATCTTGTTTAGAGTAAATAATTGTGTTAGTTTTAAATATTAAAGGAGGAAAAAGTATGAAAAAAATATTTTTCCTGTTTTTTATTTTAACGGTATTTTCCTTTGCAAATGAGATCTATCTTTCGGACTCTCCTCTGTTTTCATCGTACATTGCACCATATGAGAAAAGCTCCTATTTTGTGGATGAGGGATATCATCTTGTTTACTACAAGCTTTCATCTCCTTTGAAGCTTGAAAATGAGATTGCAGGCAATATTTCAATAGGTTTTAGGCTTGGAAAAATGTTTGCTTACAAAACAGGTGATTTTTTTAAACAGCCTGTTGTGGTTAAATCCTATCCTGATTCCTTTTTACTTAAAGCCGAGCCATTTAGGGGAGTTAAAATTAATCTCAAATTTGCTCTTCCAACCTCTTCCTCTTTTATTTTAGAGCTTGAGTTTAAAAATAATTGCAGTTATGAATTTGATGTTTTTGTTGTTTATGAGAATAAATCTCAAAAGGTTTATGCTAAAATTAATGGAAAAGATTCTGTCCTGATTTCTTATGAGCAACCGGCTAAAGGTAAGTACTTTCAGCAAAAAACTCTTAAAGGCTTTGAGAGTGTGAGGTACTCTCTTTTTAAAATTAACAGGGAAATTTATTTATTCGGTGGCTATCAGTCATTTGTAAACAATATCTCTGACATTGTTGCAACGGATGAGAATGTGTTAAATGGTTCGTTAAATTCTAAGCTTAGCTCCATTGTTTTTGATACTGTTTTTAAGGATAAAAAAGGGAAGCTAAGATTATTAAAGCAGACTGTTCAGAAGAGCGATAGGGAAAAATTATCAGCTTTGATTAATAATTTGAAAACAAAAAGCATAGATTCTGTTTTCTCTTTTAATAAAAAAGTTCTTAAAAATATTCCGAAATTAAAATTTAAGAATAGTGATGAAGAGCTTTTATATTACAATGGAATATATCTTGGAAGACAGCAGTTTTTACCTTCGGCAGGGCAGTTTCCCTATCCTTACTATGTTTTTTCAAGAGAGCCAAAATGGGGATGGGGACACGAAGGGCAGGTATTCCACGAAAGCCTTTCAATGCATACAATAGCTCTTTTTGACCCTCTACTTGCAATGAACTCTCAAAGAAATTTTATGAAAGTACAGGAGAAAGACGGATATATCCCTTACAGGGTGGGAGCCTTTTTTACAAGGACTTTTCCTGTTAAAGGGGAGAAAACCACATCCGCTCCCTATTTTTCATGGACGAATCTTGAAGTTTATCTTGCTGCTAAAAATTCCGGACTTGTTCCCGAAAAAGAGCTTAAAAAATATCTTCTTGAATCTTATGAATCCGGTGTAAAATACACGAATTATCTTTTACGAACAAGAGATAAGAATAAAAACGGACTTTTGGAATGGGGAGGCCATACACTTCTTGAATGCGTAAGGGATTATCTCAATGCTGTTTTTGATCTTTTAGGAAAAGAACCTGATACTCTTAATCAGCTTGAAGCCCTTGATTTAAGTTCAATGGCTGTAAAGGAGATGAAATCCCTTTCGGAAATGGCAAAGATTTTAGGCAAAAAAGAAGAGTCTCTTAAATGGAAAAGGAAAGCTGATAAAATGGCTTCTCTTATTAACAAATATATGTGGGACGAGGAAACAGGTTTTTACTATCATGTTCATAAGGATACGATGAATTTTAAAACTCCAAAGGGAGTTTCTTTGAAAAGAAAGGAGATAATAGGATTTTTACCTCTTTGGGCCGGAATTGCTTCCAAAAGGCAGGCCAAAATCTTAATAAAACACCTTACAAATAAAAGAGAATTCTGGAGAGAGTACGGCATTCCGACTCTTTCGGCTGATGATTCTTATTATGATCCTCAGGTACTTTCATGTTGCAGATGGAATGGTCCTGTCTGGATTACCTGGGTTTATCCTGTTTTCAGGGGAGTTATTGATTATGGATACAGTGATATTGCCGAGAAAATACTTGAAAAAATGGAAAATGCAATGATTTTTCAGCTTAAAAGAAAACATAGGCTCTGGGAGAGCTATTCTCCTGATTTTACAAAACTCAAATCCCCCAGAAACTACATCTGGGACACCCTTATTTCAAGGATGATATATGAGATGAGAAACCGATAATTGTGTATAAAAGCTAATAATTTGGTTTGTAAAATTTCAGCGGATGCTGTAAATTCAATGAATAATCCTAAAAATTTTTCCTCTAAGCAAAAAAGTTAGCTAAAATTTTTGCTTTAAGGAAAAAATATTTGATTTTTGTTTAAATTGGTAGTAAAATTTGTTTATGATAAGGAATAGATATTTAACTACTTATATACTTGAAGATTTAAAAGAAAAAATGGTATTTATCGGAGGTCCCAGACAGGTCGGGAAAACCACATTTGCGAGAGAAATCATTCCAGAGAGTTTTAAAAAATTTCAGTATTTTAATTGGGATTATAGAGAGGACAGAAAAAAAGTTATGGATTATAAGTTTAATGAAGAAGCAGAGCTGCTTATATTTGATGAGATTCATAAATATAGTGATTGGAAAAATCATATAAAGGGTATTTATGATGTTTTAGGGAAAAAATATAAAATTCTTGTTACCGGAAGTGCAAGGCTTGATTTTTACAGAAGGGGAGGAGATTCTTTGCAGGGAAGGTATCATTACTGGAAAATGTTTCCTTTCTCATTATCGGAATTTATAGGAAAAAACGGTTATACTGAACCTTTCACCTCTTTAAGTTTTTCCGAATTTCCGGAAACTTCTGAAGCTTTTAAACTGCTTTTGGAATTTGGAGGATTTCCTGAACCTCTTTTCAAAGCTGATAAAAGGGTATTAAGAAGATGGCATAATGAGAAAATAGAGCGTATGTTTAGAGAAGATATTCGCGATATTGAGATGGTAAGGGATCTTAGTAAGATGAAATTGCTTGCTGATTTTCTTCCGGAAAAAGCCGGATCTCAATTATCCCTTAATTCGTTGAGAGAAGATCTTGAGGTGAGTTTTAAAGCTGTTTCATCATGGATTGATATTCTTGAAAATTTTTATTATTTGTTCAGGGTTTATCCTTTTTATAATAAAAAAATTCGCTCAATAAAAAAGGAACCAAAGCTTTACCTATGGGATTGGTCTGAAATAGCGGATGAAGGAAAAAGGTTTGAAAATCTTATCGGGCTTCACCTTTTTAAGTTTGTAAGCTTTCTGGAAGATTACGAAGGCTATAAGGCAGAGCTTTTCTATTTGAGAAATGTGGACAAAAAAGAGGTTGATTTTTTAATTGCTGTTGATAGAAAGCCATGGTTTAGCGTGGAAGTTAAATTCAATGATACTTCAATATCCCCTAATCTGTATTATTTTAAAGACAGACTTAAAATCCCCTACAATTATCAGATTGTAAGGACTGTGGGAGTTGATTATTCCAAGGGTAATATAAGGGTGATTTCAGCTGATAAGTTTTTGACAGCTTTAATTTAATCAAAATTAAAGAATTTAAGTGGAGATGTCAACAAAAGCATAATACAGCATAGAAGAGCTAAATTTATTGAGATTATCCAGGCATAGTAAAGATATCCTATTTTCCCGTTTTCAGATTTTGTGATTCTTTTGTATTCATTCAGATTTTTAAAGATAAAAAGATTAATAAATATAAAATTTCCTCCCTCTTTGCCTTTTTCTTTGAGAA
>CAZWJH010000057.1:0-16525 GCA_964634755.1 uncultured Clostridia bacterium
TATAAACAAAAAATGGGTTTAATTAAAGAAAGCAAATAAATTCGATAAAAATAGTATAATTGTCTAGTATAGATTTATTTAGTAAAATAAAAAAGATGAAAGGTAAAATTGGCAGATTTGAAGAAGTGAAGCTGAAATCTATTTTTGTTTATATTTTTCTCTTTGCATTTGCTTTTTTGCTTAGAATTTATTTTTTGTTTGCAACCGACGAGGTTCTGAATGCTGATGAATCATTAATAATGCTAATGAGTAAGCATATTGCTGAATTGAGGAATTTTCCCATTTTTCATTATGGTAATTCTTATCTTGGAACTTTGGATAATTATTTATCCGTAATTTTTGTTAAAATTTTCGGGCTTAATGTTTTTTCTTTGAGAATGACTTCTGTCTTTCTATCTCTTATTTTGATATTGACTACGATAAAACTTGTAAAAACAATTTTAGGAGAAACCGAAGGATTCATTGCAGGTTTGTATATAGCTGTTCCCCCTATTTTTTTGTTAATGTGGAATGTGAGATTTTTTATAGGTTATTTGGATATATTAATACTTGGGAATTTTTTATATTATATCTTATTAAGATTTTTAACTGATTTTAATAAATTGCAGGAAAAAGAAAAGTTAAGATATCTTCTGTTGATAGGTTTTATCAGCGGATTGGGTATTTGGTCCCATTTCCTTTTTGGCCTATATATAATAATTTCTTTTGTTTTTATAATTGTTTTGTCTTTCTATAAAAATGGAATTTTAAAAAAGATAGTTAATTTGAAAAATATCTTTGCTTATCTATTTATGTTTTTTGTAGGTATTTTGCCTGTCATAATTTTTAATTTAACTTACCAAAACAAAAGTTCCTTAAGCTTTTTGAAAGCTCAGGCAAAGATGTATTCGGATTTTATAGATAGTTTAATAATAGGTTTGTATAATTTTATTTATTCTAACGGATTATCAATTTTTGGTTTTTCTCCTCCTTGGCAAACATTCAGACCTCAGCTTACCGTAAAATTACACAGACCTGTAATTGTTATTTTTGAATCATTATTAGTATTATTGCTTCTAATATTTTTTTATATAGCATTAAAAGCAAAAGTTAATAAAAACAAATTCATAAAAACCATATTAATTCTTTTGTTCTTATTTTCTGTTGTTACAATAATATTAATGATTTACGGTTATGATTGGACTAACATAATATATTCACAAAGGCTATTTCTTGAGAAATTATCTTTGCCATTTATGCTTTATGAAATGGAAAATCCAAAAGTATTGCTTTATTTTTTGTACATTGTACCGCTTATTTTCATTTTTTTTAAAGAAAAAAATAAAATCAAAGAGATTTTTAAGGCTCCGTTTGTTTCAATAAAAAGAATGGGTTTTTTACTTTTGACAATTCATTTGTTTGTTTTATTTTTATTGTATTTTCCCTCAGCAAGATCTTTAAACAGATCCCCTCGTTTTCTCTTCCCAATATACACTTTTTTACCTTTTTTTGTGGCTCTGATTTATAAAGGACTAAAAAAGTATTCTGATAAAATAGCTGTTCTTTTTGTCTCTGCTATAATTATTCTGAATATGGGAGTTGATTTTTCTGTTAAAAAGATAGATATTTATAAACCGATTCCTTATGTTTACATTAAAAAGATGCCGGATTCGTATAGGCCAATAATCACTTTTTTACTTAAGAAGAAGATATATAATATCTATTCTTTTTACTGGGTGGGATTTCCTATTATTTTTAATTCAAAGGAGAAAATCTATTCTGTTGACAAAAGCTCAAGAATAAAGGAGTATTTGGAGAGGGTTAATAATTCTAATAAAGTTGCTTTTGTTTTTTGGCATACAATAGGTCATTACAAAGAATTTGAAGCTTATTTAATAAAAAATAAAATTAACTTTACAAGAAAAAATATCAAAGGTTTTTTGTGCTACTATGATATTAGTGTGGAAAAGCTGAGAAAATTGAGAGTATGGAAGGATATACTTTTTGTAATTTCTCTACCCTAAAAAGAAAAATATATCTGTTTGATTGGAAATTTTATAATTGTGTTATTTATCGAAATTTTTTATGTTAGTATTTTTACATTGTTAATTGAGAGAGGCAGAGTTTATTAGTAATAAATAATAATTGTTTTTTAAACAGTCTTTTAGTAAAATAAAGAATATGAAAACAGATGATACAAATGCTCACAAGATTGCAGCAATCATAGTTACTTTTAACCGAAAGGAGTTCCTACCAGAGCTTTTAGACTCTTTTTCCAAACAGACTTATCCTTTAAATTTTGTCATAATAATAGATAATAGCACAAACTTTGAAATTCTTGACCTTTTGAATAAGATTGGAGTTATAAGGGGTAAGACAGATGAAAGTTTAATAGAGAATTGGGAGAAAGAAGGGAGATTAGGAGAAATAAAGGTTTTATACATAAAAACAGCTCAAAATATCGGAGGAGCCGGAGGGTTTTCTCTCGGACTTAAAAGAGCTTATGAAAAAGGTTTTGAGCTTTTTTGGCTTATGGATGATGATGTGAAGCCTTTGCCTCAAGCTCTTGAGTATCAATTAAAATTTCTTGATATTTCAAAATGTATTACCCCATCGAAAAGAGCCCTTGATGGTGAAATTCTTCATTGGTGGGGCTGGCTTGATTTGAAAACTTTAAGGGAAAAACCGATTCCCGAAGAAAATTATAGGAAAGAGTATGCAGAAATTAATATGGCGTGTTTTGAGGGTTTGCTAATTCACAGAGATATAGTTTCAAAAATAGGTTTTCCGAATCCTGAATTTTTTATTTATGGGGATGATGTTGTTTACGGATACAAAGCCTTTCAGCATACCAAATGTATTTATCTTTTAAAGCCTACCTTTATAAAAAAGCTAAAAAAGAAGAATTTTCACAAAAGGTTCGGAAAATACTACCCATTTGCTTCCCGCACCCTTGCTTATTATTTGATGAGGAATTATTTGTTAAAAGCAAATGAGATTAAATCTGTTACACCTGATAAAATTAATATGCTGTTTGTTTATTCCTATCATTTTTACTATTATCTTAAACAGATGTTAAAAGCAGCTTTTATTGAATGGGATTTAAAAAAGATTTGGATATTGACAAAAGGATTTGTGGATTCGTTTAGGGTGAAGCTTTTATGAAAATAATTAGTAGTAAAATAGATAAAGAAACAAAAAGAGTTTTAATTAACTTATTAAATTTGTCTTTTGTGAAGTTTTTTACATATCTAATACCCTTAATCACTATTCCTTATATTATAAGAAGAATTGGGTTAGCTAAGTTTGGGGTTATTAGTTTAGCCCAAGCGTTGTCTGTATATTTTAATCTTTTATTTAATTTTGGAGTTGGGTTAATAGGGCCTAAGGAAGTCTCTTTAGGCATAGATGATAAAATAAAGTTGAATGATATTTTAACTCAGATTTATTCAGCAAAATTTATTTTGTTTTTTGTCTCTTTAATATTTTTTTTCTTAAGCATCTTTGTTTTCCCTTTTGTTAGAGAAAATATTTTACTATTTTGGTTATTTTTTGTCTCTACTTTCTTGTTTTCAGTTTTTCCAAGTTGGTTTTTTATAGGGATTCAAAGGTCTGATTATATAACGATAATTAATACTCCTTTTAGTATTCTCTCTGCTATTTTTATATTTATTCTTATAAAAAAACCGGAAGATTTTATGTTGATTCCAGTTATCTCCATTTTCGGTGGAGGGATTATTTCTTTAATTGGTTTGTATATAGTTGTTTTTAAATATAAGATAAGGTTTTCTATAGTAAGTTTTAAGAAAGGGTTTAAATTAATTAAGAGGTTATTCCCTTTTTTCTTGTCAAGGTTAAGTATTAACTTTTATACTTCTACCGGTACAATAATTTTAGGAGTTTTTTTAAATAGTGAAGTAGTAGGCAAATTTGCAATTGCTGATAAGGTTGTTAAATTATTAAAAGATATTTTTTCACCTTTGTATGATGCAACTTTGCCTTTTTTTACAAAGTTGTTCCATGAAGATGTGAAAAGAGGAAAGAGGAAGTTGAATCAATTTTTGAGATATGGAAGTCTCATAAATTTTTTCATAATATCCTTTGTGATTATCTTTAGAAAATTTATTATTATTTTCTTTAGTGGGGGAGTAAACTTTGTTTCCGAGATATCTTTGATTTTACTTTCAATAATCATATTCTTTGTATATCCTTCTGTAATTATCGGTAGAAATGCGCTGATACCTTTAGGAATGGAAAAGGAATTTAATGTAAGTATTATAAAAGGAGCATTCACCTATTTTATTATTATTTCTTCTCTTTTTATTGCTAAGCAAATTTTAGGGCTCTCCGAGATAGTGGTGTTAGTTTGGGTTCTTATCGCATCAATAGTCTCTGAAATTGTAATTTTTTCATCAAGATATTATAATTACCATAAGGTAGTAGCTAATGTTGGAAAAAAAACCTAATTTTTTTATTGTAGGTGCAGCAAAAAGCGGGACTACTTCCATGCATTTTTACCTTAAACAGCATCCTGAAATTTTTATGACAGAGCAAAAAGAAACAAATTATTTTGTCTTTAAAGGAAAAAGGGTGGAATTTAAAGGACCGGAAGATGATAAATACATAAACAAATATTCTATTACACAATTAGATGAATATTTAAAACTTTTTGAAGGAGTAAAAAATGAAAAAATTATAGGTGAAAGTTCTCCTGCTTACTTGTATTATGCTAAAATAGCTGCCAAAAATATCAAAGAATTTAATCCTAATGCAAAAATATTGATGATATTAAGAAATCCAATGGAAAGGGCGTTTTCTGCATATCAACATTTAGTAAGAGATAAAAGAGAATTTTTGGGATTTTATGAGGCTTTAAAAGAGGAGGAAAAAAGAAAGCAAAAAAAGTGGGAATTTATATGGCATTATAAAAGAGCAGGTTTATATGCTGACTCTGTTAAAATTTACAAAGAAAACTTTCCGAGTGAAAATGTATTTATCGTTATTTTTGAAGAATTTATTAAAAATCCTCTCAAAATTTTAAAAAAGATCTTAAATTTTTTTGATGTTAAGGATGATTTTGTTCCATATTTTTCGTATATACACAACGTCTCCCGGGTAGAAAAAGATTTTTTATATAACACAGTAAATACAGAAAAATTTATTTTTTTCAAGAATATAATAAGATTATTTATACCAAGAAAGTACAGACTCTTAATAAGATATAAAATAAACTTAATGGCGAAAGAAAAAGTTAAAATTGATAAACGAAGTAGAGAATACTTGAAGGACTTTTTTAGAGAAGATATATTAAAACTTTCAAATTTGTTAAATAAAGATTTAACTTTTTGGTTGAGGTGATTATGTCGGAGAAAGTAATAATAATAGTTGTTACATGGAACAAAAAAGATTATGTTTTAAATTTAATCTCACAATTATATGAGAAAGTAAAATATCCTGAATATGATATTCTTATTGTTGATAATGCTTCAAATGATGGTACTGAAAAAGCTGTTACCTCAAAGTTTAAAGAGGTAATTTATATTAAAAATGAAGAGAACTTGGGAGGAACAGGCGGTTTTAACACAGGCTTGAAATTTGTTCTTAATAACACAGGAAAATACAAATATATATGGCTTCTTGATAATGATGTAGAATTAATAAATGATCCTCTAAGTCCAGCCATTGAGATTTTAAAAAATAATAAAAATATAGGGGTGGTAGGAAGCTCAATATTGTCGCAAGAAAATAAGGAAATAATAACAGAAATAGGGGGGCTTATTGTTAAGAAAAATAGAATATTAGGCAATTGTAAAGGTAGGAAATTAAATGAGTGCAATGAGATTTATGAAGTTGATTATGTAGCTTCATGTTCTGCTTTTTTGAAGGTGAAGGTATTAGAAAAAGTTGGTATTTGGGATGATTATTATTTTATTTATTTTGATGATGTTGATTTCTTTTGGAGAATTAAAAATGAAGGTTATAAAATAATAGCAACTAAAAAATCAATTGTTTCTCATCCTGACTTTGTAGAAAAAAGCAATATATTTGGAGGATACTATTATATGAGAAATTCTTTTTATTTTTTTTTAAAAAAATACAAACTTGGTAAATTATCTGCTATTAGTTTTTTTAAATATAAAGTGTTTTATATAGTTTTTGACTTAATTAGAGGAGATAAAAAAAATTTTATTGCTATGACAAAAGCAATAGAAAATTATTTCAAAGGGGAAAGGGGAAAAAGTTTGTGGATTGAGATTTTTTTAAAACAAACTGAACATAAGTCTAATTTTAAGAAAAAGTTAGATTTAAAGAGAATAGATAAGATAGTGTTTTCTTATTCCACAAAGTTTAGAGAATTAGAGAAATTTTATAAAGAATTGAAAAAGAAAAATCCTTTTATTAGAGTATTTTTCCTTTCAGATATAGGAAGAAAAGGACTTATTAACACAATTGGTGATATAGAAATTATAGTAGTTGATTTCAATAAAAAATGGGAGACTTTAAAAAAGTTTTTCACTCTCTTATTTAAAGAAAAAGTTAAATTCATTTTCTCTTTTAAAGGTGCTTTTGGTAATTTTTTGTTCAAATATAGAGTCTTTGAAAAAGGTGGTATATTCTTTTTTGAGAAGAACAGAAGGTTTTCTAAATGGTTAAAGTTTATTTTTGTCTTTCCTATCTTATTTACTTTTTACTTTCTCAAGTATAATTTATTATATATTTTGGGTTATCCTAACAATGACAAACAAAATATCAACAATAATAGTAACCTTTAATAGGATTAACCTCCTTTTAAAGGTCTTAGAGGCTGTTGAAAACGAAATTGAATCAAAAGGAATTTTGATTATTGTTGACAATAATTCCTCTGATGGAACGGAGAAGGAATTGGTGAGAGTAGGGTATGTATCTGATGAGTTTTCCCCTTATGAAGAAGATGTCGGAAGGCTTTCAATTAATATAAAGGATAATTTAAAAATTATATATCTTAAATTAAATCAAAACATTGGAGGTTCAGGCGGTTTTTATTATGGAGTTAAATTAGCTCTTAAAGAGGAGTGGGACTGGCTCTGGTTTCTTGATGATGATGCAAAGCCTCAACCCGGCTGTTTAAAAGAGCTTTTAAAGTATAAAAAACAATCTGATGTGCTTGTGCCTTTGAGGCTTTCAAAGCCTATTGATGTGAGGGAGTTTCCTGCAATAAGGTTTAATATGAAAAATCCTTTTTTAAGGGAAGTCAGAGAAGTTGGATTATACAAAAAGTTTAAAAAAATAGAAGATTTACCTTTGACTTTGGAAGTTGAGGATTTTTCATTTGAAGGACCTTTAATTAGAAGAAAGGTGGTTGAGGAGATAGGATTGCCCAAAAAGGATATTTTTATATCCGGTGATGATACTGATTATGCTTTAAGAATATTAAAAAAATACAAGAAAAAACATCTTTTGATAACCCGTGCAATAATTGAAAGAATAAGTTCTTCAAAAAACAGTGAAATAATTCCTCTCTGGAAAGAATACTATCTAAAAAGAAATTATTATTATACACATTATACATACGGGGAGAATATTTTTGTTAAGTTTAAACCCTTGTTTCTTTTTGTATTTTCTATAATAAAGAATTCTTTAAAACTGAAGATGAGTAAAGAAAAATTTAAAGTGAATTTTTATGCTTTTTGGGATTCTTTTAAAAGGGAGATGCCTTTACGGTATAAGCCATAGGATTTATTTTCTTTGGAAAGTCATAAAATATATTAAGGGATTTAATAGGCAAAAAAAAATGGGGGAAGATTTAACTTCCCCCATTTTTTAAATTAGAAAATTATTTGGAGACTGTGTCGGAAGTTTCTACATTCTTTGAGAAGTCATAAGGTATTGAAGCATGGGTTACATTTGTAACAGTTATTGTAAATGTCCCTGACCATGCTTTCACTCTTGGAGAGGTAAAGGTAACCTTTCCATCGCTTCCTGTTACTCCTGAGTCAGTGCTGTTTACAGCTCCTGACCATGTTACATAAACTGTTGCATTAGAAACAGGATTACCATCTGAATCCATAATAGTTATCTCAGCATTTCCATAAAGATTTCTTCCTCTTGATGATGTCCACATATCTATATTATAGACATACATATAAGAAGCCCCGGGTTCTTCCTCTTCCTGAGTCGTAAAAGTGTAATCTCCTGATTCAGAAGTATTTCCTGCTTCATCAGTGGAAACTACTTTATAATGGATGACTGTACCTGCAGGAAGTCCAGTTAAATCAATACTGTGCGATGTAACATAGCTTGAATCTGAAGCCGTATTGCCATAAGAAGTAGTTGTCCCATAATAAACAACACTATCAGCATTTTCATTTGTTGTCCAAACTATTGTTGCACTGTTTGTTGTGATATTTGTTGCATTTACACCGGAAATGGTAGGTGGTGTTGTATCTTCATCACCTCCACCGCCGGAACCACCTATAGCTTCAAGAACCGCTGCATAAGCATCGACAAGACCATAACCAAAATATTGATCCCATCCGGTATCTCCCAAATCCTCTACAGTGGATTCTAAAATTTGTCTTATCTGAACATTTGTCAAAGATGGATTCGCTGCTTTTACCAATGCGGCAACTCCTGCCACATGGGGGGATGCCATTGAAGTTCCGGCATAAAAATAATAACCATCACCACTGCTTCCAAATGTATTTTGCAAAATCATATCATCATATCCATCACCATTATTATCTCCTGAGTCTCCTCCAGGAGCTGCTATATCAATTGTTGAGCCATAATTTGAATAAGAAGCTCTTGTGTCTATTGATGTGGTTGCTGCAACAGAAATTGCATTTTCATAAGCTGCGGGGTAAGAAGGTTCCGAAGTGTTTTCATTCCCAGCTGCACAAACTACTACTACTCCGTGTTCCCATGCATAGTTAACAGCATCTTCAAGCACCTGAAGATCAGTGGAGCCTCCAAGGCTCATATTGATAATATCTGCTCCATGATCAACTGCGTAGTAAATACCATCAGCAATATCATCATAGCTACCGCTTCCTCTTCTGTCAAGAACTTTAACGGGCATTATGGTTGCTTTGTATGCGATACCTGTAACTCCCACTCCATTGTTTGTGGATTGAGCAATTGTACCGCATACATGGGAACCATGACCTTCATCGTCGGTGGGGTCATTATCATCATTTACAAAATCATAACCTGTTGTAAAATTTGTATTAGACAAATCTTCAAGACTCTGTTTAACACCCGTATCAATTATTGCTACTACAACACCCTCACCCTGAGAAAGCTCCCAGGCCTTTTCCATTCCAATTCTTGTCATATGCCATTGATAACTATAATAGGGGTCATTGGGGACAAAATTAAAAGCATAGGCATAAGCATTTTGCTCGGCATAAATTATACCTTTTTCCTTTTTCAATGAATTTAGTATTGCCGTGGGATTTCCATGTTTGAAAACTACAAAAGCTCCTTTTTTCTTGCTGTTTCTTTTTTTCAATAAGCCATACTTGTTTAAGATTTCTGTTTTTTGAGCCTCTGTAGCATCAGGCGCAAATTTAATGATAATTTCGTCCGAAACTTTGGCAGGCTTTCCTTTGATAGTATTCGGACCTCCTACCAAAATCAAGGAAACTGCAAAGAGGAAAATCACAAAAAGTGAAAATCTTTTATGCATATACACCTCCGTTAAAAATTAGTAAAAAATATTAAAAAAACAATATTTGAAAAACAATCAGATTATAGTTTGATTTTAGGTTTGATTTTAATTTTTTATCTACAACTTTAGTTGTAGTTGAACAGTGAAACTTTTTTGTTTATAATTGTTTTTAAATGAGCTTGAGAAAAAGGGTATTAAAATATTTTGTTATAACAAATTTAATATTAATTTTTATCTTTCTCTTCATATTTAGAGTCTTCATACTCTCTTCCTTAAAAAAACAGGAAAAGCTGTATGAGGAAAAGCTAATAAGAAGGACTGAAAAAGTTATAAATGATTATCTTGAAAATTATTACATAATGTCTTACAACTGGGGAGAGTGGGATTCTATGCATGATTTTGTGGAAAATCCGAATTATGAATTTATAAAAAACAATTTTCCTGAAGAAACATTTGGATGGGATTTTTTGGACCTTGTTGTAATAAAAGACCTTTCAGGAAAAACAATTTATTCATCTTTTATGGAACCCGAAAGCAGAAAATTTAAAGATTATAAAAAGCTTGGGATTGATAAACATACAAAAAGGATAATAAAAGAGTTAATTAAAAATTTCCCGAAAGAAGAAAATAAAGTATATTTTTTTAAGACAGATTATGGCGTACTTCTTTCGGTTTTTCAGCCTATTACTACGAATAAGGCAACTAAACCCAATGGGATATTAATTCTCGGAGGTGTTTTAGGCAAGCATTTTGAAGAACAGCTAAAATCTTTTTTATTGGAAAATCTTAATGTATGGTATTGGGGAAGTAAAGTTTTCAAAAAAATTGTTAGTGAATTGCAAAATACAAGGTTGTTATCTTCGAATATTAGAGAGAGAAAAAACAATTTATATTATTTAATTCATGATATTGAGAGAAAACCTGTTGTTATTATTAAGATATCTTATGATACTAAGATTTTTAAGGTCCTAAGTGCTCCTTTGATGTATTCAATTGTTGGAATTATAGTATGGTGGATTTTATTGGGAATTTTCCTTTACTTTGTTATAGATAAATTCATAACAGGGAGAGTCTTGAGCATTGCCTCCTATATGACTAACATCAAGGAAACAAAAGATCTTAATTTAAAGATAAAAGAGGATAATTTTAGAGATGAAATTAGTTGTCTGATAAAAAATATTAACAGTGCAATCGAAGAACTCAGAAGAGAAAAAGAGGAAAAAGAAAAGGCTGAGAAACAGATGATAAACAGTGAAAAACTTGCTGTTATAGGAAGAATGGCGTCAGTTTTATCCCACGAATTAAACAGCCCTCTTTTGGCTTTAAGTAATAGCATAGAAGTTTTAAAAAATTCATGTAAGATAGAAGAGAGCGAAGAGTTTAAAGCTATTATTGAAATTTCAGAAAGAGAAATTAAGTATATAAGAGAACTTATTGAGGGTCTGCTTGCAGTTCATAAGAAGAAACTTAAAAAATTCAAGTTTTTTAGTATAAATGAGTTAATTCAGGAAAGCACGAGTTTATTAAAAATAATGAAAAAAATTTCAAATGTTAAAATAAATATTTCCTTTAAAGAAGATTGTAAGGTTTATGGCTCTCCTTCTGAATTAAAACAGGTGATTTTAAATTTTCTCATAAATAGTATAGAAGCAATGAAAGGGGAGGGGCAGATCTTGATAAAAGGATGGAAAGAGAACAAATACTGTATATTAAGCATAAAAGATAGTGGACCAGGTTTAGACGAAGGTATTAGGAATAAACTTTTTGAACCTTTTGTTTTTTCCGATAAGAAGGATGGAATAGGTTTAGGACTTTATGTAAGTTATAAAATTGTTGGAAGACACAATGGTGAGATAGTTTATCTTAATGAAGATGATGGAGCTCACTTTTTAATTAAATTGCCTATGTTTAAATACAGAGGAGGAAAGGTGAATTGAAGAAGAAAAGATTGCTTATTGTTGATGATGACCCCTCTATTATTTTAAGTATGAAAATATGGCTTGAAGGCAAGGGATTTGAGGTTTTTACTGCGAGAAACTCAAAGGAAGCTCTTCGTTTATTAGAAAAAAAAGATTTTTTAGTTGCTTTGGTTGATTATCGATTGACAGAATCCACGGGAATCGAACTTTCGGAAAAAATGCTTATGCTTGATCCGGAACTCAAGATAATTATTCTTACAGGTTTTCCCTCCTATGATATTGCTGTAAAGGCAATGAAAGAGGGAGTTTTTAACTATATATCAAAATCTGAATCAAATGAAGAAATTTTGGAATCTATTAATAAAGCAATAATGGAGCAAGAGAAAAAATTAAAAAGCGAAGTTGAGAAAAAGAGGATTAAATATGTTCTTCTTTGCCATCATTCTTTAATAAAAGAAAGACTTAGAAATATGGAAGATGATGAATTTGACTTTAAAATGGTAAGAAATTTCCCGTTGTATGAAGGCTTTTTGGAAGAGTCTGTTGACTTAAAATTTGATGTGATATTGCTCTGCCATTCCTGTAACGTTAAGGATTTTAAGGATTATTATAAAATAATTCCTGAGTTTAGAAAAAATTTTGAAGATTCTAAAATTATAGTTTTTAATGGGCAGTTTAATGATGAAGAGAAAATTAGATTGGTAAGAATGGGAGTGAAAGGGATTTTTGGAAAAGATGTTTCTTCTGAGGAGCTAAAAAAAGGAATTAAAAAAATTTATGAGGGCGATTTATGGGTTAGTAGAAAGATTATTGGTAAAGCTTTGGAAAGTAATGAGTTTATTAACTTTCTTGATTTAAAAGATGAAAAAGATAGTGGGAGTAGGCTCACAGAGAGAGAGAAGGAAGTTTTAAAATTAATTTTAAAGGGATTAAAGAATAAAGAAATTGGAGAAAAACTATTTATTTCAGAGCAAACAGTTAAAACCCATATAAATAATATTTTCAAAAAGTTGGGGGTGAAGAATAGGGCACAACTAATTGTAAAGCTATTAAAAGATTGAGTAAAAAGAGAATCAAAACAAAATATTGCTTTTTGTTATTATAAGCATTACCGAGCACTCTCATACATTTTGCCAATTTTAGGTTTAACTCATAAGAGTTGATTGATTTTTTTCCTTCTATAGATTGTCTCCTTTTCTCCTTCCCTTTCATTCTCACACAATTATCTTAAAAAGTGCATTCTATGCTTTCATAGAAAAGGACTTAATTTCTATTTTTTTATTTTACTATTGAATTTTTTATTGTTAAATTATATTTAATTGTAATAAAATTTAATAAAAATTTAAATAAAAAAATATAAAAAAAATATTAAAAGTATCAGATGATAATTTAATAAATTAAAATTTAAAATTTAAAAAATAATTTTACATACCATTATAACGAATAAATATATAATTAAAGGGATTTCGGATGATAACTTTTAAATATAAAAAATGTTATAAAGCCAAAAATTTTTAATTTTAAATTTAATCTTGACAAAATAATTTTATATTGTATAATGATAAATTATGATAAAAATTTATCAAAGTTGGAGATTAATATATGACTTTTTCTTTTAAAAAAAGAAAAGTTATAATCATCATTATTTTTCTAATATTTATGTTATCAATGGCGAAGGCACAGGATAATGATTTTTCAAAAGAATGGTATATTGCATCTTCGGAAAATATCAATTTAAGCGGTGAACATATTACCTCTGATATTTATTCTGTTAATAATAAATTTTGGTATAAAACAGATTTGCCTTCAACCGTTCTTTCATCTTTAATAAAGAATGGTGTTTATAAGAATATTTATTTTAATCGCAATTTGGAAGAAATAGATAAAAATATTTTTTTATCTCCATGGTGGTATAGAAAAGAGTTTAAGATAGTTAAATCAGGCGATAAATTTTACAAAATAATTTTTAATGGTATTAATTATAAAGCTGATATTTTTTTAAATGGCCATAAAATTGCCCGAAAGGAAAAAATATATGGTGCTTTTAATAGATTTAAACTTGATATTACACCTTTTGTTAAAAATGGTAAAAATATAATAGCTTTGAAAATTTATCCTCCGAAAAAAGGAGATTATTCCATTGGGTTTGTGGACTGGAATCCAAAACCTCCTGATAGTAATATGGGAATCTGGAGGACTGTTGAGCTTAAGGAAACCGGAGCCGTGACTCTGAAAAATATTTTTGCTAAACCATCGCTTGATTTGGAGAAAGGTACCGCGGAAGTTTTGATTATAGGCTCAATAGTTAATAATACGAGTCAAAAAATAAAAACTAAAATTTCCGTATATGTGAAAGAGGCGGATTTGGGAGTTTTAAAAGAGATAGAGCTTTCTCCCAAAGAAGAAAGAAATAGTGTTATAGCAAGATTATTTTTCAAATCTCCCAAACTCTGGTGGCCGAACAATTTGGGAGAGCCGTATCTTTATCATGCGGAAATAGATACTTATATAGGGGGAAAGCTTTCAGATAAAACTGAAATAAGATTTGGAATAAGAAAAGTAGAGGATTATTATACAAAAGATGGATTCAGAGGGTTTAAGATAAATGGAAAAAAGATTTTGATTAAGGGGGGAGGCTGGGTTGATGATTTAACTCTTACTTATGATAAAAAGTATGTGGAAGCTCAAATTAAATATATTAAAGACATGAACCTGAATACAATCAGGCTTGAAGGATTCTGGGGGAACAGTCAGTATCTTTATGATCTTGCGGATGAAAATGGTCTTTTAATATTGGTAGGCTTTAGCTGTCATTGGGAATGGGAAGATTATTTGGGTGTTCCTGTAGATGAGAAATTTAATGGTCCGAAAGATGAGATGGGGATGAAACTTTTGACTGATTATTTAAAAAACCAAATAATATGGCTTAGAAATCATCCTTCGATATTTTGCTGGGCTGTTGGAAGTGATAAGATTCCCCATCCGGAGCTTGAAAAAAAGTATGTTGAAATAATAGATAAGTATGATGGAACAAGACCGTATATCGCCGCAGCAAAAGAATTTACTAGCAAAGTTAGTGGTCCTACGGGGATTAAAATGAGAGGACCCTATGCTTTTACAGTTCCCTCTTACTGGTATGAAGATAAAGAGAACGGAGGAGCCTTGGGTTTTAATTCAGAAACAGGTCCCGGAGCGCAAATTCCTGTTTTGGAAAGTTTGAAGAAGATGATTCCGGGAGATAGGCTCTGGCCTATAAATGATGAGTGGGATTATCATTGTGCGCGAAATGAATTTAAGAATATATCAAGGTTTGTCAAAGGACTTAAGGAAAGATACGGAAAGCCGAAAAATCTTAAAGAGTTTGTGTCAAAAGCACAGATGTTGAATTATGAACTTATAAGACCAATGTTTGAGGCTTTTTCAGTTAATAGATACAAAGCTACAGGCATTATTCAGTGGATGTTAAACTCAGCCTGGCCTGCGATGTACTGGCAACTTTATGATTGGTACCTTGTTCCGACTGCTGCATATTACGGAACAAAAGAAGCCGCAAAACCTTTGCATATTATTTACAGGTACTACTATGATGATGTTTATGTAGTAAATGAGAGGTTTAGAAAAGAAGATAACCTTATTGCTAAAGTAAAAGTGTTTAACCAGGATTCAAAATTAATATTTGCAAAAATGATACCTTTTTCAATTAATGAGAATAATTCCTTATCACTGAATACAGGGCTTAAAGATTATATTAAAAAGAGTAAAGGTTCTTTTGTATCCCTAAAATTGTATAAAGATGGCAAAGAAGTGGATTCTAACTTTTACTGGCTGTCCAAAAATATGGATGTTCTTGATTTTAAAAAAACCGATTGGTTTATTACACCTGTAAAGAAATATGCTGATTTTAGATGGATAAATAAGATTCCAGTGGCAAAAATAAAGGTTCAATTAAATTCTTCGTCTGATAATAGCCGCAAAATAATTATAAAAAATTTAGCCGATAAAATTGCTTTTTTTATTGAAGTAAAGGTTTTTAACAAGAATGATGATATTGCAATCCCTGTTACTCTTAGTGATAATTATATCTCTTTGTTGCCAGGGGAGAGAAAAAGTATCAGTTTTATAGCGCCAAAAGGGTATAAGGTTATTTTAAAAGGCTGGAATACGAATAAGAAAATAATAAATATTGATGACAAAAAGGAGTTAAGATGAAGAGAAATTATGTTGTGGTAGTCTTAATAATGCTAACATTTTTTGTAATTTCTTTTTTAACTAACATCTTGGGTGCTTTAAATCCAAGTGTGTCAAAGAGTTTTTCATTAAGTGAAACATTGGCAGGGCTTTTACCCTTTGCTTTTTTTATAGCTTATGGAATAATGTCTATTCCCGCAGGTTTTATGGTAGAAAGATACGGTGGGAAAAAAGTTATGTTAGCTGCATTTCTTCTTGCTTTCATTGCTTCTTTTATTTTTGCAGCTTTACCGAGTTTTAATGTATTTCTTATTTCACTTTTTTCAATAGGGACTGGAATGGCAATGCTTCAAGTTGTAATAAATCCTCTTTTGAGAGTGGCAGGAGGAGAAGAGCATTATGCTTTTAACTCTGTTCTTGCCCAGCTTATTTTTGGGGCAGCTTCATTTGTTGCGCCTCTTGTTTATTCTGCAATTGTTACAGGGGTTGCTAAAAATCCAAAAGGTGTAATAAAGCTTATTTCGAAGCTTGTTCCTCAGAACTTATCTTGGGTAGGGATATATTGGATTTTTGCAACAATAACAATTATTATGATTTTGCTTATTTTTATCATAAAATTTCCGAAAGTTGAACTTACGGAAGAGGAAAAAGTAGGTACAAAGGAGACTTACTTTGAGTTGTTTAAAAATAAAATAGTTATTCTTTACTTTTTTGGTATTTTTGCTTATGTTGGAACTGAGCAGGGGATATCATACTGTTGACATTAAAGAAGGTACATATCTAGAAGTAA
>CAZWJH010000058.1:0-16243 GCA_964634755.1 uncultured Clostridia bacterium
GGTGTTATAAAAATGTTAAGCCCTTCTGTTGAAAGGATAGCAGGGTATAAACCTGAAGAGTTAATAGGAAAGAATGTTTCACAAGTGTATTTGGATGATAGAGAAAGAAAGCGTTTTTTTAAAAGATTGATGGGTAAGGGGGAAATTAATGAGTATGAGCTTAAGTTAATAAAAAAGAATGGAGAGCTTGCTGTTGCAAGTGTTAATTCTCGCTTGATTAAAGATAAAAATGGGAAACCAATAGGCATCGAAGGTATAATTAGAGATATAACAAAAAGGGTTAAAAGAGAAGAAACTTTAAGAATCTTGGCAAGGGCTATTGAGAACCTTGATATCGCTTTTGTAATAACAAATAAAGATGAAATAATTGAATATGTTAACCCAGCTTATGAAAAAATTACGGGTTATAAATATGAAGAAGCTATTGGAAAACATCCTTTACTTATTCAGGAAGCTGAATTAAATGAAAAAGAGGTAGAGGGAATTAGAAAAGCTGCTAAAGATGGGAAAGTTTGGAGGTCAAGGGTAAAATTTAAAAGAAAAGATGGCTTTCCTTATTATGAAGAGGTAACCGTTTTCCCTGTTTTTAACAGAGCAGGAGAGTTAACACATTACGCGGCTTTGAAGAGAGATATAACGGAGAATATAAAAAAAGAGAGGGAATTACAAGAAAAAACCCGCTCTCTTGAAGAGGCATATAAGAAGTTAAAAGAAACCCAAACCAGATTAATTCAGCAGGAAAAACTGGCTTCTATAGGTACTCTTGCAGCTGGAATAGCTCATGAGCTTAACAATCCTATTGGTTTTATTGCAAGCAATCTAAATACTTTAAAAAAATATAATAAAGCAATGCTTGAGTTTATAAAATTGTTAGAAGATGAGATAGATAAGAGAAGAGCTAAATGTGGGGAAATTCTTGAATTAATGGGCAAATATAAGAAAGAAAAACATATTGATTTTATGCTTAATGATGTGAAAGATCTTGTTGAAGAAAGCCTTGAGGGGGTAGAGAGAATAACTACAATTGTTAAGAATTTGAGAAGTTTTTCAAGAGTTGATCAAATGGGGGAACTTAAAGAGTATGATATAAGGGAGGGAATAAAAAGTACACTTGTCATTGCAAAGAATAGTTATAAATATGTTGCTGAAGTTAAAACAGAGTTTGAAGAAGTTCCTCTGATTAAGGGTTTCCCTAATGAACTAAATCAAGTGTTTTTAAATATAATAGTAAATGCTGCCCAAGCAATAGAATCTGAAGGTAGAAGTGAGAAAGGATTGATACTTATTAAGGTTTATGAGGAAGGAGAGTTTGTTTGCTGCTCTATCTATAATGATGGTCCACCAATTCCTGAAGAGACTATGAACAAAATATTTGATCCCTTCTTTACGACAAAAGAGGCGGGAAAGGGAACCGGACTTGGCTTGAATATCTCTTATGATATTATTGTTAATAAACATGGCGGTGAATTATTGGTGGAGAATTGTGAAAACGGGGGAGTCAAATTTACAATAAAAATTCCAAAAAAAATTAAAGAAAGGGGGAATGAAGATGTTTGATAATATTGATTTTTCTAAAATTTCTATTTTAGTGGTTGATGATGAGCCAAGTATTTTAAAAGCAGTAAGAAGGGTATTAATACCTGAAGGGTTTAATGTTTTTACTGCTGAGAGTGGTTTTGAAGGATTGGAAATTTTGAAAGAAGAGAGGATCGACCTTGTTATTTCTGATTATAAAATGCCAAAAATGAATGGATTTGAGTTCCTAAAAAAGGTTAAAAATGAGTATCCCAATGTTTATAGAATAATTTTAAGTGGATATATAGAAGAAGGAATTGTAGCGGATGGCATACTGAGGGGGATTGCAAGCACTTTTATAGGAAAGCCTTGGGAAGGGGATGCTTTGATAAATAAAATAAAGCAGATTTCTTCAATTTATATGACGATTAATGATGAAAAATTAACTCAATATATAAATTCAATTGAAAAATTACCTTCCCTGCCTGAAACTTATAGAGAAGTATCCCATGCAATGGAGAATAATGCTTCTGCAAAGCAGTTAGAGGATATAATAAAGAAAGATATTTCACTTGCAACAGAGATATTACATATTGCAAACTCTATTTTTTATGGCTCTTACAAAACCCTTTCGTTACGACAAGCTATAGTAAGAATAGGAAGTTTACAATTAAAAAATTTAATTCTTTTTAATACAATGAAAAATTTATCCTATACCGAGGTTCAGAAACCTCATGTTAGAAAACTTTTTAATGCCGCATTTGTGGCATCAAAATATTATTCTTCCATTTATGAAGCTATTTTTGGTGAAAAACTATCAGTTAATTATGAAGCCATCCCTTTACTTTATAATATTGGAAAAGTTTTACTTCTCAGATTTGATTTTCAAAATTTTTTTAAAATTACGAACAATCTTAGAAAAGAAAATTTTTATAGTTTTTCAAAAAGTGAGGATGAAATAAAAAATATCATTAATCATAGAGATTTAGGAGCTTACTTTCTTTGTTCCTGGAATCTACCTGAAATATTTATTGAATCTTCATTATTTTATACAACCCCTGAGAAATCTTCGAATGAGTACAAAAAAGAGATAAAAGCTTTGTCTATTCTTGATACGATTGTTTCTTTTTTAACACATGGAAATAAAAAGGAACTTAAGGAGGCAAATTTTGATGCGGACTTTTTTGATTTTGAGAAAGTAGAAAAAATTGTTAATAAAATGGAAAAAGAGTTTGGGGAAGCTAATATTGTTTAATTAGAAAATTGTATATTTATTCCTTATATAAAAGTTTTATAAAATTACTATCTGAAAGTTTTAACCAGACAGCTGCTATATCGTTTGGGTTAAATTTTTTCTTAAATGTGAAATTCTGATAATGAGTTTCTCCCGGTTTTACTGTGTAATTGCAAGCAAAAGGTCCATCTTTTGCTACTGTTGTGTAATTATTGAATAGTGTTCCATCTTTTAGCATTATGTAAATTTTATAATCTTTCCATACAATTTGCTGAGCATTTTTGCTGTTAATGATTGCTCCTATTATTACAGAGTATTTCCCCGCTGATGGAGTTTCATGCCAGCTATATTTATCAGGGTAAAACCCTATTGTGAAAGAAATTGTCTTGTCAGGTGTCTCAATTCCTGAATAATAGAATGGGGGTGTTGCCATCGCGGCAAATGTTGATGCAATTAGAAAAAACACAATTAAAGCTAATCTTTTTTTCATATTTACCTCCATTAAAAGCATATATGGAAATGAGTTTTTTTGCAAATGTGAAAAAGTTTTTTATAGAATTATTTTTCTTTTATGAAGGCCCCTTTTTTTCCGCATATTGCTCTATATGTTTTAAAAATGCGTCAAAAGTTGCAATGTCCTTTATCTCCCACTCCGTTCTTGCAAAAAGTCTATTTAGAGATTTTGAAAATTTATTTTCAAATCCTTCAGATATATTGAAAATTTTCATTAATCTCATAATCCTGTCAAAAAGTCTTCTGTATTCACTCCCTGGTGCTTTTCTTATGGGGGATGAGTAAGGTTTTAAATCATTGGTTCGCATAAAAGCTCTGTAAAGCTCGTAAACATAAATCATTACAGCCTGAGAAACATTCAATGATGGGTAATCGATAACAGTTGGTATTTCGCTTGCATAATCACACTTGATTACTTCATCATTTGTTAATCCTGTCTTTTCGGTCCCAAAAATTATGCCTATTTTGTTTAGTTGAATTTTCTTTAAGATTAAGTCTGAAATTTCTTCCGGAGGTAAAAATCTTTCCCTCCATTTTCCCTTTCTTCTTGTTGTGGCTACAGTTATATCCACCATTGATATTGCTTCGTCAAAAGAGGGTACTATCTTTGCTTTTTTAATAATTTCGTATGACATATATGCTAACTTTTTCGCTTCTTCCGCTTCAAGATCCGGTGGGTTTATTAAAATCATATTTTCAAGTCCCATATTTTTCATGGCTCTTGCGGCAGAACCAATATTTCCCGGATTTTCTATGTTGTGAAGAATAATATAAACATTTGAAAAATCAGGTACCATTTTTTCTAACCTCCGGAGAATCAATGTTTTTATACTTTATAAATTTACTCTTTTCAAGCTGGATAAAGAAAACTTTTAATCGATTTGTAATGGAGTCTTCCTCTCCGAACTTTTCCACTATTTTTTCTATGATTTTTTCCATATTCTTTTTTCCATCAATTAATTTCCAGATAAAACTGCCCTTTTCATCAAGATGAATTCTGAAAAACTGGGATCTGTTAAAAAAATTTATTATGGCTTTTATTATAGGGTTTTTTGTTTTTTCAAGAATAAGTGTTATTTTCCCATTATCTTCCTCTTCAAATTCAACATTTCTTTCGGGTATAAGTTTTAAAAAATTTATGTTTTTTCTATACCTTTTTTTCATATTACTCTATATTCATTATTTGTTCTCTTATGCTTTCGATTAGTTCCTTCCCTTCAACAACTAATTTTGAGATTTTCTTATCCTGAGATTTTGAGCCTATTGTATTTATTTCTCTTAAGCATTCCTGCATTAAAAACCCTATTTTTCTTCCGACAGGATCAGGATAATCATCTTCGAGTAATTCTTTCAAATAACTTATATGTGAATCAAGTCTTTCAATTTCTTCATTTATATTTGCCTTATCAAGATAAAAAGCTAACTCTTCATAAAATTTTTCTTCGGAAAAATCCTTTATTTTATAAAATTCTTTTAATCTTTCTTCAAATTTTTTCTTTATTCTCTCAGGCTGAAGGGCTATTAAATCCCTTATTTGATCCGTTTTCTTTTTAAGCTCATTGGCATATATAATAAGAGGTTTTCTTAATTTCTCACCCTCCTTTTCTCTCTCTTTAACTATGGCTAAAAGGCTCTCTTCAAATGTTGAAAATATAAATTCTTTTTCTTTTTCATCAAAAGGAGAGTCAACATAATTAATGTTGAAAACTCCCGGTAATTTGAGAAGTGAATCCATATTTATAACAATATTTTCTTTCTTTTTTATGTTAGGTTCAAGTATATACAGAATCTTTTGAAGCAGAGAAGAGTTCAGTTGTATTAGGAATTTTGAGGGATCAAAAAGCTCAAAATCCATCATAATATCTATTTTGCCTCTTTTTAAATGCTTTTCTGTTAATTTCTTCAAATCAGATTCAACTCCTAACCATGTGACATTCCCTCTGAAATTAATTTCCAAAAATCTGTGGTTAAGGGATCTTATTGATAGAAAATATGTGAATGTCTCATATTGATAGGTTTTTGAAAAGTGTCCTGTCATACTTCTTATCATAGCTGTATCCTCTCAGGAAATTGCAGTGAATAAAGATGAGCATAAAGGCTTTTCTTTTTAAGAAGTTCGCTATGGGTTCCAATTTCAACTATCTCTCCTTTGCTCAGAACTATTATCCTATCTGCGTTTATTACTGTTGAAAGCCTATGAGCTACTATGAGTGTTGTTCTCTCTTTCATTAAGTTTTCGAGAGCTTTTTGAATAATAGCTTCTGATTCTGAATCAAGGGAAGAAGTTGCCTCATCTAAGATTATAATAGGGGGGTTTTTAAAAAAGACTCTCGCTATTGAAAGTCTCTGTCTTTCCCCGTTTGAAAGAAATTGGCCCCTTTCTCCTACCTCAGTATTATATTTTTCAGGTAGTGCTTCTATGAACTCATGTGCTCTTGCAGACTTTGCAGCATTTATAACATTTTCCATGTCAATCTTTTCACCGCAGGTTATATTATTGTAAATTGTGTCATTAAATAAAACTATATCCTGTGTGACCATCCCTATGTTGTTTCTTAGGGAAATTATATCTATCTCTTTTAAATCCTCTCCATCCAAGAATACACTTCCTTCGGTTGGATCGAAAAATCTTGGGATAAGATTCACAAGAGTGGTTTTTCCCGAGCCGCTTAGGCCAACTATTGCAACCTTTTCTCCAGGCTTTATTTTAAGGTTTATATTTTTTAAAACATGCCCGTTTCCCTCATCATATCCAAAATAAACACTTTTATATTCTATCTCTCCCTTTGCTCTTATGATTTTCTTTTTACCTGAAAATTTTTCTATCTCATTTTTCTCTTTTAAAACACTCTCTATCCTTTCAAGACCTGCTATCCCCTGTTGCAAAGATGTATTTGCACGACTTAGCTTTTTTATTGGAGGGTACATAAGAAATAGAGCTGTGAAAAAGGACATAAACTGGCCGGGTGTAATTTTCCCGGCATGGATTTTTGATGTTCCTATTGCAAGTATAATTGCTGCTACAACTCCTCCGAAAAATTCCATAAAGGGGGATGATGTTGCTTTTATAATGACAAGCCTTATGTTTGATTTAAGATTATCTTCCGAGGTTTTTAAAAATTTTTTCTTTTCAAATTCTTCCATATTATATGTTTTTATAATTCTTATCCCATGAATAAGCTCAAAAAGAGATGAGGAGATGTCTCCTACTGATGACTGGATTTTATGCCCTTCTTTTTTCGCCACTCTTGCAAAAAACTTAACGGGTATTATTGTGATAGGTATTATTATAAAAGTTATAAGAGCAAGGTGCCAATCCTGATAAAATATGACAAAAAGAAGACCCAAAAGTGTAAAAGATTCAACTATAAGTTCTGAAACTGTTGTTGTCACAGAGTTTTGAACTTTATCCAGATCATTTGTTATATTTGAGATTATGTCTCCTGTCCTCTTTCTTGAAAAAAATCTTATGGACTGTCTTAAAAGATGAACATATAGTTTGTCTCTCAGATCTTTTATTACATGGAGTCCTATACTGTTCATTTGATAGTTTGAAAGAAAACTGAAAAAAGCTTTTCCAAGGAAAATAAGTGCAAGTGCTATTGGTAAAACTCTAACCAAATCAACCTTTCCCGAATGCACAAGTTCTTCAACAAATCTTTTAACCAAAAGTGAGCCTGTTTTGTTAACGTATGAGTTATTTTTAAGGAAAAGGACATCCATAATTGGTTGAATGATAACTGAAATGAGCATAGTAAAAAAAGCAACCATTATCATAGAAAAAAAGGCAATAAGTACCTTTCTTTTGTATGGTTTTAAAAGAGAAAAGAGTTTTTTTATGTCTTTAAACAAACTCTACTCCGTTAGTTTTTTTAAAACTTCCACTGCACTTAAAATAATTCCAACTTTGAAATTATCGGCTGAAGCATTAAGAAAGTATGTGTTTTCCATGTCCTTTACCTTTCTTAAGAATGAAAGTTCTATTTTACTGTTGCCTGCCGCCTCAATAGGGGAAGTGAGCCTTTTTCTTGAAAATCTGAAAAAACTCTCAACTTCAAAACTGTATTTGAAAATATCCTCTTCAATTGGTTTTGCTGTTTTAAGGTGAATGAAAAAAGAAAAGGAGTGAAATACAGAGGCAAAGAAAGATTCAACTCCCACTTCTCTCATTCCCAAAAGCTCTCTTGTCTCTTCCTCTATCTTTCTTTCGACTTCCTCTTCTATGGGGGCAAAGCTGAATGCTATTTGTTCATTAAAAATTTCTTTGTTAATTGGTTTCATGTTGAGAGAATTCAGAATCTGGTCCAAAAAATTATCTATACCGCCCTCTTTTGATGAGGCAGGGAAAAACACATTTGAAAGAGCCCATTTAAGACCAAAACTCTTTTTTATTGGAGTAAGTATTTTGTATAAAATAAAGGAGGCAGGCTGAGGTAATTTTATTATTCTTGAATTTCTCAATACCTCTTTCTCTTCACCACTATAAAGTAATGAGTATTCATCCAAAGAGTCTGCTATGTCAATTACTATCCCGTCCTTGTAAAGCTTCACTATATCTTCATTCTGAGGTAAATTAGAAGTGAGAATTAGGATGCCATTTTCTTTTAGATCTTCTATTTTAGGGTATTTGACTACAATGCTTTCATCTCTAAAATCTCCTAAAATAGAATAATCATCCTTTGCATTGAGATCATAAAAATTAAATCTTAGTCCCTCAAAAAGATTTTCTTCTTCAATAAAAGACTTTAGCTCTTTTGAAAGTTCTGAAGTATAACCTAAAACTCCAACTTTAATTTTCTTTTGTTTTAAGGTCATATTGTGCCGCTTTCTTCCTTTTAAAAATTAATCTTGATAGATTGTATCCCACATAAAGATAAAGTACGATAGCTATTGTATAGCCTGTATAATAAACAAGTCCTAAAATTACAATGGATGAAAAGAGAAGAGGAAATATGTTTTTTGTTTTCATCCCAATGTCTTTGAAACTTCTGAATTTTATCTTTGATGTCATAAAATATGCAAAGAGAATTACCCAAAAGCCTAAAAACAGAGTAAATACTTTCGAATTTAGAGGAGTAGGGTGAATAAGAACAAAAGAGTAAAGTGCTGATGCTGCCATTGGAATCGGAAGACCTGAATATGTGCTATTGCTTTCAGGATTGTTTATGTGAATAACATTAAATCTTGCAAGTCTTATAATTCCGCCTAAAACAAAAATGGATGCAATTACTGTTGAAAATGGTTCTAATCCTCTTAGACCCCAAGAATATATAAGTAGGGCGGGGGCGACTCCGAATGAAATTGTGTCTGCAAGAGAATCAAGCTCTGTCCCAAACTCTGAGGATACTTTCATAGCTCTTGCTATTCTACCGTCAAAAAAATCAAAAAGAGACGCAAAGAATATGAAAAGAGCGGCAAAATAATATTTTTCCTTTAGAGTATAAACAATACTTAAAAAACCAAAAACTGCATTTCCGGCAGTGATAAGTGAAGGTAAAAAATAAAATTCTATCTTAATCCTTTTCCTTCTTTTCTTAACCTTTTTTTCTCTTTTCATTTAAACCTCCCTATTTTACTTAAGCCTCCTTTTACCTTATCTCCAACTTTTACATAAAGTTCAAAATTTTCAGGAATATAGATATCTGTTCTTGAACCAAACATAACTATTCCTAAGAGCTCTCCTGCTTCAACTTTTGTTCCCTCTTTTTTCCAGGCTTTTATTCTTCTTGCTGCAACTCCTGCTATCACATCAAATTCCATTCTGCTTTCTCCATCAATTACCATTTTTACTCTTTCGTTTTCGGTGGATGCTTCCAATTTATAGGCAGGATGAAATTTGCCTTTTACAAGCTTTACAGTGCTTAACTTTCCTCCTATTGGGGATCTGAATACATGAACATTGTAAAGAGCTAAAAATATGCTGAGCCTTTTCCCATGCTCAGTATTTACTATTTCGATTATCTTTCCGTCCGCAGGTGATAAAACTTCTCCTGTCTTTAATTCCGGTATTTTTCTTGATGGATTTCTGAAAAAAAATAAAAATGCGAGTGTTAATAAAAGAAAAAATGTAAATGGGATATAAAGCCGAAAATACCAAAAGAGGATGGCGAAAAAAAACGCCGGGATTATGAAAATATATCCGTCTTTTGCTATCAATTCTTACTCTCTTTTTTGTATTCGTTTATTATTTGTTGCATTTTATCTTTAAGAAAAAGCTTTTTCTTTTTTATCTTTTTTACCTCTAACTCTTCTTCTGAGGTAAGAAAATGCTTGTCCTGAAAATTTTTAAGTTGATTTTCATAATTTTGGTGTTCTTCATAAATTTTCTTAAATTCCTCATCACTTTCCACTAAAATTTTTTTGATTTCTGAATCTTTCATTGGCCCTCCTGAAAATTTTTAAAAAAAGAATTCATACAGTATTTTAGCACTATTTGAGATTATTATCAATTTTGGAATAATTAATATGTGAAGATCTAATAAAAACGATGAAGCCGACCGTTTCTCAAAAACGGTCGGCTTCCTATTAAAATGCAATTCTATTTAATTTTTCCTTCATACCACTTTGATCTGTCGGGGTCAGGAGGGTTTTTAGGGGTTTTTTTAGGAGGTTGCTTTTTCAATTGCTCCAAAAGATATTTTACAGCTCTTTCAAGAGATGGATCATGTCCTTGAGCAACAAGTTCGGGCCTGTCCTCAACCTCAATATCAGGATAGATGCCCACTCCTTCCACAATATATTTTCCGTCTGTTCCCACTATGGCTGAAGATGGTATTGCAAAACTTCCTCCGTCTGCAAGTGAAGGACTCCATCCATAACCGACGAGTCCTCCCCAGGATCTTGTACCAATAATGATTCCAAGCTTTGCCTTTCTGAACCAATATGGGAAATTGTCTCCACCAGAGCTTGAATAATGGTTGATAAGCATAACTTTAGGGCCATCAATTGCATAAAATGGTTCGGGTCTCAATTCAAGCCCTCTTCTTCTCCAATAGCTTACTCTCTTTCTTGAAAGAAGCTCTATCATCTTTCCAGGGCTCCATCCTCCTCCATTGTATCTTTCATCAACAATAAGGGCTTGTTTATCTCTGTTTGCATAAAATCCTTTGAAAAGCTCCCTATTTCCGGCAACTGCCGTGTCAGGAACATATACATAGCCGATTCTTCCTCCCGAAAGTTTTTCAACGAGGGCTTTTCTTGAATTTACCCAATCCAGATGTCTTAAAGCAAGTTCGCTTTTTATGGGTTTAATCAAATAGGTTCTCGCTCCTTTAATGGTCGGTTTTGAATTTACTGTTATCGGAATAAGCTTTCCAACTGTATTTTCAAGAAATTTGTAAGGGTTGTCCTTTAGAGTTACCTCGTGATTGTTTATCTTGATTATGTAATCTCCCTCTTTAACATTTATTCCCTGTTCTGTTAATGGTGATCTTGTAGCTTCATTCCAGTTCTCACCTTTGTAGATTTTTGAGATTTTATATCTTCCTGCTTTTTTATCTGCCACAAGCTCAGCGCCCAAAAGACCGGTATCCACTCTTTTTACTCTCGGGAAATCCCCCCAGTGCACATAGCAGTGGCCAACATTAAGCTCTCCTATGAGCTCTCCGAAAATGTAGTCAAGATCCGCTCTGTGACCAAGGTATGGCAAAAGCTTTTTATACTTTTCATACATACCCTTCCAATCAACTCCGTGCATATTTTTAACATAAAACCAATCTCTGTAAAGACGCCACCCATCTTTATAAATCTCATTCCACTCTTTAACAGGATCAATTTTCATTGTAACATCTTTCATATTCAAAAGTCCGTCTCCCACTTTATGCTTTGGTGAGATTGGAATAATTCCGTACTTTATACCTGCTCTGTAAAGGAGCTTTTTACCGTTCGCAGAAATTTTAATTCCTGAAATTCCCTTTATAATAAGCTCACTCTTTTTCTTTTTTATATCAAACTTGTAAAGTCCTCTATCCTTGTAGTAAAGTATTCCTCCGTCAATTGCACCTATGCCTCTGTAATCACCTGCTCTAAGAGGGAAAGCAACAACTCTGTCATTTATACCTTTAAAATCTATTTTTACGACAACCTGTTTTTTAGCTTTCTTTTCCGAGCTTTTCTTCTTTTTTGACTTAACTTTTGGTTTTTCGGTTTTTACGGGTTCTTCATCATTTTCATCTTTAAAAAGCTTTGGTGCGTCCTTTGTTAATGCCATTGCATAAATCTTGGTGGCTTTGTTGTAAACAAAATCAAACTCATAGCTTGAGAAATTCATATTGAATGTTCTCATAGAAAGAAAGTAGATATATTTTCCGTCTTTTGAGAAAACTCCGCCAAAATTATTAAATTCATTATCCGTAAGCTGATATTTTTTCTTATCTTTTAATGAGTATACCCATATTGCATCAAGTCCGTTCGGAGCATCCTTTGTGTAAATAACCCATTGTGAATCAGGTGACCAGTCGTAGTCTGTTATATCAAATAACCTTGCTTTATCAATCACAGTGATTTTTTTTGTTTTTATATCAAGGATTTTTAAAAGCTGGTTTTTATCGGAAAAAAGAATCTTTTTGCTATCCGGGGACCACAGAGCGGGAAATCTCCATGTATGGCTATTCTTTGTAAGCTGAACTGTCTTTTTACCTTTGGGGTCTGTAAGATAGATTTCATACTCTCCGGTTCTATCCGAATAATAAAGAATCCATTTCCCGTCCGGAGACCATGCAGGATATGAATCTTTTACTCCCTGAGATTCCGTGAGATTGTATGTTATTCCTTTTTTGGCAGGAACTGTAAAAATATCCCCTCTTGCATCAAATACAGCTCTTTTACCGGAAGGTGAGACATCATAGCCGAATCTTGAGATGTATTTTACCACATTTTTAAAATAGGGAAGCCTGTTCGGGTTATCAAATTCAATATTTACAGTAAGTTTTCGTGTTTTTCCCGTATTAAGGTTAAGTTTGTATATGTATCCACCATTTTCATACACAACAACTCCATTTCTTCCAGATGGCCAGAGTACATCATACTCTTTGTGGTGAGTGATTTGAGTTATCTTTCCTGTTTTCAAATCATAAGAGTGAAAGTTTAACCTTGCATTTGGACCTCTGTCAGATACAAAATATATTTTGTCCTTATACCAAATCGGGTGCTGGTCGGTTCCGGCAAATTTAGTAAGCCTTTTTGAGCTGTGTTTTACAAGGTCATAAATCCATACATCCTGAGCTCTACCACCCTTTGTTCTCTTCCATGTTCTAAATTCCCTTGAAATGGGAGTGTAAACTATTTTTGTTGCATCAGGAGAAAATTTTCCAAAACCTGCTTCCGGAATTTCAAGGGGAGTTTCAAGTCCTCCGTCTATCGGAACTAAGTAATATTTTCCCATTCTTCTTCCGTAAGGCGTTCTGTTAGCTCTTATCAGAATCTTTTTACTATCTGGAGTCCAATCCAGAACCGCATAATCCCATCCTCCTCTCGGGGGCATTTCTCCGACATCATTGTAATAGGTAAGCTGTTTGGGAACACCTCCTTCCGAAGGTATGATGTAAATCTGCCTTGAGCCTGAGTATTCTGCTGAAAATGCTATCCACTTTCCATCGGGTGAAATTTTTGGAAATAGTTCAAGTCCAATGTGAGAAGTGAGCCTCTTTGCATCTCCACCATTTGCAGACACTGTCCAAATGTCTCCCGCATACACAAACACAATTTGATTCCCGTTAATATCGGAGAATCTCAAAAGGCGGGAATCCTTCAGCGCAAAACCAAAGGAAATTAAACCGAACACAAGGATAAGAATGAAAAGTTTTTTCTTCATAAAAACTCCTTTTTATAAATTCTCTTTTTTAATCATAATACAATTTTAAACGAAATGGAAGATAGATTGTTGCAGAGTATTTACTTTACTTTGTAAAATTCTATAATCCCCTTTCCACCTTTTCCCTTATCATCTGTAACTTTTAGCTCAATTTTGTCAGAAAGGAATTTTTCAGAACCAGCTTTAAGTATTATCTCTCTTTTAAAATATCTTATTTTATAATTTCCCCAAACTTTTACATTAGGGTATGCTTCACCTTTAAAAAATACATTTCCGTTTTGTCTTTCTCTTTTAAAATACATGTGAAATAACCGCTTTTGTTTTAAGTGGACAAATCTTTTGACAGCCGGTACCGTATAATAAAGTACTCTATTCAGACATTCATTCAGATTTATATTCATTACCCGGTAATTTGATTTTCCCGAATCTTCATATTCTTTGAATCTTATGTTAAAAAAGCATAAAGAAGCTTTTAGCATATTATAGGAAGGAATACCAAATTTTGAATTAGCAGGCCATGCATAATAAAGCTCTATTCTGTTTTTTATACTCTCCTTTGGTATTTTCCCATTTTTAAGCCTTGTAAATTCAAAGTTGTTTTTATCGAAGTTTTTAAATAGAAAGGGTAAGGCTTTTTTCTTTGATTTGGGAATGTTTTCACAGAAGATAGGATCCGTTGTACATATTTGATTAAGCTTTTTATTTCCAAACCTAACGCTCTCTTCTATGCTTTTTGCTCCTACCCTTGCATGGATTTCCTTTGGAATAAAATCAATAGTTTGAACATAGTAAACCGGAGAGGCTATATCTGAAAATGAGTAGTAAAATTTACCGTCCTTTTTGATCTCATTAAGATAAAGATCAGCTCCCACCTCAGCATAAGCTCTGTAAGGTATTATTAGTATAAGCGTTCCCCATGATCTTGCATAAAAGTTCATTCTTAGTCTATAAATATTAGCAAAAGAGGAATTGCTAAGAATTACGGCGATTAAAAATCCAATTATTAAAAAGCTCCTGTTTTTCACTTTCCGAAAGTTTCCCTTTATCCAAATATCCGGAGTCTATTCTCTGAGATATTGCTTCATAAAGAATAATTCCTACGGACACAGATATATTAAAACTTTTTACCATTCCCCTCATTGGAATAAATATGTTCTCATCACTCTCTCTTAAGATTTGGTCTGAGATTCCCTCCTTTTCATTTCCAAAGACAATTGCAACCGGCTGGGAAAAGTCCACTTTATCAATTGGAGTTGCCTCTGCTTTAAGATGGGTTGAAAAAATTTTTAGATTATTTTTCTTTAGCTCTTTTACACATTCTTTTACGGAAAAAAATTGTTTTATTGTAATCCACTTTTCAGCTCCGGTGGAGATTGCTGTGTTTATAGGAAATGGTTCCTGAAGAGTGTTAATAATATAAAGATTTTGAATCCCTATAAGATCCATTGTTCTTATAATTGCATTTGCATTATGGGTGTTTCTTATATTTTCAAGAACCACAACAAGATCTCTCTGTCTGTTATTCAGAACATCATTTATCCTTTTTATTCTCTCTTCGGTAGCCATCCTTTACTCCTTCGGATTTTCTAATTCTATATTAATTTTCAAAGCTTATCAAATTAATTCTTCTTGTTCAAAATAAAATTAATCCCAAAAAAAGGGGAATGCAATTATTAAAACAGAGGTTAAAATTAAAGAAATAATGCTCTTAAAAAAATAGGGTATTATGTAAAGTAAAGCTCCTGAGAGGAAAAAGATATAATTTTGTTGCCTTTTCCCATAAATTATAAAACCTGTGCCAATAGCACCCAAAATAATCCAGATAAAAACTTTCATTTTATCCTCACATTTATCTTTTTATTTGCATAACAATATAGGCAGGGAATAGGGCAGCTCATTCCATAGTTGCCTATGTCTTTTGATTCGGAACATCCGCACTCTTTTCTCTGTCCCCTGTCTTTTTTGTATTTAATCTTCCATCCGAGAGGATGAATATTTGATAAGTATTCAGCATCAATACATTTTGATTTTTCTATCCCTTCAATTTTAGTAAGAAATTCTTGAGAACATGCGTACAATTTAATATCTGTTTCCCTTATCTCTTTTGCCATATCAGAAGCTAATTTTAATTTTTTCTCCTTTGATGGGTCAATGTATTCAATCCCCACTTTTTTAAATCTTTTTATTACTGTTGGGTAGTATTGAACAAAACTGAATATGAGTTTTTTTAACCCGTGTTTTGAAATTTCCTTTATTAGAATAGGGAAAAAATCATAGTTTGTTTTAAGTTTTCCTTCATATTTGTAAAAGATAATAGGATCAAATCTTATGGCTATTCTTTCGGTGCCCACTATTTTTACAAGTTCTTTTAATTGTTCAAGGGCTTTCTGAGGTTTGGGAATGATAGGCTCCATCTCAGCCCCACCAAGACCTGTTATAGTAAAGTGGAGGTATATTTGAGAGTAGCTCATTAATAAGTCTTTTAGTTCAAATCTATTATTTATAAAATTTTCAAAATTCTTTGACCATAAAACTATTGTGTGTACTCCAGACGGAGAAAGATTTACACTATACCTATGTCCAAAAGGTCCCTGAACCTTAACTTTTCTTTTTTTTAATATATTACTAAAATACTTCGGATAAAAAGCTATAAGATCCGTTCTTCTTGATGCTGAAACTATCAGCAATTATGCTATTTTGTTTTTACTGGCATCAAATTCACAAGATAGACTTGAAGGCCTAACTCTCTGTCATCATTTCCTTTGTTTAGCTTAGCTGGAACAAATGTCTTATCTGTTTCTATATAAATCTTAAACTCATCTTCATTTCCGAGAATATTTTTATCAAGTAAATATTTTCTTTTGAATTTCCCCTCTTTGGGAACAAAGCTTTCAAGCTCTTTGTCATTAATCTTTATTGTGATTTTTTGATCAGGATACACTCCCTTATCAACCCCTCCGTAGATATAAAGATAGAGAGGCTCTCCTATATTGTCCGCGATTATAGATGCTTTTTGGGAAGTCCATCTCCAGCTATCATAAATCCCATAACCAAACTTTTCTTCGGGGTACCATCCCTCTGCATAGGTAATTTCGGGATATTCAGCTGGTCTTAACTCAAACTCAAGCTTTTTCTGATAAAGAATGATTTTTGAATTCTTTACTTTTGGC
>CAZWJH010000059.1:0-16095 GCA_964634755.1 uncultured Clostridia bacterium
TTGTGGAAATTATGGGATGATTTCGGTATTGATAAAAGTGAAATGATTGGCTATTGGTCTGATTCTTCACCCGTAAAAACTGACAAAGAAAATATTCTTGCAACTGTTTACAAAAGAAAAAATAAAGCTCTGATTGCAATAGCAAGTTGGGAAAAGAAGCCTGTTAAGGTAAATCTTATTATAAACTGGAAAAAATTCGGAATGAATAAAAACAAAGTGCACCTTTATGCCCCTTATGTAAAAGATTTTCAACCTCAAAAATCCTTTGCCGTGAATTCTCCGATTCCCGTTCTTCCGAAAAAGGGCTGGTTACTTATTTTAGAAAAAAAAGAGTAAATCCCACAAAAAACCCGAATAAATAAGCTTAACAGCCGTCAAGCCAAAAGCCGTTCTATACTTTCTAAAATCACGCGAAGCATCGACTCTCGCTTATTCGAGTTTTGGGCTTAACTTTTTCTATTTTTAAATCAACCAAAATGGATAATAAAGTATTTCCTCTTTGGAAAAGCGGTCACAGAGAACCATACCTTTTGAATTATACTTTTTTATAAAGCTTTTCAATCCTCTTACTTTTCTTGTAAAAGCTGATTTTACCTCCATTCCGAAAACAGGAGCTTCTATTACAAAATCAACCTCAGTTTTGCCGGTTGTCCTCCAGTATCTTATCTCAAAATTCTCTATTAACTGTCTCATTACAAAGTTTTCTATTAAAAAGCCACTGTTTTCTCTTGATTCAATATCAGTGAAATTATTTAAAATGGCATTTCTGAAGCCTAAATCGTAAAAATACAATTTTTTCGCTTTTTTTAATACAGTTCTTTCATTTTTGTAAAAAGGCTCTATGAGTGAAATTATTTGAGAGTGCTCAAGAACCCCTATGTACTTTTCAGCTGTTTTAAAATCCACTCCCAAATTGCTAAAATTAAGCAATCTGCCTGTAAGGGAAGAGAGTGTTTTAACAAATTTTTTCATTCTTCCTATATCCTGAAGAGAAAACAATCGGACAAGATCCCTTTCAATTGTCAAATCAACTATGCCTTTAAGCTTTTCTCTTTTAATCTCTCTATCCTTTGATAAAACAACAGCAGGATAACCTCCCCATATCATATACTCATTTGCAAACTCTCTTAAACCTTCCCACCCTCCTATGGGGAAAATATCCCTACCCTCTTTTATAAATCTTAGGAAATTTTTTTTGTTTTCATTTAAAAGCTTAAAGCCAAACTCATCATTCCAACTTAAAAATTCTTCAAAGGATAAAGGTAATAGCGTCAAAAAAAAAGCCCTTCCGACAAGTGATGCTCCAACCTCTCTTGCTATATCAAATGCACCTGAGCCGCTCATTACAAACTTCACATTTCCTTCGAATTTATCATAAAGCCGTTTTATTTTCTTGCCCGCAAATTCACTCAATTGCACTTCATCAATGAATATTGTCTCATTATCAACAAGAAGTTCGGGGTTTCTATCAAAAGTCCTTAAAACATCATCATCTTCAAGCGTATAATAGCTTCCTCCGTACTTTTCATTCAAATATTTCATAAGAGTCGTTTTTCCTGCCTGTCTTGGTCCCTTTATAATAATTATTTCCTTTTCATTCCACAGCTTCTCAATTTTTTTCTCAAGAGCTCTTTTCTTGTAAGCTAAACCCATGGTTTGCCTCCTAAATTAATAATAATCCAATTATAACACAGTTATTTATGGAAAACAATCTATAAATAACATAGTTAAAACATGCTGTAAATTGATACCCCGACAATCAAAGAGATAAAGTCACATTTAGGAAATTATCTTATCATAAATAGGTTGACAATTTTTTATGAAAACAAAATAGCAAATATACAATCATCCGTAGAGATCTTGCTGTCGGAGCGTTAGCGTCGGAGCGAAAGCGAAGATCGGAGTGAATAAGATGAGCGTAGATCCGCCATGGCGGATTCGCCGTGGCGAAAAATCCCACCTCCGAAGTGGGAATAGGGACCCTAACCAATCATCCGTAGATACAAGAGACAAAAAACAGGTTTTACATAATAGAATTCAAGTGCAATCAGAGTGATGAGAAAGCAATAGAGCAGATAAAGGAGAGGAGATACTATGAGCCATATTTGAACAAGGGTAAGGAAATTGTATTAATAGGTATAAATTTCTCAAAAGAGAAGAAGAACATAGAGGAATATTTAACGGAAAAAATTTAAACCTGTCAACTTATTTTAAGCTAAAAGCCGTTCCAGTTTCTTTGTCTTGTCCTAAAATGGCTTTTAGTTCTTATTTACGCAAGTTTTTGTAAGTAAAATAGAAAAAAAAGAAGGAAAAAAGGATTTTTAATCGTATATAAGATATTAACAAATTGGGAGATGAAACATGAGAAAATGGACAATCGGAATATGGATTATTTTACTTTTTATCCTTTTTTCAGGTGTGAATTCTTGCAAAAAATCTGAAAAGGGAAGTGTAAAACCAGTAAAGACCAAAAAAGAAACCAAAACATCCAAAAAAAAGCTTACAAGAGCTGAAATTATGAAAAAATTCGGGATAAAGTCGAGGGAGGATTTTAAAAAACTTACACCTGAGCAGAGACAAAAATTCCTTGAAATGATGAAAGCACTAAGAGAAAGTGACACGAGTGGAGGAGGAAATCTTCCGCTTGTAAAAATACATAGAATAAAGAGAGCTCCGATTTTGAATTATCTTACCTTTAATACAACTCTTGAGCCTGAAAAAATGGTTCCTATTTATTCAAAGGTTGACGGAATAATAGCAAAAATAGTTAGGGATGAGGGAAGCTTTGTCAAAAAGGGAGAGATATTGGCACTTATAGATGATAAAGATATTAGAAATAGTTATGAACAGGCAAAACTTTCGGTAAGACAGGCAGAGATTAACCTGAAAGATGCTGAAATAAAAAGGGATGATGAAGAGGCAAATTTTAAAAGATCAAAAAGACTTTACCAAGAAAAGATAATCTCTGAAAAGGATTTTTCAACCGCAAAATTAAATTATAGATCCGCTCAGCTTTCCTACGAAAGAGCAAAACAGCAGCTTGACATTGAAAAAGAAAAATTCAAAGCTCTTGAACTTCAGCTTTCTTATACAAAGATAAGAAGTCCCATTGTCGGTTGGGTGACTTCAAGAAAGATAGATCAGGGGATGAGAGTAAATCCGGGAACAGAGCTTTACACAGTGGAAGATTTTGACCCTCTCCTTGCAAGGGTTTATGTTCCTGAAAAGGATATTATTAAATTAAAGGTGGGAATGGATGTTGATGTGAAATCCGAGGTTTATGATACGGTTTTCAGAGGAAAAATCAAAATAATAAATCCGAGAATAGATACTCAATCGGGCACATTTAAAGTTACAATAACAGTAAAAGACAAAAGTCTCAAATTAAGACCAGGGATGTTAGTATCCTGCAATGTTATTATAAGCAAAAAAGAAAATGCCCTCATTGTTCCGAAAAAAGCCGTCTTCTACAAAGATGGAAATCCTTATGTTTTTGTTTTAAGGAGAGGTAGTGTTGTTAAATTGAGGAGCGTTAAGCTCGGAACAGAGCTTGAAAAAGAGTACGAAATTCTTGAAGGATTAAAAGAGAGAGAGATAGTTGTTGTTCAGGGAATAGAAAATCTTAAAGACGGAGTTAAGGTAAAGGTATTATGAAATTAATTAAATTTTCAGTATCCCATCCGGTAACACTTACTGTTATTGCAATAGCGATAATAGTATTCGGTTTTATATCTTACTCTCAGCTTCCTATAAACTTACTTCCTGAGCTCAGTTATCCGACGATAACGGTGAAAACAGAATTATCAGGAGCATCCCCTCAGGAAATAGAAAATCTTATAACAAAACCACTGGAAGAAGCTGTGGGAGTTGTTTCCAATGTGGTGAAGATAACCTCTTATTCAAGACCCGGAGTTTCGGAAATAATAGTTGAGTTTGCATGGGGAACCAATATGGACTTTGCTTCTTTGAATATGAGAGAAAAGATAGATGCAGTCAGGCTCCCGGATGATGCAACAAAGCCGATTCTTCTGAAATATGATCCATCTTCAGAACCAATTATGCGAATTGGTCTTTCAGGTTCAATGGAACCCGGCAAATTAAGATATTATGCCGAAAAGGAAATAAAACCGGAATTTGAAACTCTCGAGGGGGTTGCCGCTGCAAAAATTTCCGGAGGAATAGAGGAGGAAATTCATGTTGACCTTGATGAAAAAAAGCTTCAAACACTTAAAATCCCAATCTCCCTTATTGAGCAAAGATTAGCTCAGGAAAATATTAATCTTTCGGCAGGAATCTTAAAGGAGGGTGAAACCCAATACTTGATTAGAACAGTGAGTCTTTTTAAAAACTTGGATGATATAAGAAATATAATAATAACATACAGAAACAATGCGCCCATAAGAGTAAAGGATATAGCAAGGGTTTACAGGGGAGCAAAGGATAGAAAGGTAATAACATTTATAAACGGAAAAGAGAATATTGAAGTGGCAATTTACAAGGTCTCCTCCGCAAACACCGTAAAAGTTGCGGATAATGTAAGAAAAAGAATAGAAAAATTAAGAAAACTCTATGCTCAGGAAGGCAAAGATATTAAATTTAAAGTTTTGGTGGATCAATCCCACTTTATAAGAAGCTCAATAGATGAAGTCTTAAACACTGCTGTTATAGGAGGAATCCTCGCAATTTTGATTTTATTTCTTTTTCTCAAAAATTTCCCCTCAACAATAATAATCTCTTTGTCCATTCCGATTTCCATAATGATTTCATTCTTTTTATTTTATCTGTTCAATGTGTCCCTTAATATAATGTCATTGGGAGGGCTTGCCCTCGGTATAGGAATGCTTCTTGACTCCTCAATTGTTGTACTTGAAGCGATTAACAGGAAAAGAGAGGAAGGCTCATCTCCCCTTGATGCAACCATAAATGGAACTGTGGAAGTTGCAGGCGCTGTCATTGCCTCAACTCTTACAACTATTTCCGTCTTTCTGCCCGTTATCTTTATTAAGGGAGTGGCAGGACAATTGTTCAGAGATCAGGCATTGGCTGTTATTTTTTCTCTTTCAGCATCTCTTTTCGTATCATTAACACTGATTCCCATGCTATTTCCGAGATTCAAATATAATAAGGAAATAAAAAACAAATTTTTATTAAAGGGAGTAAATCTTTTTGATAAAGGTTTCAGAGGCTTCTTTAATTATTATTCAAAGCAACTTCAGGCAGTTTTTGCCAAAAGAAGAATAATACTGATTGTTTCTCTTGCTTTATTCTTTCTTTCCTCTTTTTACTTTTATTTTAGCGGGGCAAACTTAATTCCTGAAATATCTCAGGGAGAGCTAAGAATAGACCTTGTTTACCCTCCAGGAGTTTCAGTTAAGGAAAATGCAAAAAGATCTATTGAAATAATGGGATTGATAAAGAATATTCCGGAAGTGGATTTTATCTACATAATATCAGGTAAAGGTAGGGAAAAGGGAACCACCTACGAGCAGGAAAAGGAAAACCTTGCTCAAATGATAGTAAAACTTAAAAATGGAATTATAGGAAAAAAAGAGAGAAAGGTAGAAGAAGAGATAAGAAGCAGAATTTCAAGATATCCTTCCATCCAGTACAATGTTCAGAAACCTATGCTCTTTTCCATAAAGGCACCTGTTGAATATCTCGTATTCACAAATGAATTGGACAATCAAAAAAAATATGCAAAAATTGTTTATGATATTATGAAAAAAGTTAAAGGGCTTGAAGATGTCCGTTCTTCTGTTCTTGAAGGAAGTCCTGAGCTTCAGATTTTTCTGAACAGACAGAGACTTGCCAGAATGGGAATCACGGTGGGGCAGGTTGCAGATATTATAAAGAAAAAGATAGAGGGTGGAGTTTCCACAAAATTCTATGAAAAGGAAAGGGAAATTGACATAAGAGTAAGGCTTACCGAAGAGTATTACAAAAGCCTTGAAAATTTTAGAAATATTAACATAGAGGTATCGGACGGAAGTTCAATCCCATTAAGAGCCCTGGCAAAAATCAAACTTGAGTTGGGACCTTCGGAGATTTACAGAGAAAATCAGCAGAGAGCTGCAAAAGTTTCAGCTCAGCTTAAGGGAATGAGTCTTTCGGCTGCAATAAAAAAGATAGATGAAAAATTGTCAAAGCTAAAAATACCTCCTGACATTGCCATAAAACCTGCCGGTCAATCGGAAGAGAAAAACATTGCTTACAAATCCATGCTATTTGCAATGCTCCTTTCAATTTTCCTCGTCTATTTGGTAATGGCAGCTCAATTTGAATCATTCCTTCATCCTTTCGTCATTATTTTCACCATTCCTTTCGGAATAATAGGTGTTGCCATATCCCTTGTGTTAACAATGCAACCACTTAATGTTGTTGTTCTTATTGCAATGGTTATACTTGCCGGAATTGTCGTAAACAATGCCATTGTTCTTATAGATTATGTGAACAAACTTAGAGCCGACGGAATCCCTAAAAGAGAGGCAATTAAAAGAGCCGCAAAGGTAAGATTCAGGCCCATTTGGATGACAACACTTACGACAATTTTAGGTTTGATTCCAATGGCAATTGATTTCGGAGAGGGATTTGAAATAAGAATACCGCTTGCAATAACACTAATAGGCGGTCTTTTGTTTGGTACTCTGCTTACGCTTGTTTTAATTCCGATAATATATGATTTTATGGATAGAAAAGAATGAGTCTTCCGGAATTTTCACTAAAAAGACCTGTTACGATTATTGTTATTATAATAATACTTTTTGTTTTAGGGATCATCTCTTCTCAAAAACTTCCCCTTCAGCTTTTTCCTGATATAAGTTTCCCCAATCTTTATGTTTATGCGCCTTATCCTTCTTCCTCCCCGGAAGAGGTTAATCAAAAGATAACAAAACCTCTTGAAGAGGTCTTATCAACCATAAATGGGGTTAAAAAGATAAGCTCCACATCCTCCGCTTCAGCATCTTCCGTGAGGATAGAATTTGAAAGTTCAAAGAATATGGATATAGCCTCCCTTGAGATAAGGGATAAAATAGACTCAATTAGAAACGAGCTGCCAAATGATTTGAAAAAAGTATACATAAGAAGGTGGGAAACTTCAAATATTCCCACAATGAGATTTTCTATCTCCGGTGAAATATCAAAAGATGATTTGATTGATTTGGCGGAAAGAGTTATAAAACCAAGGTTGGAGAGAATAGAGGGAGTTGCAAATCTTGATATCACAGGTGTTTCGGATAAAAAAATCTACCTTTATGTTTCACAATCCACTTTGGATGAATTGAATCTGAGAATTTTCGATTTGCTTCAAACAGTTTTATCATCAAATTTAAGCACATCGGAAGGTTTTATAGAAGAAGACGGGAAAAAGTGGGTTGTAAGAATACCTGCGGAGATAAAAAATGTGGAGCAACTTAAAGAGTTGCCTGTAGCAGGAGGGAAACTAAAACTGAAGGATGTTGCAACAATAATCTATGACTATCCTCCAAAAGAGGATTATTATATTCTTGACGGAAGAGAGGCTATCTCATTCAGGCTTTATAAATCCGATCTTGCAAATGTGGTTGATATTTCAAGAAAGGTTAAAAAAGAATTGAAAAAAATTCTTTCCATGTCTCAGTACAAAAGCCTAAATCTTTTGGTTTACAGGGATCAGGCAAAAGATATTTTAGCAAGTTTAAGAGAGCTTGTTAAAGCTGGAATAATAGGCTCTGTTTTGGCAATAATAGTTCTCTTTCTTTTTTTGCGAAGATTCAGAGTTACTCTGATAATAGCTCTTTCAATCCCGCTTTCGGTTATCTTTACATTTGCCTTTATGTTCCTTTTAAACACTCTTTTTCACACAAACCTTTCAATCAATATAATATCACTTTCGGGGTTAATGATGGCTGTTGGAATGCTTGTTGATAATGGTGTTGTTGTTTTGGAAAATATCTTTAGATACAGACAGGATTTTAACTATTCCCCATACGAAGCTGCAAAAGTTGGAAGTTCTGAGGTTGCAACAGCTGTCTTTGGCTCAACAATGACAACAGTCATAGTTTTTGCATCTTTAACCTTTGTTGGAGGCTCATCTTTCGGAAGATGGTTAAAAGATTTCGGGCTTGCAATAACACTTTCTCTTTTTGCTTCTCTCTTTGTCTCCCTGAGCTTTAATCCTTTAGCCGCTTCAAGATTGATGAAAGGAAAAGAGAGGGAAAGAAGAAAATTCATAATTAAAATGGAAAATTATTATAAAAAATTTATCTCATCTGCTCTTTCAAAAAAATATTATGTTGCGATTGCAGCTTTTTTACTTTTTATTATAAGTTTTTATCTTTTTAAAAATATCCCAAGAGGATATATGCCCCGCTCAAGAGAAAGGGAGATAGGCTATACTGTTTTGATGCCTGAAAAAATGAGTCTTGATGAAATGGAAGCTTTATTTAAAAGGGTGGAAGATATAATAGAAAAAAACAAGAAAAAACTTGATATAGAGCACTATGTTTTTTCATACGGTATTAGAAGATTAAAAAGGGGAAGATATTTTGGCTCAATTAACCTTTATCTTAAAGATGAGAGCGAGTCAAAGCTTTCCACATCAGAGATAGAAAAAAGGCTCACTCCTCTTTTACCAAAAGAGCCGGGAGTGGATTTTCTCAAAGGAAGGAAACAATTCAGAGGAGGTTTCGGAGGTGGGATCACCATTAATCTTACAGGACCAGATTATTCCACACTTGTTGAACTTGCTGACAGGGTAAAGGAGGTTTTAAAAAAGATTCCGAGTGTTTCCGATATAACAACAAATGTTGAGGGAGGGGAAAAAGAGGTAAAGGTAAGTGTGATTAGAGACAGAGCTTTTAGTGTTTCCTCTCAGAGAATCTCTCAAACAATTTCAAGTGCTATTTCGGAAAGGCCTGTTACACGATTCAGGTGGGGAAATAAAGAGGTGGATGTAATCTTTCAACTAAAAAAAGATAAAAATTTTACATTAAGCAAATTAAAAAATATAACTGTAGAATCCCAGTCAGGCTCATTACCTGTCTATGCTGTTGCAAGGTTCAGGATAGGTAAGGGAGCTCTTTCAATTGTAAAAGAAAATAAAAAGGCAATATTTACAGTTGAAGCGAATACTGAGGTTCAGGGAATGTACAAAGTTAGAGATCTTGTAAAAAAAGCGATGGCAAATATAAAATTTCCTCCCGGTTATAGCTGGAATATGGGAGAGGATTGGAGAAGATTCAAAGAGGCACAGCAAAGCACAAATATGTCTCTTTTTTTGGGGATTTTTCTTATTTATGTTGTTATGGCATCACTTTTCGAGTCATTCTCCCAGCCATTTATTATTTTAATAACAGTACCTCTTGCTCTTTTCGGAGTTGCAATAACCTTTCAGCTAACGGGAGTCTCTTTTGATAATTCCTCCTCCCTGGGACTTTTAATATTGATGGGAATAGTGGTAAACAATGGAATAATATTAATTGATCACACCAATATTCTGCGAAAAAAGGGAAAAGTTCTTAAAGAGGCTGTGGTTCAGGCGGGAAGGGACAGATTAAGGCCAATATTGATGACAGCTTTAACTACAATTTTCGGGCTTTTACCAATGAGTATGCCTTTGATTTTTCCCGGTGTTTTCGGACCTCCCGAGGGAAGAGCTTCAATGTGGGCAGGGATATCCCTTGTTGTTTTAGGAGGTCTCACAACCTCCACTTTCCTCACACTCACCTTCTTACCGTCTTTTTACTATATTTTTGAAACATGGAGTGCTAAGATATTTAAGAAAGCCGAGCATTCGCCACGGCGAACAGGGCAGAGCAGCTGAACTGTCTTTTCCCAAAATAAGTTGATATTTTTTTAAGGTAAATTTAGAGCTCCTGTCCGTAGTAAAAAATATTTATAATTTAACCATTACTTGCTTTTTACAAACCTTCTTACTTATCACTAAAACTTAAAAAGGCCTTTAATACTAATAATATTCAAGCATTACTATTGTTGTATTACTTATCATCTAACAATTTTATTTACTTAACAAGCAGACTAAATTTATATAACCGAAAGTTTTTATTATTAATTTCACACTTTGCAATATTACTGTAAACAAATTGATCAAGGTAGATTGGGGACGGAGGATTTTGCAGATGCTTTTTACTCATCTTTTATTTCAAAAAAATATCCTTCAAAGTCTTCGAATAATTTAATTAAAGATAACAAAACTCTATTTAAATTTTATTTTAGCTAAATGAGTGTTTCCGGGATTGTTTTTCAGTGTTAGATGCAAAAACACATTCCAAATTCATAAAATTGTTTTTAAAATACTGTATAAGGAACCCACAAGATACAATGGTATGTTTATGAATTCACTGTCTCTTATTAAATTCCTCGGAGATGTTCTAATAATAAACTCAGGGTGATACTTATCATAATAGCTTCTCAAACTTTTAATGTTTCTGTTCATCCCGCTTTTTACTTCAAGCGGTAAAATCATATTTTCCGTCTGCAAAATAAAGTCTACTTCCGCCTCACTGTTTGATGTCCAATAGTAGAGCTCACTTTCAAAGTTTGAAACTAATTCCATTGCCGTGTAATTCTCAATAAAAGCACCATAAAATTCCTTAAACAAATCCAAAGGTTTTATAATAATTCTTGGTTGCAAATTGAACATAGCTCCCAATAATCCCGTATCAAGTAAATATATTTTGAATTTTGAGAACTCGGCATAAGCTTTTAATGGAAACTTGGGAGTTTTTAAGTTATACGCAATGTGTATTAATCCTGCTTTCCTTAACCATTCTATACCGAATTCATACTTTGATGCTCTTCCTCCTTTCTTAACATCTTTGTATTTGAATTTCTTGTTTTCCCGTGAAAGTTGAAATGGGACTGACTGCCATAGCTCGGAGATTTTTATTGCTTTTCTTTTTTCCGAATATTTTGAAAAATCTCTTTCATAAGCCTTGAGTATATCTATCTGAACTTTTCTTGCAAGAGACATATCCAAAGTTTCTCTGTAGGTCTTTAAAACTTCCGGCATTCCTCCTAAAAACAGGTATTTACTCAAGTGTTTTAAAAGTTTTTTGTGAATTACTTCAGGTAAAGGCTCAATTTTTTTTAAACTTTTGATTTTTTCAACAAGCAGTTCTTCTGAAAAAGCTTCAAGATATTCATAAAAAGTCATTGGATACAGAGTAAGAAAAGTTACTTTTCCGACCGGAAAAGATCTGTGTCTTGCAACACTTACTCCTAAAAGAGATCCGGCAGCTATTATATGTAATTCAGGAAGTTGTTCGTAAAAATATTTTAAACTTGTCAAAACATCCGGGACCGCCTGTACCTCATCAAAGAATACAAGAGTGTTTTCAATATTTATTCCTCTGCCAATGTAAATACTGATATTTTCAAGAAGGCTTTTTGCATTCAAGGAATCTTCAAAAAGAGTTGCAAGATTTTTATCCTCCTCAAAGTTAAGATAAACAAAATTTTCATACTCATTTTTCGCAAATTCTGTTACAAGATAAGTCTTACCAACCTGTCGGGCACCTTGAAGAAGTAAAGGCTTTTTGTTTTTATCCTTCTTCCACTTTAAAAGAGCCTGATACAAAAGTCTTCTCATAATTAACTCCTAAAAAACGTCAGTTTAATTATACATTATCTCCATAAAAATGTCAAATCTTACTTAATATATCCCCTAAAAAGTGTCTATGGGTATTAACAAACACTTTTTCTTACATTCTTTTTGAAAAAAAAGCATTTCACTTCTCATCCCTCAAATCTCTCCCACTCATCCCTATTTATCTTCTTTTCAATCTCCGGGTCTATGATTTTGAGCTTGTCGTAGGTGAGGAACTAAAAGCCCAGAGCACAAAGCTTCCATAAAGCTGAAGAGCAGAGCAGCCGAACAGCTGAACAGCTTTTTTTAAGTGTGTGTCTTGCCCTAAAAAATTTTGCTGTAAACAAATTGGTTAAGGTAGATTAGGAGTAAAGGATTTTGCAGATGCTTTTCACTCATCTTTTATTTCAAAAAACTATCCTTCAAAGTTTTTGTGGAGGTTTAATTCAAATCTTTCCAAAAAGTTTTTTTTGAGTATTTTTCTTTGAGAGAATTTTTTGAGGTTGTTTTTCTCGCCCCTCTCATTTGTCTATAAATCTACCAATAGTTTCTATTTTGTACCTCTTAATGCCATTATTGATATAAAAATGGCATTTAATATGCCATTATACAGTATTGTTTACCCTTTTCAAGTTTTCTATCCTCTTCAAAAAGCTTTTTTCTCAAAAGTTTTTGCTGCTTCGGGAAAGTAAGGAGAATCTCAGCCGAACATTCACCACGAAGAACAGGGCCAAACAGCAGTTTTTTTAAAAGCTTTAGAGTTTCCAAGCATCGAAGCTTCCGAGACCTCCCAATTTTTCAAAACTAACTATAAAAAGCATGGAAAGTACAGACTTCATATTGGCCCTTGCTGAAACACAAAAAAGTGCTATAATAAAAAAGGAGGTAAGAAATGGAGATAATATTCAAACTAAAAATAGAAAAATTACCAGAGGGCGTTTATCTTGCAACAAGCGATGAAATTCCCGGTCTTGTTGCTCAAGGAAGAACAATTGATGAAACAGTGGAGATTGCAAAGGATGTTGTAAAAAAATTGTATGAATCATATATTGAGAGAAATGAAAAACCACCTTTCAAAGTGTCTTCGAGTAATAAATTTGAGATGAATATTGCAGTACCTGTCGGAGCTTAATATTGGGTCCGCTAATAAAGGAAACACTGTTGGTGATGATTTACTTATGAATTAAATATCTCTTTAATAAAATAGTAAGTTTTAGGTAATATTTTGTTTTCAGGATAATATTTTTCTATTATTTTAAAAACATCTTCAGGTTTCTTAAGCTTTAAATATTTTATTATCGTTTTTATATCCTCAATATCCGAACTCTCAGCTCCGATTCTCAAAGACATACATTTCATTGCTAATAAATACTCGGGTTCGGGGACATATACTGCTAAATTATCAAAACGATATAAAACCTTTTGCTCAAACTCCGAAGATTCTATAAAACCTTTCACAGAGTCATTTAACCAATTCTCACTTAATTTATATTCTTTGCTTATTTCTTTTGCTATTTCATATATTTTGTCCTTCGGTTTGAAAATAGCATCTATATCCTCTGTGCTTGGTCTTGCATTAAAGAGTAACACCATTGCTGAGCCACCGAAAATTAATATTTCGCCTTTTAAATCTTTTTCCTTTAAACGATTATCAAGAATTTTAAGATACCTTATAATATCTTCCTTTGTTAGCATTTTTCACACTCTCACTAATACATTGGAGGAGACAAAAATATTTCTCCTTTTGAAAGAGAGAGGACTTTCAACTAAAAGAAAAGGCTTTATACTTTCAATTTCGGTCAGGAAAAAAGGCTCTTTTAGAAAATACTTTTTATCATTGACCCATTCCGGAATTTCCAGATTATATCTATAGCACAATTCCTCTACAGTTGCAGCTATATACGCCTGTATTCTTTTGTCTTTGAATTCGGGAAAAGGGTTTTTTGATACCATCTTTACCCTTTCACTATTACTTGAGCTATAAAATTTATCCAAAAATTCAGCCAATGCATATCTAAATTTAATCATCTCTTTCATAATACTATTCTACCAATTAAGATACTTATTTTCAATTTCCCCTTTTTCGTCAATAGAGTTTTTTTCTTAAAAGTTTTATAGTTTATCTAAGTAGTTTAAAAAATCTCTGATGTTGTTTTTTGAAAAAAGTTTTGTTTTGTGACTTCTATAACTACACCTGTGAACAAATAAAAAATTGAATTTATTTTATGCTGTTTTTTTGTAAATAATTTTACCTGTTCTTATTATTTCCGATAAAAAGGTGCCTCGCTCATTTCTTTCAATTTCTTCTACTGTTGCTGAAATAGGATCTATATTAACATCAATCTCCCATAAAGGTCTTGATAAGATTTTGTATGCTTTTAATTTATCCATTTTTTCAAAATCTTTTGAAACTATCAGGATGTCAATATCCGAATCTTTTTCATTAAATTTATCACTTAAATAAGAGCCAAATAAAATAACCATCTCAATGTCTATCTCTTTTTTTAAGAGTTTTATATATTCCTCTATTTTATCTTTTGTTTTATCCATTTTAATAGCTCCTCTGTTTTTTTTATTACAAACGCTGCATCTTCTTTTTTCAATGCATTCTTTAAATTAATAAAATCATAGGGATATTTTATTTTTTTGTAAAAAAAGCTTATTTCCATTAAGACATCCTTTTGTTCTTCGTTTAACTCTTCAGCAAGCTCTGCTTCTTTTGCAAGAAGCTCAAGATTATTATATCGCGGGGGATAAAATTTTGTTTTAAAAATAATAACAGCTTTTAATATTTCTTCAATTGCCAGGTGGCACATAAAAGCTACATAAGGATATCGTCCCATTTTAAACATATCCTTTGCACTTGCAAAATCATATTCAGCGATCTCAATCCATTTATCAAAAACAATACACATAATAACATTGTATGTAAAATTTCACTTTCTATCAACTATCATTTTTCAACTTCCTTGCGACTTCGGAAAAGTCAAGGAGTCTTAAATATGAAAATCCTCTTTTAAAAAGCAACAGAGGCAACTACCCTAAAGTGAGAAAATATTTTTTACAATATTTCCTGAATTTAGCTAAAAACACAGTCTTTATTATACTTATTATGCTTGAAACATTTTATTTATCTTCTTCACTTTCAAACAAATCCAAATACTCCTTAAAAACAAAGATTTTATTTCTCCTGTAACCTGTAATTTCTTTTAAAATTTCTTTTTTAACAAATAATTTTATTAAAGAGTATGAGGCTTTTACGGATAACTCTGTTATTTTACAAACATCTTTACTCCTAATGACAGGAGAAGAAAAAAGCCAATGAAAAAGTATCATTGCTTTTTTCGAGCGTTTCCCCATTGTAATAATTTTTTCCTGTTCAATTTTGTTTTTTAGGTCAACAATACTTTTTAAAGTTTTAACAGATCTTTCGGCTGTTTCAATAACTCCTATCAAGAAAAATTTAATCCATTGCTCCAAATCATTGTCTGTTCTTACCTTTGTCAGGTTCTGATAATACAAGTTTCTGTTCTTTTCGAAAAATTCCGATAAATACAACAAAGGTTTTTCCAATACTTTGTTAGCAACTAAATATAATGTGATTAATAAACGACCTATCCTCCCATTTCCGTCCAAAAACGGATGTATTGTTTCAAATTGATAATGAGCAATTGCTATTTTTATCAAATGAGGTATTTTAATTTCCCTATTATTGAGAAACTTTTCAAAATCCGAAAGAAGCTCCGGTAACTCTTCATGAGTAGGAGGGACAAACACTGCATCTTTAAGAGTGGCACCTCCTATCCAATTTTGTGATTTTCTGAAGTCCCCGGGAGTTTTATATTTACCTCTACCGGAGGAAAGCAATATCTTATGTGTTTCCTTAATAAGCCTATTGGATAATGGTAGTACCTTAAGTTTCTCAATTGCATAATTCATTGCATTAACATAATTATTAACTTCCTGCCAATCATCTCTTTTCTCAGGCTCTATTGCCGTTTTATCTTTCAAAGCATCTTCAATATTTGTCTGAGTTCCCTCAATCTTACTCGAAACCACAGCTTCCTTGTAAACAAGCATTTTAATAAACATATTTGTATCAGGAACCAATCTTGCAAAAGAATTTAATTCTCCCAATTTAAAAGAAGCTTCTTCAAGTAATTCGTTAATCAAGGGATTGCTCCAATAAAAAGAATGATTAATAAATGAAGGTACAAAGTATTTGTATTGAAAACCTTCTTTGTAAACGCCAGCCTTAAAACTTTTCAAATCCATTACGACCTCCTTTTATATTATTATGGTAGCACAAAAGTAAAATAAAAGAAATTATATTTTACTTTTAACACTTAAAGTAAAATAAAAGAAATTATATTTTACTTTCATGGCTAAAAAAGAAAATCTAAAAGGACACTTTTTTAAAAGCTTTAGAGCTGCCGAGCTTTCAAGCCATTTCCTAAGCCAAAAGCATCCAAGCCTCTCAAGCTTCCATAAAGCAGAGCAGCAGAGCA
>CAZWJH010000060.1:0-15558 GCA_964634755.1 uncultured Clostridia bacterium
TTTCTACCTTTCATAAGCTCAGAAGGAGAGTACAATTATAATTTTGATACAAAAAACAAAATGTTTTCCGTAGGGTTGGCAGCCAAAATTAAATTTTCCTTTTTCGCTCCATTTGCAAGAGCCGGTATAGGGCTGAGAGCTGAAGAATTCACTTACTCAGGAATTCATCTCTTTTATTATATCGGAGGCGGGTTAAAATTTTATCTTGCACCTATTATGGGATTAAAGGGAGGTTTAACACTTTTTAATGAAAAGGATCTCTCCTACTATCGCATATACGGAGGTCTTTTTTTAGAATTTTAGTATTATCTTAAATAGCCCGGAGGTATTCCTTCCCTTCTTGCTTTTTCTTTAAAATCTTCCAAATCCTTTTTTAGTTTTTTTACCTTTTCATTTAATTTTGCCACTTCTTTTTCCTTTTTGCTTATCTCATGGGGAAGGGCAAATTTTTCATTCGGATTATTCGTTATTTTAAATCTGAAAATAAGATCATCAAGCTCTTTTTTCTTTTTCCTAAACAATTCCTCAGCTGCTTTAATATCAGCCACCAATTTCTTATACTTTTTACCCCACTCCTCGTACTTTTGCTTCTCAGGGATTTCGGGGTACTCAGATGAATTTGATATAGTACTTGCTGTTCCAATTATAAAACCATACCCTTTTTCCTTTTTAATTTTACCAACAGTTTCATTCGTAATAATTGGGATGCTTTTTTTTATCTTTTTTCTTCTTTCTCTCTCTTTTTTAGCAATATCAACAAGGCTTTGAGAAAATCCAAAAGATATAATTAATAATCCTATAATAAAAAAAACAAAAAAATTATTCTTCACTTTTTACTTTAAAAGAGCCCAGTAATTCCCTTTATAGAGAGGGTTTTTCAAGTGCAGTATCTTAGCAATTGCATTTCTTTTATTCGAAGTTACTATTATACCTTTTCCAAGATAAATTCTATTACCAACACTTGGTTCAACCTGATAAAAAATTATAAAAGTCCCTCTTTTAAGCCCAACCGCTGAACCTGAACGAAGGAAAACTTTCATCCCTTCTGTACCTTCATTCACATCATTTTCTATATAAACAATCTTTCCCTTTGCTTTAAAGATTTTATCAGAAAGAGTTCCTATCTTTTTAGGTTCCTTACCTCTGTACGGAGCGTATTCTTTAAAAGGTATAAGGTATGAGCCTATCGTCAAATCAGCACAAAGCTCAACAATCTTTACTTTTTTATTGTTTCTTTCATCCCCAACCACCATAACCTTACCAACCTTTCTTATTATTCCTTTCACCTTTGAACCTTCTCTTGTAAAAACAGGTTTAACAACTTCAAACACATCTCCATCTTCTATCTTCTTTTTTTTAAACTCAGCAATCAGAACTTCATTTATACTAAAATTATTCCTTATTAACTCATTCTCCTCTGAGCCTATAATTTTACCAACATACTTAACATCATCAAGGTAAATACCGCAGTAATCATCGTGAGGAACTATTAATGGAAGATCCTGAATATAGGTCTTTTTTATCTCCGTGACTTGCTGTTGAGCAAAAGAGAAAACAACTCCCAAAATAATTAAAACAATAAAAATATTTTTTTTCATTATCTCTTCCTCCTAATTTTTTTCAAATAAACTTTAGAAAATTTTGCCGCTTCTGTAAAAGGGAATGATTTTACGACTTTATTAAAATAAAATCTTGCTGTTTTATACTTTTTTTGTGAATAATAGATAGTCCCTATTTTATAAAGAGCATCTGGAACTTTATTTGAAGACGGATAATTTTTATACACCTTTCTAAAGTATTGAAGAGCCATTTGAGGATTTTTCTGTCTTAAATATGATTCCCCTATCCAATACAGAGAATTATCAGCTAACGCATCATCAGGGTATTTTTTTAGAAAAAGAGAAAAAATTTCGATTGCCTCATTATACTTTTTTTTATTAAAAAAAGTTAAACCTTTAGAATACAATGAGAAAGGATCTTTAGGAGTAGTTTTACTTTTCTCTTTTTTTAAATTCTCAAGTTTTACAGCAAGCTCATCATTCTTCTTTTCCAGTGATACAATCTTCTTTTCCTGATCCTCTACTTTGTTTTTTAATTCATAAACCTGTTCCTGAAGAGAGTTAACATTTCTTTCCAAAACTTCCACTCTTTGATCAACACAATTGATTAAAAGACTGCTCACTAAAATCAATAGAATAAAACGCCACTTCATTTTCTTATATTATTTAAAAAAGAAAGTATTATCAACATTATTTTAATTTAGGGCTTATTTTAGAGTCTCTAATAAAAGTAGGGGTCTTTTGTGGAGGTCTTATTTGAGTTGGGGTATTTCTCCAATTTACAGTTGAATCAGTTTCCGAAAAGGTCTGCTCACCTGTTGTAGGATCTAAAATAGGGATTTCTGCTTCATCAGGAGTTCTATTATATGTTTCCCTCACATGAATCCTTTCATCATGAAATCCTGTGGCAATAACAGTTACCCTTACTCTTCCCTCATAATTCTTATCAAAGACTACTCCAAATTTTATTTCAGCATCATCACTTACTTCCCTTGACAAGTACTCCACTCCAGCTGTAATCTCATCCATTGTTAAATCATCGCCGGATGTAAAGTTAATCAAAAGCCCCTTTGCACCTTTTATGCCTCTCCTTTCCACCAATGGATTTTCCACAGCTTGTTTTATGGCTTCAAGCACCCTTTCTTCACCTTCTCCTTCTCCCATACCCATAATTGCCTGACCACCAGCACTCATTACCGTTTTAACATCTTCAAAATCCACATTCACAAAGCCCGCAGAAGTAATTATTTCAGCTATTCCTTTTACAGCATTCATCAAAAGGGAATCTGCTTGCTTAAAAGCATCCTTGAATGTAATTCCACCTCCCCCCAATTCCCTTAATTTCTCATTTGGTATAATTATTATAGAGTTAACCTTCTCTCTAAGATTAGTAATTCCACTTATAGCCTTCTGCATTTTCACCTTTCCCTCAAAGGAAAAAGGAGTGGTGACAACTCCCACAGTAAGAATGCCTAATTTCTGGGCAACTTCTGCAATTACAGGGGTCGCCCCTGTACCTGTTCCACCTCCCATTCCTGCAGTAAGAAAAATCATATTTGAATTCTTTATTTTATCACTAATAATCTCTTCACTTTCTCGCGCAGCTTCTTCACCTTTTCTCGGATCTCCCCCTGTCCCCCTTCCTCCTGTTAGTTTTTCACCTATCTGAATTTTCGTTGTCGCAAGATTTTTTTCAAGGTCCTGAGCATCTGTATTCACAGCAATAAATTCAACCCCATCTATACCTTCCTCTATCATATGATTTAAAGCATTTCCACCGCCGCCCCCTATTCCAATAACCTTTATAGAGGTAAGTGGCTGTTTATTTTCAGCTGGGGTAATTCTCATAAATTTTCCTGCCATTTTATCCTCCTTTATTAATTTATCATATTAAAAACTCTCGAACAAGTTTTTAATTTTACTCCAAAAACTTCTCTTTTTACTTACTTTAATTTCCTCAAGTTGTCTTAATGAAAAGAATAGTAATCCCACTGCAACCGAAAATTCAGGGTATTTAACTCTATCAAGAAGTCCTTCTATCCCCTTTAAAGGCTTCCCTATTCTTGCCGGCAAACCAAATACACTTTCGGATACTTCATCAAGCCCTTTAAGATTAGCCGTGCCTCCGGTTAACACAAGGCCCGCATTCATTTTATTCAATATTCCTATTCTTTCCAAATTATCTCTTATCATCATAAGCATCTCTTCTGCTCTTGGTTTTAGAATGTCAACAAGAAGATCCATAGGGATGTTTTTCTTTTTATTATCTTCTTTATTGGTTGTAACTGGAATAGCATTACCATGATCCCCTTCTCCTAACACCACCGAACCATATTTTTTCTTTATCTTTTTAGCTTCACTCATTGTTGTCATTAAACCAATTGCAATATCATTGGTAAAATAGTAGCCTCCCATGGGGAGCACCATAGAACTCCAGATGCTACCTCTTTCATAAAAGGCAAAATCAATAGTGCCCTCTCCAAAATCGAGCATACCCACTCCTAATTCCTTCTCATCATCATTTAAAACAGTCTCAGCTGCTGCAATAAAAGAAGGGATAAAAGCTTTAATTTCTACCCCTGCTTTATTCACAGCTGTTGTCAAATTATGAACAGCTGCGGAAAGAGCGGTAACAATGTGCACTTTAATATCCAATTTATTCCCCATCATTCCTATAGGATTAATAATTCCATCCTGAGAATCCAATGTGTATTCCTGGGGGAACATGTAAAGAATTTCTCTATCAGTAGGAATAGGAAGGTTCTTAGCTTGATTCATTAATTTTTGAATCTCTTCCTCGGTTATCTTCTCCTTTCCTGTCACATTAATGGTACCAACAGAATTAAGACTCTGGAGGTGTGTCCCTGAAATTGAAACTACCGCTTCCTCCACATCAACTATAGCCATAGTCTCCGCTTCCTTAACAGCTTCTCTTATATCCCTTGAGACAATTTCAAGATCTTTTATTCCTCCTGACTTTATACCTTTACTTTCTCTAACACCTATTCCAACTATATTAAGCTCTTCTGTTTCTCCTTTTTTCCCTATTAAGCAAACTATCTTATCAGAACCTATATCTATGCTTACCGAATAATTCTCTTTACTCATTTAATCCTCCTTGAACAGGCATTAAATACGCTCTATCATCAAATCTTAAATCTATATACTCAAAGCCAGTATTACTCTGTTTAAGCTCTCTTTTTAATGCAAGAAAATGCTCCCATTTTTTTATTAAGTTACTTTTACCTAAAAAGATTTTCTTATTGTTTTTAAGTATGGTTATACCAAAAGGTTCAATAAAATAGATAATCATATCTTTTCTATAATACCTTGAATGAATGAATTTGTTCAATTCCTCATAAGGAATTAAATTTAATACATCCCCACCATTAAAAAATATAAGAGGGACCTCTATGTTAAATTTTTTAAAACTTGTTTTTATAACATCTCCATTTTTATCAATAAGAAGATACTTGTGATTTTTTAACATTAAAAAAGGAATTTTTTCCTCAACTGTTAAAATTAAGGTGGATGGAAATTCCTTTTTAACAACTATCTCTTTAAACTCCGGTAACTTTTTCAATTCATCCTTAATATCATAGGGATTTATCAAAAATAGATTTTTCCCCATATACTCTGATGTTATTTCTTTTAACATCTCTTCGGTTCTTTGAGACTTTGCGTTAACTATAATCTTTTTGACCTCAAAAGTGGGAGAGGTAGTAAGATAATTAACAAGTTTAAACACTAATAAAAAAGTAAAAGAGAAAATGAGAGTAAAGATTAAAAACTTTGCGATTTTTCTTATAACATTTCTTTTCTTTTTGAGAGTTTTCTCCCCATTACTGATTTTTTTGTATGCTCCATACTTTGTTGAATAAACATAGGTGTATCTGCTCATTTTACTCTCCTTATAAATTCGGGGATAATATTTCTAATATTTCCCGCACCCTGAAAAATCACTAAATCCCCTTTATCCTTTATTTCAATGAGTTTATCAATTATTGCATTCATTTTTTTTATGTAAATAATATTCTTAAATCCCTGAGCTTTAAACTCATCATAAAGCACGCCGGAATTAATCCCTTTTATAGGTTTTTCCCCTGCAGGATATATCTCTGTAAGAATTATTAAATCAGCATTTTTAAACGCTTTGGGAAATACTTTCAAAAGATCCCTTGTTCTCGTGAATCTATGAGGCTGGAAAACTACAATTAATCTTTCTTTTTTCCTGTTTTTCGCCACTTCAAGAGTTGCCTTAATTTCCGTAGGATGATGCCCATAATCCTCCACCACAGTTATAGTATTATCTTCATACTTAATATCAAACCTTCTTCCCACTCCTTCAAACTCTTCAAGAGCTTTTTTTATTGTTGAAAATGGTATTTTCAGATAGCAAGCTGCGGTAATTGCAGCAAGAGCATTTTTCACATTATGTTTGCCTTCTATCTTCATATTAACAATTCCCTGCTCTTCCCCATTGTAAAAAACCTTAAATGAAGAAGCTCTTTTATCCAGGATTTCTCCTCTTACATTAGAATCTTTTAAAAATCCAAATGTTTTAACTATTCTTTTTATATTTTTTACAATCCCTTTAGATATTTTGTCATCAGCTGAAAGAATAGATATACCATAAAAGGGAACTGAATTTGCAAACTTTACAAAAGCTTCCTTAAGCTTTGAAAAACTTCCATAATGATCCAAATGCTCTTTATCAATATTGGTTATTATACTCACGACAGGAGAAAAGTTTAAAAATGTTCCATCACTCTCATCCGCTTCTACAACCATCAAATTACCTTTTCCCACTTTTGCAGATGTTCCAAAATTTTTAACAATTCCTCCCACAACAACAGTAGGTTGAAATTTTGATACTTCAAGTATTTGCCCTAATATTGAAGTTGTGGTAGTTTTTCCATGTGATCCGGAAACAGCTATACCAAACTTCAATCTCATCAATTCGGAAAGCATCTCCGCTCTTCTTAAAACAAGAACTCCCCGTCTTTTAGCTTCTACAAGTTCCGAATTATCCTCAGAAATTGCCGATGAGTAAACAACTACTTGTTCATCCCTTATGTTTTTCTTCCTATGACCTTTCAGTATCTCAATACCAAGTTTTCTTAAATATTGAACAGTATCACTTTCCGTATTTATATCCGAACCTCTTACTTTATAACCAATATTATGTAAAATTTCAGCAATACCACTCATCCCACTTCCACCAATACCAATCATAAAAACCCTGTTTATCTCTCCGTACAATTTCATCTGCTTTTTCCTGATGCAATTTTGATTAATATACTTACAGCAAACATAATAACCACCAAAGATGAGCCTCCATAACTCAAGAAAGGTAAAGGAATTCCCTTGGGGGGAAATATACCGAGTACAACTGACATATTAATAAGACTCTGGATAACTATCCAAAAAGTTATTCCAGAAGCAATCAAGTAGTTTTGGAGGTTTTTAGTTTTTAGAGATATTTTAATCCCTTGAATAGCAAAATACAAAAATAATACAACAATTATAAAGGTCATAATAAAACCCCCCTCTTCCCCGATAACTGAAAAAATGAAATCAGTATGGGCATAGGGAAGATAATAGAGCTTTTGAGTGGAATCAGCAAGACCAACACCGGTAATTCCGCCCGAGCCGAGAGCAATCAATGATTGAATTATTTGAAAGCCTCTTCCGAGAGGGTCAGATTCATAATCAAAAAGAGTAACAATTCTCCTCAATGCATAATTATAAAAATAGAGCATAATAGCTGCCATTATCATGAAAACAGTTCCTATACCTAAAAGATACCTTAACCCAACTCCTCCAAGATATAAAATTATCCCACTTAAAATTATTATCATTGCAGCTGTTCCGAAGTCCGGCTGCTTTATAATTAAAAGAGTGATAATTCCCACAACCAAAATAGGGGGAATTAATCCCTGTATCCCCTTTTTCAGTTGCTCTTTTTTGTGAGAGAAAAAGTAGGAAAGATAGAGAATAATAGCAAGTTTTGCAAGCTCGGATGGCTGAAAAGAGAAACTTCCGAACCTAATCCACCTTTGGGTATTGTTTATTATAGGAGATGTAAAAGTCATCAAAAGAAGAACAAATGTGATTAATAAAAAGCCATAAACAAAAGCAGGAGATTTGTAAAATTCACTTTTAGCTTTTATTACTAAAAACATTAACATAAAGCCTCCTATTAAATAGGCTAAATGCTTTAAAAAAAAGTAATATGAGATTCCATAAGTTTCAGAGGAGAGAATTGCTGAGGCACTAAATATAGCAATAGCACCTATAACACTTAATACTATTACAGGAATAATTAGCTTTTTATTTATTCCTTGTGGTTTAACCATCTTTTTTCTCCTCCATTAACCTTTTTACAATCCCTTTAAAATCCTGCCCTCTCTCCTCAAAATTCTCATACATATCAAAACTTGCACAGGCGGGAGACAGAATTACAATATCTCCTTTCTCAGCAAAATCAAAGCCTCTGTAAACAGCTTCTTCCATACTTTCAACCTCGATATAATCAATATCCTCTGAAAGCTGCTTCTTTATTTTTTCTTTAGCAGCACCTATAAGAATCAGTTTTTTGACTTTACTTTTTATTAATTCATTCAACTTTGTAAAATCACCACCTTTATCTTTTCCTCCCAAAATCAAAATTAATGGAGAATCAAAACTCATCAAGGCTTTGTAAGTTGCATCAATATTGGTTGCCTTTGAATCATTGATAAACTTAACGCCATCTATCTCACCACAAAGTTCTGTTCTGTGTTCCAGGCCTTTAAAGGATTTAATGGCTTCTTTTATAATCTTACTTTCCAAACCTATCACCTTTGCAACAGCCACAGAAGCCATTGTGTTTTCAATATTGTGAACACCTAAAAGCGGAATTTCATTGCTTTTAAGAATTAGCTCATCCTTGAAAAAAATTATATCTTTATCACAATAAACATCTGCTCTTCTATCATCAATTGAAAAAAAGCTTTTACTCGCATTTATTCTGTTTTTATTTTTCCCTATATAATCATCATCTTTATTTAAAATAGCAAAATCACTACTTTTTTGATTTTTAAATAGATTAAATTTCGCTTCAGCATAATCTTCAAATCTTTTATATCTATCAAGATGATCCGGAGTAATGTTTAGCAAAACAGAAATAAAAGGCTTAAAATCCACAATTTTTTCAAGCTGAAAGCTTGAAAGTTCAACAACAAAATAATCTGAATTTTCCTCTACATATTTAATTAAAGGAATTCCAATATTACCCGCAAGAGTAACCTTTTCCCCTGCTACTTTTAAAATATGATAAATCATTGATGTCACAGTTGATTTTCCATTAGAACCCGTTATTCCTATAATTTTACTTTTAATAAATTTTGAGGCAAATTCTATTTCAGAAATTACTATTTTACCTTTATTTTCAAGTTCAAGCACAAAAGGACTTTCGGAAGGTACGCCAGGAGAAATTATAATATAATCACAGTCTTTCAAAAATTCAAAACTATTTTTTCCAAGCTCAAAATCAAAGCCTTTTACCACAAGCTCTCTTTTCAATTCTTCAGAATTAGAAAGTTCGGAAATTTTCACCTTCCCTCCACGAGCCTTCACAAACTCTGCAGCAGCCTTACCGGTTCTTGAATAACCAATTATACCAATCACTTTATTCTTTAACTTCATTCTCTACCTCTTCCACTAATTTATAAAGATTTGTACCATGAGAACCTTTTATCAAAACAGAAACTCTTTCCTTTAAAATAGAAAAAAACCTTTCTCTGAATTCTTTATAAGAATCATAGAAAAACACTTTCTCTTTCCAAAAATCATCATTTTTTAAGATTTCATAAGGATAAATCATATCGCCCTTTATAAAATAAATCTTGTCTATTTCTCCTTTTATACTTCTAAAAAACTCCGCAAGTTCTTTATGTATCATCGGACTCTTTTCCCCTAATTCTAAAATTTCTCCAATAACAACAACCTTTTTACCCTTCAAAGTACTAAAATCATTTATCACTAACTTTAATGCATCGGGATTTGAATTATAGCTATCATCAAGAATCAAAGCTTCATCTTTCCTTATTATTCTACCTCTATGAGTATAAGGTTTTAATGAAGAGCAAACTTCTTTTATTTTCGAAAGTTCAAGCCCGGCTGCTTTTGCCAGAGAAACAGCAGCAGCAAAATTTTCAATATGTGTTTTAAGAAATAAATTTACTTTAAAGACCTCAGATTCCCCGTTTGATTCAAACTTTATTAAAGAGCCATTCAAAAGATTTCTCTTTAAAACAATGAATTTAAAGTCCGCTTTTTCAGAGAACCCAAAATATGTAAGATTATTAAAATCTTTTCCTATCTTTCTCGTATATTCATTATCATAATTAAGCAAAATTTTTCCATTTTCTTTCAAACCTGAAAATATCTCTTTTTTAGCTTTAACCACACCTTCCACACTTCCCAACTTCTCAAGATGCGATCTTAGTACATTAAGAATAACTGCCACATCGGGTCTTATCAATAGGGAATTTTTTTCGATCTCACCAAATCTATTTGCCCCCAGTTCAAAAATAGCTACCTCTGTATCTTTTTCAAAGGCTTCCAAAACCCCAAGAGGAACCCCAATATCACTATTAAAATTTTTCGGAGTTTTATATATTTTGTAATAGTGATTAAAAAGAGATGCCAAAAATTCCTTGGTAGTTGTTTTCCCAGCACTACCGGTTAATGCAATAACCCTTGCCGAGGATTTATCCAAAATTTTCTTTGCAATTTTATACAAAAATTCAAAAGTATCTTTAACAATTATAGCTGTTTGGTTTTCATTCAAATCAATATTTTCTATCTGACCTATATACCCTTTCGCTCCCCTTTTCAATGCAGAAGCTACAAAATTATTCCCATCATTTTTTTCAGTTTTGAAGGCAAAAAAGAGCTCCCCACCTTTTACCAATCGAGAATCATAGGCAAAACCTGAAAATTCATTATCAACTTTTCCGACAATCTTCTTTAACCCTTCAATACCTTTAAGAAAATCAGCTTCTATTCTTACCATTTCCCTTTAACCTCCTCAAGAGCCTTTTTTGCAACTTCAAAATCTGAAAAGTGAATCACTCCATCCCTTAATATCTGATAATCCTCATGACCTTTTCCTGCTATTAACACAGCATCATTTTTACCAGCTATTTCAATGGCTTTTTTTATAGCCTCTTCTCTATCAACTATGACAATATACTTTGAACCCACAACACCTTTTAAAATATCTTCTATTATTTTCTCAGGATCTTCGCTTCTCGGATTATCTGAAGTAATAATAGATAAATCTGAAAGCTCCGTAGCAACCTTTCCCATTCTCGGCCTTTTGCTCCTATCTCTATCACCACCTGCGCCAAAAACTGATATTACTTTTTTAAAACCTAACCCTTTCAAAGTTAAGATTGCTTTTTTCAGAGAATCATCAGAGTGAGAATAATCAATATACACATTAGTAAAAGGATTTTCAACCAAATCCAATCTTCCTGGGATTTTAATCTTAGATAAGCGGATAGAATCTTCAACTTCAGAATTTGAAAAGCCCATCTCCTTCAAAATCCCTATAACAGGAAGAATATTGTAAATATTTGTTTTCCCAATGAGATTTGTCTTTATCTGGAGTCTTTCTCCTGAAAAATCAACAGCAAAAAAAGTTCCGCTTTTCCCTAATTTATACTCAATAACTTTTATCTCATTTAGCTCAGAAAAGCCAAAAGAAATAGCTGATAAGTCCAATTTCTCTAATAGCTTTCTACCATAAGGATCATCCCCGTTTATAAAAACCCTTTTACCTTCCCGTGCCACTCTTTTTATAAATTTACTCTTAACTGAAAAATAATTTTCCATTGTTTTATGATAATCAAGATGATCGCCCGACAGGTTTGTAAAAACCGCATAATCAAAACAAATTGAGCACACCCTTTTTGTATCTATAGCATGGGAAGAAACTTCAATAATAAGATTTTTCACTCTCTCTTTATATATTTTTTGCATAAACTCAAAAATCGTATGAACCTGGGGAGTTGTAAGCTTAGCTTTCAGCTTTCTATTTTTCCATCTATAATTAACAGTACCAATAACCCCAACATTCACGGAAAGTTTAAGCAAAGCAGCTTCAAGAATATAAGAGACAGAGGTTTTGCCATTAGTTCCCGTAATACCAATAATATTCATCTTCTCATCTATGTTTTTATAAAACTTTTTTACCAATCTACCAAAAACTTCTCTTTCACTATCACTAATTAAAATAGGAACTCTTTCGACTTCTATTTCCTTATGTGTCAAAATCGCAGAAGCTTCTCTCTTTAAAGCATCCTCAATATACTTAATCCCATCAGTTTTCAAACCTTTAAATGCTCCAAAGAGAAAACCCTCTTTAACTTCTGTTGAAACATCTGTAAAACCCATTATTTCAGGATTCTCAGGATTTATGACTCTGAGATTATTAATACCTTCAATTAACTTTAATAGTTTCATTATCCTTTTTTTCTCCCACTCTTTCAACTTTTGCGAAAATTATCTTCTTTTTCTCCAAATAAGAGGGAAAAATTCCCAAGTGTCTTAAACTTTCCTCTGCAACAATCTTAAACACAGGAGCTGCAACTTCTCCTCCGTAATATTTCCCATTTTGGGGATCATTTACAACAACTATAATGGATAAAAGTGGTTTTTTTACCGGAACAAATCCCATAAAAGAGCTAAAATAATGTTCTGTTGAATAGTGTCCATTAATCGCTTTTCTAGCTGTGCCTGTTTTTCCTGCTACATAAAAACCATCTATACCTGCATTCCTGCCTGTTCCATATTCCACAACAGCTCTTAAAAACTTTTTCATAATCCTTGCTGTTTTTAAAGATATAACTTTTCTAACCTTTTTCTCCTTAATTTCCGGACCCTTCTTAACAATTGTTGGGGAAACAAGATAGCCGTCATTTGCTATTACATTGAGAGCAGTTAACATCTGAAGCGGCGTAGTAAGAAGGCCATAACCTATCGCCATGGAAGCCTGAGTAACTCCACTCCACTTTTTAGGAGGAATTAATATTCCCGAAGATTCTCCCGGAAGTTCAACCCCGGTTTTCCTCCCTATGCCAAAACTTTTTTCATATCTGTAAATATCTCTTGCCCTTAAAAGAAGAGCCATTTTAATGGTTCCGATATTGGAGGAGTGTGCTATTACTTCTCTGGGAGAAAGATATGTGTATTTTGTGTGATCAGTAAAAACCTCCCCTCTGTATTTAAATCTTCCATCTTCACAATAAATAGGTTTTAAAAGATCAATTTGGGCTTCTTCAAGAACTGAGGAGGCCGTTATCACCTTAAAAATAGAACCAGGCTCATAGTTCAATTCTATCGCAAGATTTTTTCTCCTATCTCTGACCAAAGTTTTAAGATTGTTCGGATTATAATCAGGATAAGAGGCCATTGCAAGAATTTCTCCGGTTCTTGGATTCATTATTATTATGGTTCCATTTATAGCTTTATTTTCTTTCACTGCCTTCTTTATCTCCCTCTGTGCGATGTATTGAAGCACAAGATCAATTGTAAGGACTATTGATTCCCCTTTTTCAGGTTTTTTTATTATTCTTGCTTCATAAACCTTTCTTCTTGCATCCTGTTTAATTATTGCTTCCCCCTGTCTTCCCTTTAAATATGAATCAAAAGTCCTTTCCACACCCTCAAGTCCCTGATTATCCACATTAACTGTCCCTAAAACATGACATCCGATTCTCATGTTGGGATAATGCCTCTTTTTATCCTTTATTGCATGAACATTTTTAAGTTCCAAGCTAAATATCTTTTCCTTTTCCTCCTCATCTATTTTTCTTAAAACCCAGATAAATCTATGCCCCTCTTTAATTCTTTTTAATATCTTTTTATAAGTATCTGGCTGGAAATAAATTTTCCCATTAATCTTTTTTATCTCTTTTATTGACTCTTTTTTATTCCTATTTTCCAGGTAAATGGAATAACTTTTTGCCGTCAAAGCAAGAACTCTTCCATATCTATCATAGATATATCCCCTCTCAGGAGAAATTTTAATAATTCTTTCATTCTGTCTTGTTTTTATCTTCTTGAATTTTTCAGCATTTAAAACCTGCACATAAAAAAGTCTACCTATAACTATAAAAAACCATAAAAAAATAAATACACTTAATAAAATTAATCTATTCTTATTAACCTTCGGAGAACTAGTTTTTATCATTTTTTACCACAATAATTTCATTTTCTCTAACTTTTACAAGCCCAAGTTTGGTTTTAGCTATTTCATCAACTCTATCCAATCTCATAAGCTCGCTTCTTCTAATTTTAAGCTGACGAATTTCCTCCTGAAGAGCTTTCTTTTCCTTTTTTATTTCTTCAATTTTATACCCTGCTCTTATAACATCTATGTGATGCCAGAGATAGAACATAATAGAAACGGTAAAGAAAATTATAATCAATATATAAGTAAAAAAAGAATTCTCACTTTTTTCTACTTTATCCTTTTTCATAATCTTTCACCCACTCTCAGTTTTGCAGATCTTGAGCGTGGATTTTGTTTTATTTCATTTTCAGCTGGGACAATCGGTTTTTTCGTAAGAATCTTAAAGAATCCATCTTCAGCAGCTTTCTTAAAACTTCTCTTAACTATTCTGTCCTCAAGAGAATGAAAAGAGATAACAGCAATCCTGCTTCTCTTTTTAATCTCAAATGCAAGTTTGTAAATAAAATCCCCAAGCCCTTCAAGCTCTCTGTTAACCTCAATTCTTATTGCCTGAAATACACGAGCAAGAGGATCCATTGTTTTTCTTCTTTTGTAAATTGCTCTTATCACCTCCTTTAATTCCTTACTTGTTCTAATTCTTCCCCTTTTTCTTGCTAATAAAATCTCCTTTACTAATTTCTCTGGCTTTCTAAATTCACCATAATCTCTAAAAACTCTTACAAGTTCTGAAAAAGAATAATCATTCACTACTATTTCCGCTGTCAGCTGCTGGCCTTTGTCCATTCTCATATCAAGAGGAGAATCCTTTGAATAAGAAAAGCCCAAATCAGGATTATCCGACTGAAAAGAGGAAATCCCCAGGTCAAATATAAACCCATCTATTTTTTTTAACGGGAGAGAAAGATTAAAGATTTCTTTAAAATTTGCCTTTATCATTTTTACTCTGTTCTTAAATTTATCCAAATTAACAAGAGCTTTTTTAATGGAAAGCTCATCCCTATCCACCGCATAAACAAAAGCTTTTCTGTTTCTTGCTAAAATTGCTTTAGTATGCCCTCCTAATCCGAGAGTCCCATCAAAAAAATATTTGCCTTTTTCCACAGCCAACAGTTCCATCACTTTATTCTCCAAAACCGGAATATGCAATTAGCCCTCACCTCTGGAAAGAAATGTCAGTTCCTCATCACTTAGAGGTTTTTCAATATTGTTCTTCTCAAAAATCTCTTTATTCCAGAGAACAAGGTGATCAAGATTTCCTATTAAAACAAGCTCCCCTTCAAGTTTTGCCTTTTCCCTTAAAATAGGTTGAATTAAAACTCTTTCTTTCTTATCTATTAAAGAAATCTTTCCATAATAACCTGTGATATTTAAATACTTTCTTGTTATAGGATAATTTTTTGAAGAGCTTTGAATTTTTTTTAGCCATTCTTTCCAAACCGGGAGAGGATAGATTAAAACATTATCTCCCTTCTCAGATGTTATATAGAGCTCATTTCCATATGCAGAGATTATGTATTTTGAAAAGTCGCCAGGAATCTTAATCCTTCCTGTCCCATCAATCTTAACTAAAGCACTACCTAAAAGCATTTCTCTCCCGTTTTCTCCCAAATTTTCCCAATTTTTCCCAGTTTCTAAATATAAAGCTTTTTAAAGCAAATGTCAAGCTTTTTTCTTTATTTTTTTAAAATAACCCCTTTCTATCTCTATAAACTTTCTTTAAAAAATATCATACTTTACCAACCTTCCTTCAAG
>CAZWJH010000061.1:0-15525 GCA_964634755.1 uncultured Clostridia bacterium
TTTTAAATTATTTCCCTATATCCCTCTTGACTTTTCAGACAACATCTTTGAGGCTGTTGCTCAGCTGATTCTACTCCTCACCTGCAATCGCTACTTAATAAATCTTTCAATCTTATAAAATCTTTTGGAAAAGAGAGCAAATTAATATCCTGTGTTATAATAAAAATATGAGAGAAGAAGAGTATTTGAAAAGGGTCTTTGAGAGATTTTGTGTGTCTTCTTCTGTGGAAAAACTTGTAAAAGACACAATTAAGATGCCAACTTATAAGAGGGATGAAATTTTGAATAATTTAAGATTAATAAAAAAAAGAGCCGGATTTTCTTTAGCTCTTATAGCACTTTTCAGACAGCAGGTTAACAGTGGTTTTGTTTTAGGAGATCCTTTGAGGGAGAAAGAAGAGAGATTAATAAAGGATGATAAAACAGGTATGAATTTTATTTTAACATGGAATCCTGACAGGGAGTTGAGAAAAGACCACAAAAAGCTCATAGAAAGAGGTATAATAGCTGAAAAGGTAGATAAAAAAAAGCTTGTTAATATTGATTCCAATGGGAAAGCCTGCTATCTTTGCTGGAAAAATATTTTGGAGCAGAACCCGGGGGAAATTATTTTTAAGGTAAAATTAGCTAATGAGTTTTTTTACATTGGTTCAAATTTTGCCTACATAACCAACAACCATTTTACTATTATGAATTCAAAACATCGTCCTCAGATTTTCAGAGCTGAAATTATTGATTTTATGCTCTCTTTTGTTGAAAAGACAGACGGTTTTTTCAGAATTATTTATAATGGGCTTGCTGGAGCTTCAATAAAGGAACACGAGCATTTACAGGTTACAAGTGAGAGCTTTCCTGTGGAGAGTATTAATAAAGGTGAAGCTATTATAAAAGATAAAGATTTTGAGCTCTTTTCTCCCGATTACTATGTGCCACTTTTTATCATAAAAAGTAAAAACAGACGGAAAATAAGGGAAGTTTCCTCCTATATAATTAAAGAGTGGGAGAGTATTTCCGAAAATAATACTGAGAATCTTATGATGATGGGGAAAGAGAGAGAGTTTTATCTTTTTATTTTTTTAAGGGATAAAGAAAAGCTCAGAGGTAATGGTAAAAGCGGAGCATTGGCAAGTTTCGAAGTTAGCGGAAGAATGGTTTTATCCGTCAATAATGAAAATTTTAATGAAAGGCAAATTTTTGAGAAAGAGGGTATTGGGTGGATAAGAAAGGTTTACGAAGATATAAAACCTGAAGAAAGAATGGTGCAAAAATTAAGAAAACAAATTTTTTCCTATTTTGGAGGGATGGTATGAGACGAGGGGCTTTTTTAATCATTTTTTTTGTTTTTGTCAGCTTTTTATTTTCTGCAGGTGAATTTTATAACATCGGTGGGTATAAGGTTTTGAGACTGAGTGGCTCTCCTTATGAAATAGGGCTTTCTTACGGAAAGCTTATGAGAAAAGAGCTTGAAAAGGAAAAGAAAAAAATAAAAGAGCTTAGAGCCCTTGCAGTGGGGAAAACTTTTTTTCTTTTCAGACCAATAGTTAAAACAGCTTTCAACGGCAAGATTAAGAAAAAATCCAAAATGGTTCCTGTTGAGTATATAAAAGAGCTTAAGGGAATTTCACTCTCCTCAAATTTGAAATTAAAGGATCTTCTGTTTTTAAATTTTTTTTATGATTTTGCTCACCCTACATGCTCCTCATTTGTAGTAAAAACAAGAAGAGGGTTAACATTCGGAAGAAATCTTGATTATGCCTTGCCAAAACTTGATCTTGGAAACAAAAATCTGATAATTATTTTTGAACCAACCGAAGGCAATAAGTATATAGCATTCTCTTTTTTGGGCTTAAATACTCCCCTTACAGGTGTCAATGAAAAGGGAATTGCCATAGAGATGAATGAGGTCCCTTCCAAAGGCAAAGGATACAGCGGTTTTCCCCCTCTCTATTTAATGAAAATGGTTTTGCAATATTCGGACAATATGAAAGAAGTTGAAGATACAATAAAAAAACACAAAATTCACATAGGAGTAAATTTTACTGTTCTTTCAATAAGCGAAAAAAAAGCTGCGATTTTTGAAGTGGTTTATAATAAAGTGAAAAAAAGGGATTTAAAAAATGGTTTTTTAGTCTCCACAAATCATTTTATTTCGGATTTAAAAAAAGAATTACCTCTTCCTTATAGGGCCTCTGTAAAGAGATATTTGAGGATCAAGGAGCTGGCGGAGAAAAGGGTTTTGCCTGAATACATATTAAAGGATCAGGTGGATATTTCCACAGGTGGGAAAAATGTTTTAAGAGATAGTGTTAACAATGATTTTACTGTTCAATCAATTCTTATCAATCGGAATAGAGTAATATTTTCTGCTGGTTCAAATTATTCCCCGGATAGAGAAAAAATTATTTTTACATTAAGGGATTTTTTTAGCGGTAGGATAAGAGGAAAGATTTATTCAAAAGGGGCTCTTACTTATCAGGAAAAAAAGTATTCTCTCTTTTTGCTGAGCAGCAGTAAAATGGATTCAATAAAGGATAAGTTAAAAGTTCTTGATGATATATATTTTTCGGAAAAGTATCTTGAGTATTATGTGGTTAAAGCCGAGCTTTTGAAAAGAATTAAAAAGTATGAAAAGGCACTTGAGGTTATTAAGGAAGCGGAGAATAATGGCTTTTTGAATGATAATCTTCTTCAAATCAGAATAGAGATTTTAAAAAAGAAAAAGAGAAAAAAGGAGCTAAAAGAGGCACTCTTAAAACTAAAGGAGATGAAAGGGATAGAGGATTGGTTTGATTTTCAAAAGATAAAAGAAGGTTGGGATCCCTACAGAGAATTTTTATGGTAGCATAATTAAATAAGCTCTTTTTTTATTTCATCTATGATTTTTTTTGTCTGCTTATGTGTAAACTCAACGGATTTTTCCGTATTTATTGAAAAATTCACTTTGTCCAATAATTTTTCATAGGGAATTTGGAATTTTAATATTTTCTCAGCTTTCTCTCTTTTAAGCCCTCTTTTTACTGCTCTTTCTATTTGTGCCTCTTTTGAACAGTATGTAAGAATTAAAATATCAAAATTTTTGAAAGTCCCTGCTTCAAAAAGAAGAGCGGATTCATATACTAAGGCTTTATGTTTGGATGAAAGGAAAGCAAACAGTTCCTTTTGAAAGGGGATAAAGTGAGAATAAAAAATTTTTTCAAACTCCCTTCTTTTTTCTTTTGTTGTAAATAAGATTTTCTCAAGCTTTGTTCTGTTTATATTCTCACCTTTGTAAATATCATTGCCGAATTTTTCAGTGAGCTCCTTTTTTATCTTTGCATTTTCTGTATAGAATTTTTTTGCAATTTCATCTGCTTTCAGTGTAAAAAATCCTTCCTTTTTGAAGAGATTTAGAACAAAGGACTTGCCTGTTGCAAGACCGCCTGTAAGTCCTATTTTTAGCATTAAATTTCGGGAATTTTGCTTAAAGCTTCCTCATCTCCTGCAACTATAAGGCTATCACTATCCTTTATTATAAAGTCTGCTTTCGGAATTATAACCCTTCCCTCCGAAACACCTGATGTGGGGATAAACTCTTTTACTGCAATCACATGAATATTGTACTTATTTCTTAAATCAAGCTCCTTTAAGCTTTTTCCCACAAAAATTTCAGGCGGAGCGATTTCCCTTATGCTGAACTCCTCACTTAAAGGGATAAAATCAAGAATATTATTGCTTAAAAGTTTATTTGCAACTCTAATAGCAGCATATCTTTCGGCAAATATTACATTTTCCTTTTGGACTCCAATTATTTCAAGAATTTTACCGTGCTCCTCAGAGTTAGCCTTTGCTATTATTCTTTTAACTCCCAATGTCATAAGGTGATGAACTATAAGAATACTATCCTCCATCTTTGGTCCGACAGCCACGACAACAGCATCAGCATCTTTGACTCCAAAGTTTTCTAACACCTCTTTATTTGTACTTTCTGCAATAGCTGCTTTTGCAGCTATGTTTTTTACCATTTCTATTTTATCTGGGTCTTTATCAAGTACAACAACTTTTACTCCCTTTTCAGCAAGAGTTTTAATTACATAAAGGCCAAAACTTCCGACACCTATGACTACTGCATATTTCATTTTCTCACCCCACTATGATTTTTTCTTCGGGATACTCATAATTAGCACCCCTTTTTTCTGAAACAAAAGCATATATTATATTTAAAATTCCTACTCTTCCGACAAACATTGTGGCTATTAAAACAAGTTTGCTGTAAGAGTTTATCTTTGATGTTATTCCCAGAGAAAGTCCAACAGTCCCGTAAGCTGAGACCTCTTCAAAAAATACCTGAAGAAGGGAAAACTTGTCCCCTTCAAAAAAAGAAATTAGAAGAACTCCTGAAAATATAACTATTATTGAAAATAAAAGTATAAGATGGGCTTTATCAACAATCTCCCATGCTATGTTTCTTCCGAAAGCCTGAACATTATTTTTACCTTTTAACTTTGTTCTTAAGAATAGCAAGAGAGCTGCCCATGTTGTTGTTTTCATCCCTCCGCCGGTTGAGCCGGGAGATGCTCCTATTACCATAAAAATAATAAGAAGAAAGGCGGAAGCATGGGTAATTAGAGTTAAGTCCACAGTATTAAAACCCGCGGTTCGAGGTGTGGCTGATTGAAAAAGGGAAATCAGAATTTTTGTAAGCTTATCCTTTCCTGCAAGAGAATGATCGTTTTCAAGGAATAAAAATATCCCGAATCCGACTACTATGAGAATAAAGGTTGTTACTATTACTAATTTTGAGTGAAGCGAAAACTTGTTTTTTCCCCTCGCTTTTACAAAATAATAGATGTCTCTTACCACAAAAAAGCCAAGACCCCCGATTATAATTTCAAAAACAATAACAAGATTTAAACTTACACTGCTTTGATATTTTACCAATGAATCCGAAAAAGTTGAAAAACCTGCATTATTAAATGCGGAAACTGAATGAAACAATGAGTGAAAAAAAGCTTTTCCTTCTTTAAAATGTTTGGAAAAGACATTAAAGTAAAGAAGAAGCATACCTGAAAATTCTATTAAAAAAGTGAAGATAAAAATATCTTTTATGAATCTTTTAAGATCAACCCCTCCCTTTGAAAGAAAGCTATCTTCAATAACACTTTTTTCCGAAAATGAAATATCGCCCCTTGCAAGTAATATTACAAGAGATGTAAAAGTCATTATCCCCAATCCACCCAATTGGAATAGAATTAAGATAATAGTCTGGCCAAAAGTGGTAAAATATGTTGCAGTATCAACGACAATCAAGCCTGTAACGCATACAGCAGAAGTTGCTGTAAAAAGAGCATTGACAAACGAAATGCTTCCTGAGACTGTGGAAAAGGGAAGCATTAAAAGAAATGTTCCTATTAAAATAGCTCCTGCAAAGCTTAATATTAGTAATAAAGAAGGGGAAAAGTCAAGAGATTTTTTCATTTTATTGAGGGTGATAATACAAAAATCTCTTTATCTTCTGGGTTGCTGTTTTTACAAATGGCTCCCTTTGATAGAGGCATCTTTTTATTCTTGAAAAAGACGGTAATTTTTGGTTTACCTCTTTTCTTAAATTTTCAAGAGTTTCTCTGATTATTTGCATTTGCTCCTCTTCCCCTTTTCCTTCCAATTTCTCTTCAAGGTAGGCAGGATCTAAGTAAACGAGTGCTTCAATCTCTCCTCTATTTTCAATTACTATGGCTTCCTGTACAATTAAAAAGTTTAAAAGTTTTTCTTCTATTACCTCAGGATAAATATTTTCTCCATTGGGTCCTAAAAACATATTTTTTGATCTCCCTCTGATGTAAAGAAAATTATCTTTGTCCATATAGCCTCTGTCTCCTGTTTTAAACCAACCATCTTTGCTCAAAACCTCTTCAGTCAATTTTTTGTTCTTATAGTATCCTTTCATGATATTGGGCCCCTTTGCATAAATTTCTCCTATGCCGGTTTTTGGGTCAGGGTCTACGATTCTTATTTGAACATGCTCTATCGGGTATCCACAGGAACCGATTCTTGTTTCGCTTGGTTTTTCACCTGTCAAAAGGGGTGCTGTTTCTGTAAGTCCATATCCAACTACATAGGGAAAGCCTCCTGTTTTAAGAAATTTTTCAACTTCAGGGCTGAGGGGAGCCCCTCCGAAAGCAATGATTTTTATTTTTCCACCTAAAAATTCAATAAGATTTTTTACCGCTTTTTTATAAAAAGTTTTTTTAAGCCCGGGAACACGAATTAAGCTTTTAAAAAGAAAGTTTTTTTCCATTAGGGCTTTTATTTTCTTTTTGTAGATTTTTTCCATAATTAGAGGAACCCATGTCATTATTGTAGGATGAACCTTTGAACAGGCTTTTTTAAGAACAGTTGGAGTAGGGGATTTTCCTAAGTAATATATTGAAGATCCACTTGCAAGAGGCATAAGAAAGCCAAGTGTCCCTTCATACACATGAGACATGGGAAGAACAGATAAAAATCTGTCTTTTTCATCTATAATAACGACTTTTTTTGTGGCTATTATGTTTGTAACTATATTTTTATGAGTTAACATAACTCCTTTAGACATTCCTGTTGTTCCTGATGTGTAAATTATTGCGGCAAGATCATCCTCTTTTACATTCGCATCAAATAACCCGACCTTTTCTCCTATATCATGGAAGAACTGAGAAGCTTTCTGTAAAGTTTCTTCTATTACTGAGCTTATGGATTCTATCTTATAGAATTCGGTTTCCTCGGAAAAATCATCAAGAGTTATAATTGTTTTTATGTTTTTGCACTCATCATTAATTATTTTGTCAACATGTTTTCTTGTGGCAAAAAGAAGTTTTGAATCAGAGTGTTTTAAAATATTTATTATATCCTCTCCGGGAAAATCCGGCAGTATGGGAACTGCAATGGCTCCTATTGTAACTATTCCAAGATAGGCTATTCCCCAGTTGGGAGAATTTTCCCCTATTAATGCTACTTTATCTCCCTTCCTTATCCCTTTATCATAAAGAAGTTTGGAAATAGCTTTGATTTTTTTTGCAAGTTCTCCGTATGTAATAGGCTCGGAGTCATAAAATCCGAGTGCAGGCCTTTGATTGTGCTTTTTTATACTTTGTTCAATTAAAGCCTTTATTGTTAAAGGCTCAATTTTAAATTCTTTATTTTCTGTCATCTCTAAAATTATATTATAAAAGAGTGATAAATAGCAAGAAGACCTTCGTTAAAATAATCAAAAGAGATAAAAATTATGAAAAAAAAGAATATAGAAGGAAAGTAGAAGATTGAAAAATCTATATCGTTGGATTGCATATCTGTATCGTCATAAAAAAGCTGTTCGGTTTGGGAGTTGCTCGGCTTTTTCAAGATTTGCTTACTTAAAATTCTCTTGAAAAGGGATGTCTATTAGTGATATAGTTTTGCATGAAAGAAATGATAAAAGAGATAGAAAAATTTAAGAAAGAAAAAAATGCCATTATTTTGGCACACAATTATCAGAGAAAAGAGGTTCAGGAGATAGCTGATTTTTTGGGAGATTCTCTTGAGCTTGCAAGAAAAGCTGTGAGTCTTTCGGCAGATGTCATAGTTTTTGCCGGAGTCTCTTTTATGGCTGAAACCGCAAAAATATTAAACCCTGACAAAAAGGTTCTTCTTCCTGAAGAGAGCGCTTACTGTGAAATGGCTGAGATGGTGGATATTAAAGAGCTTAAAAAACTCAGAGAAAAGTATCCGAATGCCGCAGTTGTATCATATATAAACACAACAGCAGAAACAAAAACATTGACCGATATAGTTTGTACATCGGCAAATGCTGTTAAAATAGTGGAGAGTGTTCCTCAAAAGAAAATAATCTTTGTTCCGGATAAAAATCTGGGAACTTATGTGAAAAAGAGAACAAAAAAGGAGATTATCCTTTACGATGGATTTTGCTACGTCCACCATAAACTTATAATGAAAAAAGACATAGAGAAGATAAGAAGGGAATACCCTGATGCTCATCTTATGGTGCATCCTGAGACCCACGAGGAGATTCAGGAGATGGCTGATTCAATTCTTTCCACAGGACAGATGATAAAACAGGCGGAAAAAATTAAAGAGAAAACAATTATCGTCGGGACTGAAATAGGAATGGTGGATCGATTAAAAAAGGAGTTTCCCGAAAAAAACTTTGTTCCTCTTACAATGAGAGCAAAGTGCAGAGGTATGAAAGAGATAACATTGGAGTCAATTTTAAATTCACTTAAATATGATAGATATGAAATAATTCTTGATAAGGAAGTAATGGAAAAAGCTAAAATTCCCATTGAAAGAATGTTAAAAGTTAAATGATAAAAGCCGTGGCTCTCTATTCAGGGGGGCTTGATAGTATTTTGGCGATAAAAATTGTTGAAGGTTTGGGAATTGATGTATATCCGGTAAGCTTTTATCATCCCTTTTTCGGTGAAATTGATAGAAGAAATTTTGAAGATCTTAAAAAAGAGCCTGAGATTATTGATATTTCGGAAGATTTTTTTAAAATATTAAAAAGTCCTAAATTCGGTTATGGAAAAAATCTTAATCCCTGTATGGATTGCAGAATCTTGTATTTTAAAAAGGCAAAGGAATATATGGAAAAAATCGGAGCAAAATTTCTGATTAGCGGGGAAATTGTAGGTCAAAGACCATTTTCTCAGAGAAGGGAGGCTATCAATACCATTGAAAAAGAGGCTGGTGTTTCAGGTCTTGTTTTAAGGCCCCTAACTCAAAAGAATATGCTTGAGACAATAGCTGAAAGGGAGGGATGGGTTGAAGGGGAAAAGCTTTTGGGAGTTTCAGGAAGAAACAGGCAGATACAACTTGAACTTGCAAAAAAGTTTTCATTATCTTATGTCCCGACACCTGCCGGAGGATGCCTTTTAACTGTACCTGATTTTGCAAAAAGGACAAAAGAGCTTTTGGTAAGAGAGCTTATAAATAAGACAAATGTGGAAATTCTAAGATACGGAAGATTCTTCACTCTAAATGATAGAGCGGTTTTAATAGTCGGAAGAAACCAAAAGGAGAATGAAAAATTAGAGAATCTTTTTAACAAAGAGTTAAATCACACTTTTATTGAAACTTTATCTCCTCCGGGACCTTCTGCGATAATAATAGGAAAAGGAGAGGTGGAAAAAGCCCTCTCCATTTTAAAAAAATACATAAAAATAAAAGAAAAAGAGCCGGAGTTTTTAATAAAATAGATCAGAGCTTTTTCATTAATTCCGGAATAATCTTGTGAAGATCTCCCACAAATCCGTATGTGGCTATGTCAAAAATCGGGGCTTTCGGATCAGAGTTTATGGCAATTATAACATCGCTTGATTTCATACCTACCTGATGCTGGATTGCACCTGAAATTCCGCAAGCAATATAAACTTTCGGTGCCACTGTTGTTCCTGTCTGTCCTACTTGATGGGAATACGAAATCCAGCCTGCGTCAACCACAGCTCTTGAGGCTCCGACTGCAGCACCAAGCTTCTTTGCAAAATCATAAATAAGCTGCATATTCTCTTTGCTTCCGATACCCCTTCCGGCTGAAACTATAACTTCAGCTTCATGAAGGTTTACCTCTTCTTCGGATAAAATTACAGCTTCTTTTATTATTTTTGAGATTTTAAAAGTTGTCGGGTCAAAATCTATCTTTTTTATCTCTCCGCTTCTTTCTTTTTCCAAGGGAACAGGCATAACTCTCGGTCTTATTGTTGCTATTTGAGGTCTGTGATTTGGCGTGAGGATTGTTGCCATTATATTCCCGCCAAAAGCAGGCCTTGTTTGAAGAAGATTTCCTGTTTCAGTGTCAATGTCAAGCTCTGTACAATCAGCTGTAAGCCCTGTCTCTATGTTTGCCGCAAGCCTTGGTAAAAGTGCTCTTCCCACAGCAGAGGCTCCTCCGATAAAAACCTCGGGTTTTACCTCTTCCATGAGTTTTTTCAAAGCTTCTGAGTAAAGTTCATCATGAAAGTGGAATAGCTCGTCATGTTCAATGTAGTAAACTATGTCTGCTCCGTGATTAATCAAAGTTCGAGCATGTTTGTTAACACCATTTCCACCTATCAAGACAGAAGCCAACTTTGTTCCTCTCTTATCTGCAATTTTTCTTCCCACGGAGAGCATCTCAAGGGCAACTTTTGCAAGCTCTCCCTCATTAACTTCAGCGAATGTTAAAATCCCTTTATATTCACTTTTATCTATTTCGATTGCACTCTCTCCCCTTTTCATCTCAATTGCATCAAAGGGGCAGGCATCAACACAGGCGCCGCAAAGAGTACACTTTTCCTCATCTATTTCCGCGATTCCTTCCTCACTAATTTTTATTGCATCAAATGGGCAGGCATCAACGCAAACACTACAACCTGTGCATCGTTCTTCCAAAACCCAAATTCCCGTAACTCCCATTTTCTCACCTACACTACTTTTAATTCTTTTAATTTACCGAAAAGAATTTCGGCTAATTCTTCAGCCTCACCTTCAAACTTTTCTCCACCGGTTCTTTTGGGTGGTGAAAAGACCTTTTTAACCTGAGTCGGGGATCCTTGAAGTCCTATTTTTGTTTCATCCGCATCAATGTCTTTTGAAGTGAAAACAGTAGGTTCAAATTTTTTTGCTTTCATTTTTCCTCTTAAAGACGGAAGTCTTGGCTCATTTATCTCTTTAACAACTGTAATTACTCCGGGAAGTCCGATTTCAACCACATCGTATCCATAATCGGTTAATCTTTCAACCACAGCCTTTTCTTTGCTTATCTCTACAATCTTTCTAACAAAGGTTACTTGAGGAAATCCAAACCAGGAGGCAATTCCGGGACCAACCTGTCCTGTATCACCATCTATGGCCTGTTTGCCTGCTATTATGATACCTATATCTCCTATCTTTTCCATTGCTTTGTAAAGGGAGTAGGAAGTTGCAAGAGTATCAGCCCCTGCAAAGGCTCTGTCCGATACCAAGATTCCTTCATCAACTCCCATTGCAATAACATCTCTTAAAGCTTCCTTTGCCTGAGGAGGTCCCATTGTAATTGCTATGACTTTTCCTTCTCCGAGTCTTTCCTTTATTCTCAATCCTTCCTCAACAGCATAGAGGTCAAATGGGTTGACAATTGATTCAACTCCCTCTCTTATCAATGTCCCCTTTTCAAGATCCCACTTGACCTCTGTTGTGTTGGGTACCTGTTTTATGCATACAAAGATGTTCATTTTATCCTCTTAATTAATTGGGATGCTATTATATTTCTCATAATTTGATTTGTTCCTTCGTAGATCTGAGTGATTTTTGCATCTCTCATCATCTTCTCAACAGGATACTCTTTCATATATCCGTATCCACCGAAAATCTGAACTGCGTCGGTTGTAACCTGCATTGCAACATCTGAAGCATAAGCTTTTGCCATTGCCGTTATATCAGCCACCTTTTCCCCTGCATCAACATTTCTTGCTGCCATATAGGTCAAAGCTCTTGCTGACTCTATTTTTATTGCCATATCAGCCATCATGTATTGCAAGCCTTCAAAAGAAGCAATTGGTTTCCCGAACTGATGTCTTTTCTTTGCGTATGAGACTGCTGCATCAAGTGCTGCCTGAGCAATACCAACTGCCTGAGCTGCAACACCAAGCCTTGTTCTGTCAAATGTTTTCATTGTCATAAGAAAACCGCCTCCTTCCCTTCCTAAAACTTGGCTTTTGTGAACTCTGAGATCTTTGAAAATAAGCTCTCTTGTAACGGAAGCTCTTATCCCCATTTTATCCTCTTTTTTACCAAATTCAAATCCTTCCATCCCCCTTTCAAGAATAAATGCAGTGGCTCCTCTTGTCCCTCTCGAAGGATCGGTTAGGGCAATTATTACATAAACTTCTGCTTCTCCTCCGTTTGTGATGAATTGCTTTGTTCCATTTATTATATAATAATCTCCATCCTTTTCAGCTCTTGTTTTTATATTTCCCGCATCACTCCCGGCTTCACTTTCCGTAAGCCCGAAAGCTGCAAGAGCTCCGTTTGCTACCATAGGGAGATATTTTTTCTTTTGCTCTTCATTTCCATACAAAATAATAGGTGTTATTCCAAGTGCCGTACCTGCATAGGCAAGGGCAATTCCTGCGCAGCCATAAGAGAGTTCTTCCACCGCAAGAAGCATTGCGAGAGTTGAAAGCCCCATTCCATCGTACTCCTCTGGAATAAATACTCTGAAGAGATCACTCTGTGCCATTACTTCCACTATATCGTGGGGAAAAGTTCCCTCTTCATCGTATTTTTGTCTCACAGGGACAATTTTTTCCAGAGCAATTTTTCTTGCGATTTCTCTAACCATTTGTTCTTCTTCTGTTAAAAAATAGTTCATAGAAAACCTCCAAACTTTTTGTGAATTTCCTAAAATATTATATTTTGTGGGTTTTGTCAAACAGTGGGTATAAGTTGAATGAACAAAGAAGAGGTTACTTTAAGCTATTTCTACCAGTGTGCTTATTTTTTTCTCAAAAGCTGTTTCAAGAGAAAGAAGTGTTTCCGTTGATTGGATTTCGGAAATTTCTTGAATTTTTCTTATTAAAATATTGTACAAATCTTTTGTGTTTTTTGCAAAAAGCTTTACGAATATATTATATTTGCCAGTAGTATAATATGCTTCCATTATTTCAGGAATCTTTTTTATCTTTTCTATGACTATTTTATAATCCTTCGCATTGTGAAGATTGATTCCCACAAAAGCGAAGATATCAAAGCCTATTTTTTCCGGATCTATTATAAGGGTTGAGCCTTTGATTATGCCTTTTTCCACCATTTTCCTGAATCTTACATGAATCGTTCCGCCTGAAACATAAATAGTTTTTGCTATATCAAGAAAAGGTTGTCTTGCATCTTCAATAAGAAAAGATAATATTTTTTTGTCAATTTTATCAAGTTTGTAATTTTCTCTCATTTTAAAGTACCTCTTTTAGTAAATTTATAAAAATTGTCTTAAATTTTAATAAATTATTAATAATATGTCAATTAATAAAATAATATGATTTTTTTTACTAAAATATATTATCAAATTAATATTAAGAGGCGTGTGATGAAGGATTTTTTAGGGTTCTCTTTAAGAAAAAGAATGGAACTTGTTTTGGAGGTAAAAAGAAAGTTTGAAAACTGTCTCATAAAGAAACTGAATCTGAAAAAAGTGCCGGCTCCTCTTTTCGTGGAAGCTGAAAGCGGGATACAGGATGATTTGAATGGAATAGAAAAAGCTGTTGAATTTAAAATCGATTCTATCGGAGAAAAAAGATTTCAGATTGTTCACTCTCTTGCAAAATGGAAAAGACTTGCATTAAGAGAAATGCAGTTGGAGGTTGGGGAGGGAATCATCACCGATATGTTAGCAATTCGTCCGCAGGAAGATATTAAAAATTCTTCTATTCATTCTGTTCTTGTTGATCAATGGGATTGGGAGAGGGTGATAAGCAAAGATGAAAGGAATATTTATTACTTGAAAAAGGCTGTTAAGAAAATATATAGTTGTTTAAAAAAAACGGAGATTTATTTTTCAAAAATGCTAAATTATGAAAGTGTTTTGCCAAAAGAGATTAAATTTATTTACAGTGATGATCTTTATAAAGCATTTCCAAATCTTTCTCCTAAGAAAAGAGAGAGAGAAATAGTGAAAAGATATGGCGCAGTTTTTATTATTGGAATTGGGTATCCTTTACCGGATGGCAAACCTCATGATGGAAGAGCGCCGGACTATGATGATTGGGTTACATTAGGGGAGAATGGGAAAAGAGGATTAAACGGTGATATTATAATATGGAATCCTGTTTTAGAAGATGCTTTTGAAATCTCTTCAATGGGAATAAGGGTTGATAAAGATTCTTTAAAAACTCAATTGAAAATGCAGGGATTGGAAAAAAGACTCTTGTTTCCATGGCATAAATTACTTATGAAAGGAGAATTACCTCTAAGTATAGGAGGGGGAATCGGACAATCAAGAGTAGCTATGTATATGCTTAGAAGAAAACATATAGGAGAGGTTCAGGTAAGCGCTTGGCCAGAGAAAGTGAAAGGTTTTTCAAACAAAGGTTCATTACTAATGGTTTAATTTTTTATTATTTTCTTCTCCAAAGCTCTTGACATCGAAAAATTTTTTTTGCTATAATCGGAGGGTGAGTATTTACTCACCGCAGGTGAGCGAGAAAGGAGTATTGAAAAATGAGCAATGATAATAAGAAAAATTTTGATAAAAAGTTAGTAAAAACATCCCATTTGAGTATATTAAATTTATCTGTTGATAAAAATAAACTTAAAGGAGAAAAAGGATATGCGGAAAAGAATCGTTAATTTTCTTGACAAAAGAAAGCTTGATATTTTTACAGCTGCTCTTAAATTGGCTGATAAATTCGGGCTTAGAGGGATAACAACAAAAAACTTAGCTGAAGAAATCGGTTTCAGAGAGGGTGCACTTTATAAGCATATAAAATCAAAGAGTGATATATTTGTTATGATTCTTGATATCTCTGAAAAGCTTTTGGATGAAAAATTCAAGGAGATTAAAAAAGAAAACTATTCTCCGAAAAAAAGTCTTCTTGAGTGGTTTTATTTTGCTATAGATTATCTTGAAGATTTTCCGGGTATATATAGAATAATTTTTTCCGATGAGCTTTACATAGATGATCCTATTCTTTTTGAAAAATTCAAATCCATTATTGAAAAATTGGTAAGAATTTTTCAGGAAATTATTGAAAAAGGGATAAAAAGCAATGAATTCAGGCAAGATATAGATCCCAAAATAGCTGCTATAAGATACCTTGGAATAATTCACACATCTTTTACTCTGTGGAGTGTTTTTGAGGAGAGAAAGAAAAAGTACGGAGAAATAGCTCTTCCTATTTTATCAGAGTATTTAAGAACAATTTTAGGAGGAAAAGAAGATGAATAAGAAAATACCTGAATTTGTTATAAGGTACAGATTTTTAGTTATCGGATTAATTATTTTAATAACTTTGGTAAGTCTCTTTGGAATTAAAAACTTAAGGTTTTCAAATGACATGATTTCATGGCTTTCTAAAAAGGATCCGAGACTTTCACTGTTTGTAAAAACATCAAAGGATTTTGCAATTAACAATCTGGTTCTTATAATGGTAAAGCCTGAGGATGGCGAGGTTTTTTCAGAAGATTTTCTTAAAAAAGTGAAGCTTTTTACAGAGGATTTGAAAGAGAAGAAGGAAATTTACATAGTAACCTCCCTGTCAAATACAAGCGATATAAGGAAAACTTCTGATGGCATTGAAGTAAAGGATTTGGTTGAAGAGATTCCAAATTCTAAGAAAGAGCTTGAAAATTTAAAAAAATATGTGCTTTCCAAAGAGAACTACAGAGGAAGTATTGTTTCTGATGATGGGAAATGGGTTGCCTTTTCTGTTTTTATTAAAGATAATGTTGATCCTATTGCTATAACGGAAAAAATTTTAATCCCAGAAGCAAAAAAAATATTCGGGGAGAATTCAAAGATTCTTTACAGCGGAATTCCATCGGATAGCTATTTTGCTAACAAAT
>CAZWJH010000062.1:0-15147 GCA_964634755.1 uncultured Clostridia bacterium
ATTTAAACCTGATCTCATAATAGTGGGTAATATTGTAGGAAGGGGAAATCCGGAAGGAGAATTCATATTAAATGAAAACTATCCTTTTATGTCAATGCCCCAAGCTCTTTTTGAGTTTTTTCTAAAAAATAAAAAAAGAATAGTAATTGCCGGAACGCACGGTAAAACAACGACAGCATCTTTTGTATCATTTGCTTTTGAAAAAGCTGGGCTATCTCCCGGTTTTTTCATTGGAGGAATCCCAATTAATTTCAAAAAAAACTATAAGACTGGAAAAGGAGAGTATTTTATTATAGAAGGTGATGAATATGAAACTTCCTTTTTTGATAAATACAGTAAATTTTTCCACTATTTTCCAACGACACTAATACTCAAACCATTGGAATTTGACCACACAGATATATTTGAAAGTGAAAAAGAATATTTAAAAGCATTCAGATTCCTTCTAAGGGAAGTTCCTGCTAATGGAGGAATCTTTTTCCCTTCCTCATCTAAAAAAACAAAAAAATTATTAAACCATTCTTTTTCAAAAAATATACTTTATGGAAAGGAAAAAGATACAGATATAAGTTATACACTTAAAAAAAACAGCTACCCTTATATTTTTAATGTGAAAATCGGAGAAATTGACCTAGGGGAATTCCAGTTGAATTTAATAGGTGAGTATAATATTGAAAATATACTTCCAGGGATATACCTTTTGCTTAAAGAAAAGATAAAAATTGAGAAAATTAAGGAAATTGTCAGAGAGTTTAAAGGTGTGAAAAGAAGGCAGGAAATTCTCTTTATTTCCAAAAGAATTACCATAATAGATGACTTCGCCCATCACCCCACTGCAATAAAAAAAACCATTGAAAGTGTGAAAAAAGCTTTCGCAGGGAAGAGTCTGCTAACCATTTTCGAACCGGCTTCCTGGTCTCTAAGAAAAAAAACCTTTGAGAAAAATCTTATAAAAGCATTGGCAGATACAGATATCGCTTACATTTTGGATATAAAAAACAAAGAAAGAATTCCTAAGAAGGAAAGGTTAGAATTAAACATAATTAAAAAAGAACTCGAAAAAAAAGGGATAAAAGTTTTACTCTTTGAAAATGAGGAGAATAACAAGGGTTCTGTGATATATAATCTCAGAAAAGAACTAAAAGAAAGAGATCTGACAATCTTAATTCTATCAAATAGCACTTGCCTAAATTTAAATGAGCACTTTAAAAGTGAAATACAAGAGAAATTATGAGTAATTATTACACATAATTTTCTATTTTTATAAAAGTAAAACTTGAAAAGTACTGAAAAATAATGTATTTTAAAAATGGCACATTTTTTTGATATAAAAAAGGGAGGAAAATTATGAGAAGAGGATTTTCTTTAGTAGAACTCCTTGTAGTTATGATTGTAGCAGGAGTGTTATTACTTATTAGTATTAATATCGCAAGCAGTGTAGTTACAAAATCAAGATTTTCAGGAGGGGTAAATAAAATAATCGCAGATATCGCATATGCTAAAGAATTAGCTTCAAAAGAAAATCGATGGGTTAGAATTCATTTCCATTCTGATGGTAAAACCTATACTATTGAAAAACAGAAAATAATAGGAGATCTTAATCAGTTTGAAGTAGTAAAGAAAAGACAGCCAATGGAAGGGAGAATGTTTTTTAATCCAGGAAGCACGGATGTGACAGATTTTGCAGTAAATTCAAGAGGTGAAGTAAAAAAAGCTTCTGATCTTACAAACCCCACATCCCAGCCCGCAGAAATAATCCTCACTGTTTGGAGTAGAGAAGGGGATGGTTCTCTTTCTCACCCTATAATTTATCAAAGAAAAATAAGAATTTATCCTTATGGAGGTATTAAAGTTGAAAAATAAAGAAGGATTTTCATTGCTTGAAGCTTTAATTGCTCTTGCTATATTAGCTTTTATCGTAGCAGCAATTTTATCCGGATTTTCAGCTCAAATTTACACAAATAGTAAAATCAGAGAAAAAAATCTGGCCATTTCACTTGCAGAGGAAAGGATAGAAGAAGTTCTCAAATATTCAAGGGATCAACTTAATAATATGGGAGTAATTAACACTACAATAGTAGAAGATTTTTCTCAAACCGCCACATCAAACAATCCATTAGTAAAATCAAAATACACCAACCTTAAAGATTACAAAGGGATAAAAAGAACAACAGTGATAACACAAGATCCAAACAACAGTGAGTTGCTTGATATTAAGGTTACTGTTGAATATGGCAAAAAAGGAAACAAATACCCTTTTAAAGTAGTCCTTCTTACTAAAAGAGGAGGATAAAATGAAAAAAGGATATACATTGATTGAAGCACTTGTCTATACATTAATGATGGCTTTTATCCTTGTTGGGCTTTATACGATGATAATTTATTACAAGAATGTCTCCGCAACAGAGCAGGCAAGAGTAAGGTTAATTCAGGAGTCAAGATTTGTGCTCTCAAACCTTTCGGAGGAGTTAAAAGATGCCGGAGCAGTATTAACATTATTAAATACAGGTTCTTTTTTGAAAGACTCTCCTTATTTTAACGGTATTTTCCCACTAAATAATACAAATTATCCTGACGGCATTATAATCGCCAAAGGGGAACCAAACGCAGTAACTAAACTTACTGCAAACTTTTCGCCCTCATCGTCCACCCAATTATCTGTTGAAAACACCTACAGAAAGGATGTAACAGGAAATGTCTATGCATGGAATGTAGGGGATAAGGGAGTTGTTATCAATAAAGATGGTTATTATGTGTTTTATGTAACAGGAGTAACTGCAAGCTCTATTTCTATCAGATCTTCTGCTGTATATTACTCTGGTTTGTTAAATTCCGGAAACTATAAAGATAATGTAATAAAACCTTCCACATTAACAGGAAAAAACATAACTTATTCTTCAGGAACACCTGTAATTAAACTATACTCCTTTTCTATATATTTAGTTCAGCAAAAATATGATCCTGATAAAAAAAGGAATGTAAGAAAATTTATAAGAATTACTGATACAAAAGAACAAGCAGATGCGTTAAATAATACTACTGTCGTAAAAGGTGTGGAAGCCGAAAACATCTGGGATTTACAAATAATTTACACAATAATTCCAGACCTTAATAATCCCACATCAGAAATGAATTTTGGTGCAAAGGATTCAACAAGATGGACGAATCCTATAGAAAATCCTTGTGCAGATGATACAAGTTGCACAAGTTTTTTAAACTTTATTAGGTCAAAACAATTAAAAGAAGTTACTTTAAGGGTTGTAATGATTACCGACGATTATTCGGCAAAAGGAGAAATAATAACGCAAATACCTGTAATTGGAGACGAAAATCAGTATACCCTCAAAGGACCTTTTAAACCCCGAATACTTACAATTTCAGTGGATCCAAGAAATTTTAATATTATTTTGTGAGGTAATAAAAAATGAAGAAAAATGAAAAAGGAAGTATGCTAATAATAGCACTTATAACAGTATTAATTCTTTCCTTTATTGTTGCTTCTGGAATAAGGACAACATCAACAGAATTATTCACTACTTACAATGTTTATTTGAAAAAAGCCTCTTACTATTATGCAGTAGCAGGAGTTGAAAGCACAGCAATTCGAATCAAGAATAGCGAAGACCCTTCATCTATTACCGTAAATCAAATAATTAATGCAGAAGATGGTTCCAATGTCCATGTTTATAGCGGAGACCTTGAAACTGGTGCTATGAATATTACAGTGTTTCAAGGGTTTCAACCCCCACCATTACCGGGAATTAGCTTAGGGACTACTTCAAACATAAAACCTATTATTTGGGAAGTTAACATCACTTCTGAACTAACAAACAGGAAAAGAAAAGCTTACTCAGAAATAGAAACGGGCATTTATTCCTTAATGACAGGATATTAAAAGGAGGTTTAAGATGAAAAAAAGAAATATTCTTTTACTCATATTTATTGTTATTTTGCTTATAACAGGGATTAAAAGCTTTCTCCAGGCTGATGATGAGGATCTTTTCTCAGTTAAAGTTAAACCTAATATTCTCTTTATTCTTGATAATTCAGGTTCTATGGAGAGCGCTGATGTTTATGTCTCTGATTATCAGGATTTCGGAACTTACACTACTTCAACAGGGAAAACATATACATATCCATATTATAGCTGCACCGCGTGGTCCAGCGGACATTGTGTTAGCGCTTATGTAAGAAGATACATCGCAATGAGAAGAATAACAACAGAATTATTAGATACATTTAGAAATGATGCTTATCTTGGAATAGAAAACTTTTTCTATATTGGAGGCGGAAGCGATAGATCCTTAGGCGGGCAAATACACCTAACGATGAAAGATCTCTCAACTCCTGACAGATGTGAAGATACTGTTCATCCCAATACCTGTACTGAGCATCTTGATATGATGTTCGACATAGTTAACCATCTTACGGCAGATTACTATACTCCTCTTGCAGAATCTCTTGATACTGCATATGGTTACTATAAAGGAATAATAAATAGCACAGACGGAAACACCTTTTATGATATGTACAATTTCCCAAGATGCTGTAGTGAAGTTGATAATTATGGAAATTGTACTAATTCAACAGCTTCTTCCCCGGTGAGATGGTGGTGTCAGAAAAATTTTGTTATTTTAGTCACGGACGGAGCTCCCACAAGTGATGAGTTTGATAATAACTATTATTTAAGCTATCGCTACTATCCTTATATAAATGATCTGAACACATACAGATGGGATTATGATGGAGACGGAGACGGTAGCGATACAAAAACTAAATACGGACACCTTTTAGATGATGTTGCAAAATATATATATGATGTTGATTTAATCCCAGATGACAAAAACTTTTTCAATCTCGGGAGTGATTATGATCCAGGGTTTAATGAAAAACAAAATATAATAACTTATACAGTTGGATTAAGGATAAATATAGCACTCTTACAAAATACAGCCGATAATGGCCATGGGAAATATTATACAGTTTCTGATTTTGATCAATTAAAAACATCTCTCTTAAACGCAATCTACAATATTCTTGAAAGATCTTTTGCTTTCACTTCATTTACTGCTCCCAAAAAAATTGCAAGTGCAGGGGCAGAATTAAATGTATCATATGTAGGTTCATTTATTCCAAAACATGGAGGAGGAATTTGGGATGGACATTTGAAAGCATACAATTTAGATGATGAAGGAGAGTTCACGGGAGAACGCTGGGATGCGGCTTCAAAAATTCCAGATCCAGCTAATAGAGACCTATACACACTCAATTCAAATCTTTCTATCACTGAATTTTCAACAAACCATGCATCAGAGTTAAGAACTCTTCTTGATGTATCAACAGTATCAGATGCAAGCGATATAATAAATTTTATCCGAGGGGTTAGAGGAGATAATGATCCACCTTACCTTCTCGGGGATATTTTTCATTCTGATATTCAATTTGTGGGAACCCCACTTGCTTGGAAAAAAGCATTAGATCCTTCGTACGAAACATTTTATGAGAATTATAAAGATAGAAAAAAAGTTTTATATGTTGGAACAAATGATGGGATAATACACGAAATAGACACAGATCCCGATGTTGATCCTTCTGACGAAGGAAAAGAAATTTATGGCTTCGTCCCTGATGAAGTTCTTCCTAATCTTAAAAAAATCGTTTTTGATAAAGAGCATGTTTATACTGCGGACGGAAGAATTACCGCGGAAGACATATTTTACTACTCGGGTGGAAGCAAAATATGGAGAACCATGCTGTATTTTGGACTCAGAAGCGGAGGAAAGGCTTATTATGCTTTTGATGTAACAGATCCCGACAACCTTACTTTCAAATGGAAGTTAGGCAAAGTTTACAGTGGAACTCAACCCGCTTATGTTAAATATCTCGGAGAAACATGGGGAAAACCTTTAATTGGGAAAATAAAATACTACAGCGGAGGTTCAGTGATTGATAAATGGGTAATGATTGTACCGGGAGGATATACTGACAACGCTGAAGACAGCTCAAGCGTTGAAGGAAAAGCTATACTAATTGTAGATGCCTGGACAGGAAATATAGTTTGGTTTCTTGCGTACGATTCAACTACAACAGAACAAACTACTGAACACTACTTAAGCTCTGATTCCGCTTTAAATTATCCTATCCCTTCAGCAGTAACTGCTATTGACAAAAATAATGATTATTATGTTGATACAATTTATTTCGGAAATACGGGAGGGAATCTCTTTAAAATTGATATTTCAAATCCAGATCCTTCCTCATGGGTAGTTTCTAAGGTATTTACACAAAATGATACGGACAATCCAATATACTTGCCTCCTTCCATAACCTATGACAATTGCTATAACCTCTGGATCACATTTGGAACTGGTGACAGAATAAATCCGAAAACAACAGATCAAGGAAACTTCATAGCTATAAAAGATACAGGAAGCTACGATCTCACCTATTCTGATCTTCAATATCTTTCGTGGAGCGGGAATACCCTTGCAGAAACAACCCTTGACACCACAAAAAATGGTTTTTACTTCACATTTCCAGATTCTGGAGAAAAACTTTTTGACCCCGAACCAATAATACTTCCAGATGACGACAAACTTCCCCATATCTTTTTGAATACTTATCAGCCTCCAGCTGCAATAGTTAGTGATCCCTGTGCAAGTGGTGGTGAAATGAAATTTTACGATATAAAGCTTGCTTCCTGTCCAGCTGGAAAAGTTTCAGGAAAAAGTGAAGAAGGAAGAATCGCAGGCGGAGGATTTTTTAAAGGCTCAAAATACATAATGTACGAAGGAACAGCAGAACTTGGTTCTACTACTATAAAGAAAACAAAGAAATTCACTATACCATATGCTGGTGGAATTGTTTATTGGAGAGAAAGGAGAAGATAAGTGAAGAAATTTGTTTTAATTTTTACTTTGTTGAGTTTTTTGCTTTACTTTCCCTCTTGCAAGGGAGAATCATCCTCTAAACAAACAGAATTAAGAAAAATAATAGAATCTGACAAAAATTCAACACCACCTCAAATATCAACAAAAAAAATTCTTAAAAAATTTCCACCTTCCCAATTAGACCCCAATAGAATACTTGTTAAAAAAGTAGAGATAATACCCGGTGGCCCAACCATAAGAGATTCCATTAATGTTAACATAGAAGTTTCTTCTCAAGATATCACTGGTATCAAATTTTATTACCTTTTTTACAATAATGAAAAACTTGTTAAGGAGGGAGAAGATAATACTTTAACCTCAGATTTTTTTAAAAAAAATGATGTTATTTTCTGCGATGTTCTAATTTTAAAAGATGGGAAAGAAGTCAAAAGAGTAAGAACAAACTATGTGAAAGTATTGGATCTTCCACCAGAAATAGTTGAGACTAAGTTACCTAATAACATTAAAGTACCCGGAAATTATAAAATTTATGTAAAAGCAGAAGATCCGGACAAAGATGAAATTAATTTTACAATAATGAGCCCGCCAGAAATATCAGCATCAGTAGACAAGATATCTCCAAATGAAGCGGTGATAATCTTAAATATATCAGATAAAGCCCCAGGAAAAGAGCAAAGTATTAAACTCAAAGTTGAAGATAATGAAAAGAACTTTGTAGAGCAAGAATTAAAAATTAATTTTAACAAAAAAATAATTACAAAAGAGAAACCCGGTAAAAAAGAAAAGAAAAAAAACATTAAAAAGAAGGGCTTTGTCAAGAGGAGAGAAGGAATTCCTATAAGAAAAATTGGGTTTTAAAGGAGGTTTTAAGTGCCTAAAGTTTTAATTTTAGGAGGAGGCCTTACAGGGCTGATTAGCGCAGAAATATTAAAGGAATACTCTCCAATTATTATTGAAAAAAGTGACAGTGTTGGTGGAATGGCAAAAACATTCAGAGAGGGCCCTTTTTTCTTTGAATACGGAGGCCACTATTTACACTTTCAACAGGAAGACTCCTTTGAATTTTTCAAAAAATTTTCCGGTAATCTTCTAAGAAGAGAAAGAAATTCCTATGTTTACTTGGAAGGAAAATTCGTGAGATATCCGGTTCAAATATTCTTCCCAGAAGCATTCCCTTTATACAAGAAGCAGGTTTTAAAAGAGCAGAAGGATAAAAAAATTGACAAAACAAACTATTATACCTATTTGAAAACAAGTTTCGGGGATATTTTATTTGAAAAATTCTTCTATCCCTATAACAAAAAATTCTGGAAAACTGAACTTATGGAAATGGATCCAAAATGGAGTGAAAGATATATTCCCCAAACAGATGAAGAAAAAATAAAAAATCCTACTGATAATGTTGGTTATAACAAAGTTTTTTACTACCCTAAAAATGGAATAGGGGAATTAGCACAAAATCTTGCAAAGGGTAAAGAAATACACTTAAAAACAAAAGTAAAATCAATAAACATAAAGGAGAAAATTGTTCATACAAACAAAGGAAACTTTGAATATGATTTTCTCGTTTCAACAATACCTCTTGAAAAATTAGTTGTTCTTTCAGAATTGGGTTCTTATAAAATGGACTTTCTTTCAATAATTGTTCTTAATATTGGATTAAGAGGTGAGATGGAAAGGGATTTCAATTGGCTATATCTTCCCGGAGATAAAACACCTTTTTTTAGAGTTGGGAAATACATACTTCCGGAGTCTGATGGGCTTTTTGGTCTATACTTTGAATTATCCCATAAAGGAGCATACCCAAACATTAAAATACTATTCAAAGAAGCAAGAAATCTAATGGATTCTTTAGGAATCAAGGGAAAAGCAGCAAAAGCTCTTTTTTTAAACTTAAAATATGCATATCCGGTAATTAAGTTAAAAGAAAAGATTTACATAGAAATGCTATTAGAACAACTTGAAAACCATACGATTTTTCCTGCTGGAAGAATGGGAAGATGGAAATATCTTACAATGGAAGACAGTTATTTCGAAGCACAAAGGATAAAAAAGATAGCGGATCTATTCTTTAAATAAAAACTTAAATTAATATAAAATCTTCTGAACAACATGAGCAAATTGGTTTTGCTTTAGAGCTTTTAAAAAATTCTTTTATTTTATTATCAATGTTTGTTGCTGCTTTATAACCAAGTTCAAAGATTTCTTCATATTTATTAAAATCATACCATTTAAATTTTTCAATATTAGGTCTTATTAAAAGATCCGCATGTTTCACATTAGTAAGATGTAATCTGTATGAAACAACATCCTCTATTCTTATTATTATTTTAGCTCCTGTCGGATGATGTTTTTCCCTTTTATTTAAATTGCTTCCAACATCCACAGCAAGGACTTTATCAGCTCCAAGCTTTTTTGCTATAATAGTAGGCAACTTCTGTGTGCTCCCCCCATCTATAAGATAAAATCCTTTGTAATCAACTGGTGGAAATATTCCAGGGAGGGCTGAAGTTGCCATAAGAGCAGGCAAAAGCTCCCCTTGAGAAAAAACCACATCCTTTCCAGTTAACAAGTCTGTTGCCACAATGAATATTTTTCCTTTTAAATCTTTAATATACTTCAAATTTTTAAACATAATTCCATAAGATTCTTTCAACAAATCATTTTCAAGAATTCCTTCTTTAAAAAGAATTCTCGCCTCATAAAGTTTTTCCCTAAACTTGGAGAGTAAAGAGATTTTTTCATTATTTTCAACTATTTTCGAAAGATTTTCGGAAATTTCTTTTCTCTTATAAACTTCTTCCTTTAATTCTACCCAAGCCTTTGAAACATCTAAATACTTTAAATAAAAAGCTCCAAAAACTCCTCCTGCAGAAGTCCCAACTATAAAATCAAACTTATAACCTCTTTCTTCAAAGAATTTTAAAACACCTAAATGAGCTATCCCCCTTGCTCCTCCCCCGCCTAACACGAGTGCTACTTTTTGCTTTTTTCTAAAAAATAAATCAAACATTTAAAATACTACCACAATTCCGTGGAATTATAAATCAATCCTATCAGAATTAAAATTAAGCCACATATTGATAAAAAAAAAAGTTTATGATAAGTTTTTTGATGAATTCCAAAAAGATTTTACTTTATAGCATTTTCATTATGTTTTTTCTTCAAACACCATTTCTTTTTTCAGAAGAAAACATTACGATAGAATTTCCGAATGTTATCCTAAAAAACGAACCCATCAAAATTTCAGGTTTAAAAGGGGATGAAATAGTTTACATAAATTCTAAAAACATTTTAAATATAAAAGAGTACAAATTCTCTAAAACAGGTTTTGTTAATATAAAAATAATAAAGAACGGGAGAATCTTTGAAAAAAGACTTTTAGTTATTCCAGGGATAGTAAGTCTATTACCTCCCTTTATCGCCATTTTCTTAGCATTTATCTTTAAAGATGTTATTATCTCTCTCTTTTTGGGAATTTTCAGTGGCGCTGTAATTTTAAATAATTTAAGTGTATGGGAAGGATTGCTCAGAACTCTTGATCTATACACAATTAACGCAATTGCTGACAAAGATAGGGCTTCTATTATCGTGTTTACCATGATGTTGGGAGGAATGGTAGGTATTATCAATAAATCAGGAGGAATAAAAGGAATTGTAAACTCATTGGCAAAAAAAATAAAATCCGCTGAAACAACTCAGCTCTACTCCTGGCTTCTCGGGATTCTAATCTTTTTTGATGATTATACTAATACTCTTTTAGTGGGAAACACAATGAGACCTCTTACCGATAGGTGGAAAATTTCACGAGAAAAATTAGCATACATTGTAGATTCCACAGCAGCTCCCGTTGCATCACTTGCAATAATCTCCACCTGGATTGGGTTTGAAATCTCTTTAATAGGTCAATCCTTTAAAGCATACTCTATTAATTATGACCCATATTCAATCTTTCTTCAATCAATACCTTTCAGGATTTATTCAATTTTTACCTTATTTTTTGTTTTTCTTACCTTCACACTAAAAAAGGAATTTGGGCCTATGTTAAAAGCCGAAAGAAGAGCAAGAAAAGGAAAAGTTTTAAGAGACGGAGCTATTCCTCTGACAGATTTTGAAACAGGAATTTTGCTCCCTGAAAAAGGAGTAAAAGAAAGATGGTACAATGGGATGATACCAATTTTAACAGTAATTGTTTTTACCTTCGCAGGGCTCTTTTACTCAGGCTTTCTTAATTATTCAAAAAAAGGATTTACCCTTTCAGAAGTTTTTTCAGGAAATTTAATTAAAAATCTTGGCTTATTAATTTCTTCAGCTAATTCCTTTGATGTGCTCTTATGGGGTTCTTTTTTGGGTGTTGTTGTGGCAATCTCTCTTGCAGTGGGGCAAAAACTTTTAACAATGAAAAAAGCTCTTGAAGCTTGGTTTCAAGGGTTAAAATCAATGGTAATAGCTATAGTAATATTAGTTCTCGCTTGGTCTCTCGGAGTTGTTATAGTTAAAATAGGAACAGCTGATTACCTTGTAAATACTCTCAGTACTTCCTTAAGTTATAAATTACTCCCCGTTTTAGTTTTCATAATTTCAGCTGTGATTTCTTTCTCTACAGGAACATCATGGGGAACACTAAGTATTATGTTTCCCCTTGTAATACCCTTAGCCCATTCCCTCCTAATAGGAAACCCCGATTACAAAAAATTTATAATTTTAACTATATCCTCAATTTTAGCAGGCTCTGTTTACGGAGATCACTGCTCTCCAATATCAGATACTACTATAATGAGTTCAATGGCATCTTCCTGTGATCACCTCGATCATGTAAGGACACAACTCCCTTATGCATCTACAGTTGCAACAATCACCATTTTTATTGGTATTTTACCAATCTCTTTCGGAGTTCCCTACTTCATATCGCTTTCACTGGGCATGCTCATTATCTTTTCTATAATTTTCTTTTTTGGGAAAAAGGTATATACTTAATCAGTTTACTTCTTTATCTTTCTTGACTGAAAAACCCTTTTATGTAAGAATTTTCTATACTTAAAGGAGGAAAGCATTGAAATTGACAAAAATAGTGTTTACACTGTTTATTTTACATTTTCTTTTGTGGGGAGGAGAAAATAAGATGAATGTTCAAAAAAAGATTCATGGAAAATTAAAAGACAGGAGATTGGTACATCTTTATACACTAAAAAACAAAAATGGAATAATCATTGAAATAAGTGAATATGGTGGGATAATAACAAAGTGGGTGGTCCCGGATAAAAAGGGGAAATTTGATGATATCGTATTGGGATATGAAACATTAGAAAAGTACATAAAAGATTCACCTTACTTCGGAGCAATTGTGGGAAGATATGCAAATAGAATAAACAGAGGAATATTTTTCATTGATGGCAAAAAGTATCAACTTACAATAAATGATGGTAAGAATCACCTGCATGGTGGGATAAAAGGCTTTGATAAGGTTTTGTGGAAAGGGGAAGAGATAAAAAAAGACAATGGAATCGGGGTGGAGTTAAGTTATCTTAGTAAAGATGGAGAAGAGGGTTATCCAGGGAATTTGAAAGTAAAGGTTCTATATTTTCTCAATAACAACAACTCTCTTACTATTACTTTTAAGGCAGAAACAGACAAGCTAACCCCTGTAAATCTTTCCAATCATAGCTACTTTAACTTAAAAGGAGCGGGAAATGGAGATATTCTTGACCATATTCTAACAATAAATGCAAATAAATTCACAGAAATAAATAAAGAACTTATTCCCACCGGAAAACTTCTTTCTATTGAGAATACGCCTTTTGATTTTAGAGCACCTCATAAAATCGGAGAAAGAATAGCAGAGGTAAAGGGAGGATATGATCATAACTTTGTTCTTAATAAAGAAAAAGAAAACGAGCTCTCCTTTGCAGTAAGACTTGAGGAACCCTCTTCTGGAAGAGTTTTAGAAATATACACTACCCAACCGGGTATTCAATTTTACTCGGGAAATTTTTTGGACGGAAGTATTATAGGAAAAGGAGGTAAAAAATATTACAAACACTATGCCCTGTGCCTTGAACCCCAGCATTTTCCGGACTCGCCAAACCATCCGAACTTCCCAAATACTATCTTAAGACCAGGAGAAAAATACTTTCAAAAGATAATCTATAAATTTTTGGTGAAAAAATGAATGAATTAAAAGAAAAATTTAAGGAGTTGTTTTCTCAAAACCCCACCCTTGAACTTAGATCTCCGGGAAGAGTAAATTTAATTGGAGAGCACACTGATTATAATGATGGTTTTGTATTTCCAGCCGCTATAAACCTTGAGATAAAAGGGGTGACAAAACCAAGAAATAATAGTAAGGTCAATTTGTTTTCAATGGATTTTAATGAGCTTAAAAGTTTTGACTTATCCCAAGAATTAAAAAAAGATGAAAGCTGGAGTGATTATATTAAAGGAGTCATAAATGAGCTAAAAAAGGTAGGGAAAGTAAAAAGAGGAGCTGATGTTGTCTTTAAAAGCAATCTTCCCGTGGGAAGCGGTCTTTCTTCTTCAGCTGCATTTGAAGTTATAAATGCCCTCCTTTTTTCAAAAATAAATGATATTGAACTCAACAATGTTGAGATTGCACTGCTCTCTCAGAAAGCTGAAAACAATTTTGTAGGCGTCAATTGCGGAATAATGGATCAATTTGCAGTCGCTCTTGGAGAAAAAGGTTCTGCCATATTTTTAGATACAAAAAACCTTGATTATGAAATCGTACCCCTTAATATGAAAGGATATAAGATAATCATCTCCAATACCAATAAGCCGCGAGAATTATCATCTTCAGCTTACAATGAAAGAAGAGAGCAGTGTGAAGAAGCTGTGGAAATCCTTAAAAAAAATGGATACAAAATAAATTCGCTAAGAGATGTGAAATCAAAAGATCTGAGAGAAATTAAAAAATTGCTTCCTGAAATTAATTTTAAAAGAGTAAAGCATGTGGTTGAGGAGAATGAAAGAGTACTTAAATCTGTTAAATTACTTAAAGATGGGGAAATCAAGGAATTCGGGAAATTGCTAAATCAATCTCACTCATCCTTAAAAAATCTCTATGAAGTCAGCTGTAAAGAATTAGACATTTTGATTGAGGAGGCTTTAAAAATAGAGGGAACAATAGGAAGCAGAATGACAGGAGCCGGATTTGGAGGATGTACCGTAAGTATTGTAAAAGAGCAAAGTATAAATAATTTTATTGAGGTTGTTTGCAAAAATTACTATGAGAAAACTGGTTTGGAAGCTGATTTTTATGTTTCCGAAGCCGTAAATGGAGCCGAGATCTTTCAAATAAAAGAGGAGGAGTAAATGACGCTTTCTATCTTTGACTATCTCGTAATTCTTATCTACTTCGGATTTGTTTTGGGAATAGGATATTTTTTAAAAAAAGCCATTAAAACAAGTGATGATTACTTTTTATCAGGTAGATCCATTCCCGCATGGATTACTGGAATAGCCTTTATAGCAGCAAACTTGGGAGCACTTGAAGTTATGGGGATGGTGGCAAACTCAGCAAAATACGGGATCCTAACCGCACATTTTTACTGGATAGGTGCTATCCCGGCAATGGCTTTTGTCGGAGTTTTTATGATGCCATTTTACTATGGTTCAAAGGCAAGATCTGTTCCTGAATATTTAAGGCTAAGATTTGATGAAAAGACAAGAGCCTTTAATGCAATATCTTTTGCTGTTCTTACTCTTCTAATGTCCGGTATTAATATGTATGCAATGGGGATTATTTTTAATCTTCTGTTAGGGTGGTCCTTTCACTTTAGTGTTTTAGTATCTGCTGTGATAGTTTTACTTTATGTGTTTTTCGGAGGTCTTACCTCATCAATATACAATGAAGTATTACAGTTTCTTTTAATAGTATTTGGGCTTTTCCCGATTTCCTATTTAGGACTCAGGGAAGTGGGGGGATGGAGTGATCTTGTAAAAAGATTGCCTGATAATTTCACCCATTTATGGAGACCTTTATCTTCAGCCGCAAATAATCCTATGGGGATTGAATGGTTTGGAATGATTTTCGGGCTCGGTTTTGTTTTGTCTTTCGGATATTGGTGCACTGACTTTTTGGTCGTTCAAAGAGCTCTTGCATCAAAAGACCTTAATGCTGCAAGAAGAACTCCTCTTATAGGAGCTTTTCCTAAAATGATTTTTCCTTTTTTCGTCGTGCTTCCCGGAATGATAGCTATTTTAGTCATTCCGGAGTTTAAATCAGCTCTTGATTCACTTT
>CAZWJH010000063.1:0-14871 GCA_964634755.1 uncultured Clostridia bacterium
CCTTAATTCTGTTTCTTCGGTAGTTAAGCTTTTCCCTTTGACTATGGTCTTTTTTGATTTACCAACTATATTGGCTATTATCTCATTAGCTTCGTTAGCATTTTTTGCAAAGTGAAATACTCCATGATTTCTTTCCACTGCCTTTTTGGTTTTTTCTATTAGCTCCTCAAGATGATCTATTGCGTATTCCTTTATCTTTCTTGCTTTTTCTTTATATTCCACAGACTCAGGAAATAGTTCGAGTGCTCTTTTAAGGTTTTTTCTGTATGCCTCCCTTGCTCTTTTTATGGCAATTCTTAAGGTCTTATTTTCCGCTCCGTCTGCTATTATTTCACTCATGTATTCATTATGCAATTCTTTTATATCTTTTTCTTTATTTTCCATTTTATCCTCCTTATTCCCAAACCTTATCAAGCAATTGTGTAAAATACAGTGGTTTTATTGAGTTGATCTCTGCAATTTCGAGCCCCTGCCTTATCCCAAAATGTCCATTTGCACAGGTTGAACCAGCGTATTCTGGTTTTCTCGGTACTAAAATGTCAAGTACATAATTTTCTTTTACATAATCTCCCAGCTCGGGTTGAGTAAAGTTTAACCATGCTCCTGGACAGGAATTAAACTCCGCAGGATCAATCCCTTCAAGTTCAGCTGTGGGATAATCTTCTTCAATTACCTTTAGTTCGGGGATTAATTTTAATACTTCTCTAATGGCGCCATATCTTTTCATTTTTCTTCCTAAAGTACATCCATGCTGAACAAAGTAGGTGTGAGGAAATGGTTTAAAGTCTGGTTTGTTTTTTGAAAAATAGTCCGCAAAAAATTCTGAAAGATGAATATAAGGGACAGAAAGTTTTAAATTATAGTTGTTTGGTAGGTCTCTTGCCCATTTTGCGACTCCGGCAGCATAAGGAGATACGATGACATCGGGCTTTATTGCTTCCACTTTTTCTTTGAAGTTTTTGAAAATAGGTAGTACCTTATCGGATATTCCCAAATTAATTGATGCCTCTCCGCACATGATTTCCCCATCAATATGGATAAGCTCAACTCCAGCTTTTTTTAGGGTATTTTCTATGCTTTCGAGGACATCGAGTTGATTGGTGTGTTTAAGGTTAACTACACCCGATAAAAGAACTTTCATCTTTTCCTCCGATTTTTATATTAAATATTGTAACGCAGCATCATAAAATAAATTCTACCAAATTTATTCTTTTTAATCAAACAAAAAAAATCAAATTTCAATTAATTTATGTTATAGAGGAAAAAATAGAAAAAGATAGAAAATATTGGTAGGTTAAAATACAGGAGACGCCCAATTTGGGCGTTTCCTAACATTATTTTTCACTCAATAAAACTTCCACTGCCTTTTCAAGCTGCTTATCCTCACCTCTTATTAAGCTTCCAGGATCATTGTTAACAGTATGGTCCGGGTAAAGCTGCTGGTTTTCAAGATATTTTCCTCTTAAATCTAAAACTCCCACTTGAGGTATCCCGAAAACGAGTGTTGGATCCTGTAATCTTTCCCACCATACAGCAGTTCCCGTTCCGGGTACTGGCATGCCTACTAATTTCCCTATTTTTAGTTCTTTATAAGCAAATGGAAACATAAAAGCATCTGAATAGTTGGATTCATTCATAATTACTATTGATTTTTTTGTCCATCTCCCCATAGGCTCTATTCCTATTTTTCTGCCTCTAGGATAAAGGGTAAGATACTTTTTACCACTTAGAAAAGTCACAAGGTCATCATGAAGCCATCCTCCTCCATTAAATCTTGTATCAAGAATAATACCCTCTTTATTGTAAAATTTCCCCATTATTTTTGAATAAATTTCTCTGAAACTTGTACTATTCATTGCTCTTATGTGTACATATCCTAATCTTCCGTGGGATAATCTGTCCGTTTCCTGCTCTCTTGTTTTAACCCATCTCTTATAGAGAAGCTGCTCCTGAGCTCTCCACGAGATAGGCTTTATTACCTCTTCCCACCTTGTTTTTGTTTCGGGATTATATAAGGAAAGCAGTATTTTTTTACCTGCTTTGTGATTTAGAATGGGGTAATAATTCATCCCTTTTCTAATAAAAATACCGTCAATTTTTTCAATTATTGTACCCGCTGTTATTTTTGATCCAGCCTTATCCATTGGTCCTTTTTCAATAACTTCGAGGACCTTTAATCCATCGTGTTTAATGTTTTGTTCTAAAAAGGCTCCGAGTGCTGCCGTGGAATCAGGATTTTGATATTTTGGATGGTATCTGCAACCTGTATGTGAAACATTTAACTCTCCTAACATTTCACTTAAAAGCTCTGAATAGTCCCAATTATTGTTTATCGATGGTAAGAATCTTTTGTAATTTTTTTTATAATAAGTCCAGTTTACTCCCTGCATTTTAGGGTCATAGATTTTTTCTCTTACCTGTCTCCAGATATGTTCAAATATATACTCTTTTTCCTGAAGATATTTAAGGTTTAGTTCCGCTTTAAAACTAACAGGTTTCATCCTTCCACTTCCTACATCAACTTTCATAATCCTTCCTGAAGCAAGTAGAAATACATTTTTACCTTTTTTATCAAATACAATTTGTCCTGCTGGGGAACTTAACTTTGTGATTAACTTAATTTTCTTTTCTCTGATTTTGTTTGACCATAGAGCATAGCCTTTTTGATATGTGCTGATGTAAACAAGTGTTTCTCCGTCAGGAGATAACACTGCATCAAGAATATTTGAAGATCTTAAAGTTAATCTTACTGTTCTGTCTTCAAGATTTTTCAAAACTATTTTCAAAGGTTTCTCTTTTAAACTTTTATCTTTTTTGCTTTTTTTTGATTTATCTTTTTTATCCTTTTTTGCTTTTTTTTCTCTTTCTTTTAAAAGTTCGTAGTCAGATTTTGAGAGAAGGAATCTGTCATAAGCTTGAGGATCAAAAAACATAGCATAAATGTCGTATTCGGAGCCCCAGCTTCCATGACTTCTCATTCCATTCCTATCTGTGGCCCAGATCATCATTTTCCCCTTCATTCCCCATTTTGGCATTGCATCATTATAGCCTGAGTTTGTGAGATTGATAACAGATTGACTTCCGTCAGCTTTTACAAGACCGACTTCACTTACCCATGTGCCTCTATCCAGAAATTGTACTAAAAGCCAGTTGCTATCAGGTGACCAATCATACCATTGATCCCCGTCACTATACGAGTAATTTTTATTTCCCGGAAGAACCGTAATTATCTTTTTGGTTTTCAAATCCATAACTTTCAATGTTTCTCTATTCTCTAAAAATGCTATTTTTTTACCATCGGGACTGTATTTTGGTTGAAAGGTTTCTGCTTTTGTTTTGACCAATGGCTTTATATCTATCAAAGTTGAAGTATAAAAATAGGGCTCATCCTTTCTCACTATCTTTGCTTCATAAATATTCCAGCTATTGTTTCTTTCACCTGCAAAAATAAGTTTCCTTCCATCAGGGCTAAAAGAGACAGATCTTTCTTGCTCAGCAGTATTTGTGATTCTCTTTGTATCAGAAAAGTCAACTGAACTTACAAAAATATCTCCTCTTATTATAAAAGCTACTTCTTTTCCATTTGGAGAAAGAGAAAACTCTGTTACTCCTGACGCTCTATTCAATACTTTTTCATTGTTAAAAGCATAATCAACATCAAGCTCTATATTTACTTTTTGTGGTTTTTTGTTCCCTTTTTTCAAAATATAGATATTACCGTTAAAACCAAAACATAGATCTCCATTTTTTGAGATAGATAAAAATCTTACAGGGTCCTTTGAAAAAAATGTAATCTGTTTTTCGTCTTCAGGATCGGTTAAACTTTTTTTCCATACATTAAAGCTTCCGCTTTTTTCTGTCAAATAGTAAAAATATTTTTCATCTGGAGTCCACACAGGATCTCTATCCTCCCCTTTAAACTCTGTAATTTTTTTAAACTTGCCTGTTTTTGAGGAATAAATCCATATATCTCTTGTGACTGAAGATGTATGATGTTTTCTCCATTTATCTTCGAATCCTTTTTTATCATAATAAATAATCTTATCTCCTGTTTTGTTGAATTTTGCTTCTATTGCAGCTGTTGTAAGATACATTGAGGGGATCCCACCATTGACTGAGACTTCATAAACTTCAGGGAAGACTCTAACAGGAAATATTGAGCTTTTAACTGACTTTATCCTTCTTGAATAAAATAGAATCTTTTTCCCATCAGGGGTAAAATTCGTAGGGATATCATGAGAGCTGTGGTAAGTTAATCTTCTTGGTTTCCCTCCCTCAGAGGGAATTAAAAACACATCAAAGTTTCCATATCTGTCAGAAGCAAAAGCTATGTACTTTCCATTAGGTGACCAGATCGGATGAAAATCATAAGCCTTGTGCCTTGTTAATTGGATTGCTTTTCCTCCAGAAGTGGGCACTATGAATAGGTCCCCCTGATAGCTAAAAACGATTTTTTTACCATCAGGTGAAATTGAAGGGTATCTCTTCCATGTGTTATCATTTTTTTGAGCAAAATTAAATGAGGCTAATAAAAAAATAAAAAGAATTAATACGCTAATTTTCCTTTTTAAACTCATTTTTCCTCCTTTTCAGAGTATAGTTAATATATTACGAAATTATTTAATTATTGTTCTTATCAAAGAGTGTTTTTTGAACTTTTTGTTTTTTTAGGTATAGGTAAATATAGTTAGTTTTTTTAGGCTCATAAATAATAATTCTCTCCTCTTCTTTTCTTTTACCTTTAAATAGGCGGGCTCCCACAAGTTTTTTTATCCCAAGTTCATAGATCTCGAGTGCTAAATAAATTATCTTTTTTTCTTCACTCTCTTTAAAGTTAATTTTTAGCTTTTCCTCTTTTTCTTCCAGAAGGGGAGGTGTCTTAAATTCATAATGTTCACTATAAATAAAGTATTTTCTGTCAAGTTCCAGAGTTAATTTGGTTTTTTTCCCTAAATTCACCTCAACTCCTTCCGATTCTTTTAGACAAAGAGGGAAAAAGAGTATTTTGAAATTCTCTTTGTTATTGTTTTTAAATTCCACTGTTATTTGTCTGTTTTTTCTTTTAAAAGAGAAATCAAATAAATGCTTTCCAACTCTTATGTTTTTAAAATTTATTAGTTTGACAAAAAATGGAATAATAGGTGCAAAGACTACAAAGTTTTCTGTTCTAATAGGGTTTAAAATTGTAAAGTATAAAGATTCCGGGTTTTCCAACTCTTTGTTCCATCTTTCAGTTCCTTTGAAGTTAAACTCTTTGAAAAAGGAAATTCTTTTTTTTATGAAAGGAGGAATAAATGAATCTTTATAAACTTCATCTTTTATAGTTCTTAAATGGAGAGCTACTTTATTTAATTTTACAAATTCTTTTACCCTGTAATCATATATGATTTCTCCTGAAGGATAGATGATATAAGGAATTCTTTTGTATTTAAAAAGTTCGGAAACAATTTCCTCTACTCTTTTTTCATAGCCTAATATTACAAGGTTTACCAATGATTTTAAAAAATCATCTTTGTAAAGCCTTTTCCCTATATTCAAATATATTGTTTTATCTTCCGAATTTTTAAAAAAATTATTCGCCAACTCCCTTGCCATTCCTTCAAGGTTTATTCGTTTTTCCCCCTTTCCTTGAATAACTTTTAAGGATTTTTTATCTTTTTTTACTATTGATTCTTCAAAATATCTTTTTTTAAATGAACCTAACAATTTGCTAAGATCACTTTTTTTTACGCCATCTTCTTTTAAAATGGAAGAAAATTGAATTATAAGGTTCTCTCCAGCCTCCATTGAAAAAGTCAAACTTACTTTTAAGGCTGGAGTGACTCCATTTATCTTTTCAATATGACAAAAAATTGGTTCTTTGCTAAATCTATTTAAAAAAAAGCCTTTTCTATCGGATGTGTGAGTGATAAAAGATTTATGGGAGGGAGAAAAATAATTTATCTTTGAGAAATAATATTCAGGCCACGGCTCTTTTAATTTAAAGTGAATTTTATAGCTAAGAGTTATTTCTGTCTTTTTATCAAAATTTGCGTAAAAGTAAATTGTAGGCTTTGATGGAGAAGGAAAAAAAGCTGCATTTATTGGCTCATCTTGAAATAAGATTCTTATAATTTTCCCCGCACTTGTTATCTTTATTCCCTCTTCTGAATGAATGCTTAGTTCTGATACAATTTCCAATGGGGGCATTATGATTGTTCCCCTGTTTTGGTGAAATTTTAAAGCTATCTTTTCATTTTTGCAAACACCTCTTTCGCTTTTACCAATTTTTGATAAATTTAAGTTTTTGATAATTGAAAGCTCTTTTTTTTCACTAAGGAAAAATGGGATATTATCGAATTTTGAAAGATGATATTTCCAATAATTGAAATCTTCTTTTTTTAAATAATTTTCAATATTTTCAAGATTGCTTAAGAATAGCTGAAAATATGCTTTCCATAAATTATTCTCTTCAGAATTATTGTAAGGGAATCCTATTGAAAGCAAAGTCCCTTTATTTATTTTAATGAAAAAAATAGAGGGCACACTTCCTTTATCAGTAGGGGAAGTTGCTATCAGCGTGAATTTTGTAAAATCATTTTCTTTAATTGTATATATTTCTGTTTTTTCTGCTCCCTCCTTTAAAAAAAAAGGGTAAACATTTTGATTGTTAAAAAGAATTTCTTTAAGGGAGAGAGGAACAAGAATTCCGTTTCCCACTTCAGCTTTTTCTATTTTTGTATAGGAAAATTCTTTCAGGTAATTAAGATTTTTTAAGGCATCAAACCAGAGAACTCCCACATTCCCATTTTCTTTAATCTTATCAATAAAGGAGAAAAACCGGTCTTTATCAAGATAATTCTTAATGTGTATTAGTTTTTTCTCCTTTATATCCTCCTTTGAATGAAAAACTACTTTTGCCACTTTTTAATTTAATAAAGATTAATTGTAAATACGATATGATATTTTTTAGGTTCTTTTTTAAATAACCAATCTATTGTTTTTATAAAAGAAACTTCAATTTCTACTACTTTATTATCTTTAATATCATAGGCGACCTGAAAATTGTTTTCATCTTTAAACTTTTTTTTAGTAAGCCATTCATTTGTAAATTGGGTCATTCTTCCATCCCAATCTTTTATGGGAGAAAGAAGCATTATTCTTTCCCTATAAAACTTCTTTGTCTCCTTAAGTAAAATGGAATTTGATATAAACTGATATCCCACGTATCCCGCATAAGCGATTAGAATAAATATGATCAATAATTTGATACCGCTGTGTGCTCCTTTTTTATTCATCTTTTCCTCCTTTATATTTTTTCCAAAATAAGCTTTAACTTTGCTTTTATTTCAGGGTCTTTTTCTGAGTTTATCAGAAATTTAATGTGTTTTTTATCCTCAGGTTCGGAAATATTTACAAAATTTTTCAATAAAGTTTCTTTAATCTTTCTCGAGTCAGAATTCAAACATTCGAGAGTTTTTCTTTTCCCTATATTTATTCCATTTTTGTTCAACAGTGCTAAAATCTTATAAATTTTTTCGCAAGGTAAATTTAAGAGTTTATTTATCTCTTCAAGACCTTTTTTTCTAAGCTTCTCATTCTTGTAGTTTATTATCCCATTTGCGGCAAATTCTCTGTAAAAGGGGTCTTTCAAATTATCTGTCAGAATTTCTAAAGATTCTTCATTTTCTATACCCGCAAGACTTAATAGAAGAGCCTCTTTTAATGGGCCCGAAGCACTCTTTATCTTTTCTTTGATTAACGATAAGTGTTTGATTTCTACCTTTTCTTTTAATTTTTCCTTTAATGTTAATTTTTCCGTTAGAGAGGAATTTGATTCGATTTTTTTTAATGTGGTGATAAATTCATCCTCTTTTGATATTTCTACTATGGTTGGAGTATCTTCATTTAATTGAATTCTACCTTTTTCTCCTTTATCTCCTTCAAGAAATTCAATAATTCTTTCTTTAAATAATTTGATTGAAGGAAATCTTTTCATTTTATCAAGACTTAATGCTTTCATTATTGCAAAACTCAAAGTTTCTGTAATCTCTTTATTAATGATATGGGGTGGGGGAAAGTTTCCCGAGGGAAGTACTCCTGTTGTAATTTCGTAAAGAATTGCACCCATTGAGTATATATCAGCTCTGTGATCCACTCTTTTCGAATCTCTACTTTGCTCAGGAGACATGTATGCAACAGTTCCAATTGCTGTGTTTGTCGTAGTTATCCTTGTTGAATTTGTCCATAAAAAGGTTGCTATTCCAAAATCTGTAAGTTTTGGAGTTAAAGTTTTATCGAGTAAGATATTTGAAGGTTTAAGATCTCTGTGAACAATTCCCTTTGAATGAATAAATTCAAGAGCAGAAAATATAGGAATGAGAAGTTTTAAAATTTTTTTTAAAGAAAGTTTTGTGTTTTTTATATATGTATCAAGACTTCCATTTTCCATATATTCGAGCACCATATAATAGCGACCATCACTTACTCCATCCTCGAATATTTGTACTATGTTTGGATGATTAAGTTTTGCAACAAGTTCGGCTTCCCTTTTAAATCTCTTTATCATCTCTATATTTTCCGATAATTCCTTGTGGATTATCTTTATGGCAACCTTTCTTGAAAGAGAATTCTGAACAGCAAGTAAAACATCAGCCATCCCTCCACTCGCTATCTTTCTAAAAATCCTATAATTATCTATGTGCATTTTGTCCAATTACTTTATTCTTCCCCATCTCTTTTGCCAAATAGAGCCTTTTATCTGCTATCTTTATGAGAGATTCCCAATTATTGGCATCATCGGGAAAGGTTGCAACCCCGACAGAAATCGTAATATCAATCTTTACATCATCTAACTCAAGGATTTCACTCTCCACCATTGAGCGCATTCTTTCTCCTACCATATAGGCACTTTTAGCATCTGCTTCGGGAAGTATAATTGCAAATTCCTCTCCCCCATATCTTGCGGCTATATCATTCTCTCTTATTGAATTCATTATTTTAAATGCAACAAATTTCAAAGTCTCGTCTCCCACTTGATGCCCGTGAGAATCATTTACCTTTTTAAAGTCATCTATATCCACCATTAAGAGTGAGAAAGTCTTTCCATACCTTTTTGCGTATGAAACTTCGCGCTTTATTTGGGTTATAAAATAGTATTTGTTAAAAAGGTTTGTCATTCTATCGGACGTTGCCGCATTATAAAGATACTTGTGAAAAAGCGATTCAAGCTCTGTTCTACATTCAAATTTAAAAACTGTTCTGCCAGCAGTTATTATATCACCACTATTTAAAACAGTTTTCCCTTTTAAAAACTTCTGGTTAAGGTATGTGCCATTTAAAGAGTTTAGGTCTTCCACATATACTTTTCCATCCTTTACGCTTAATTTAAAGTGTTGTCTTGACATCAAAGGATCAGAGGTTACAAAATCCGACTTTAAAGATCTTCCCACTACTGTGTCTCTTGTGATTTCCATCTCTTTTCCCAAATCATCCTCTCTTCCGAAAATTATGATCAGATAATTTACCCTTTTTGCAATCCCCTTTTCTGTTGACTCATCATCCAAAAAAATTGTTTTTGTAGTAATTTTAGGATCTTTCATAGCCCCCTTCACTTATTAAAATTAATAATTTCAACCCTTTCATCTTCCTTATTTCTAATAACTACAACGGTTCCTTTCACTTCTTTTATTTTACTATTTTTTTCATCAATTGAGAAGTATATATCACCTGTTTTAAAATTAATTTTGATTTCCGAAGCTCTGGTTAAGGGGAAGTTTGAAAATAACCCCAAAAGCTCCAACTCCTTTGGTCTTTTCCTTGTATACTCTATAATTTTTTTCCAGATTTTCAGTTGTTCCTTTTTTGAGTAATGAAAAAAGTTTCTTCTTCTTTTGATTCTTAATTTTTTTGATAGAAAAGTCCCATCAGAAGTTTTTTGGGCTCTGTTTAAAAGTTTTACAAATCTTGTTTCAGCTCTTTTCTCCTTCCAAAGATTAACTCTTTTTACCTTTTCCCTGTTTACCGTATCTTTTAATTTTTCTATTTTCAAATATTTAATTTGTGGGATTGACTTCTTTACGGATTCAATAAAGGAGATTTTTATCTGTTTTTCAAATATCTTCTCATTTATAACTTTTGCTTCTTGAGAAGAGATGGAACCTTCATGAATGCTGGATTTTAAGTTCTCTTTTTGCTCATTTTTTATAAAAATCTTAAAATTTAAAATTTTCTCTCCTTTTGTTTGAAGTTTTTTAACTTCAAAGCCTTTTTTATATGTTTTTGAATGTAAAGAAATAGGGAATTGTCTTATTTCCGATAGTATATCGACGGATAATTCCTCTGTTTTCGCATAGCCCAAGAGCTTTTTTAATTGTTCTATTATTCCTACTTTTCCCATACTAATTTCAATGCTTTTTCAACTCTTTCAAGTGGCTCGGTTATGTCCATTTTTTGAGAGATTTCTTCTATTATCAGAAGAACTTTTTCCTGAAGCTCCGGATCTGCGACACCAAATATAATCCTTAATGGGTTTAAATCTTGGTAAGGCTGAAATACAATTTCCTTATCCTTGACTCTTTGTGTCTCTCCCGGTGCGCTTAATTGAGGAAGAGATGTTTTCTGGATTGATACAGCTGGGAATTTACCAATTTTGTCCTTTCCACTAACTTCAGAGGGATCATCTACTATTATAAGAGATGGAATATTTTTAAGTTCTCTCAACAAGCTTTTTGTAATAACATCTTCTCTTATATATCTTTTTAAAACCTTACCATAAATTACCTGTTGTATCTTTGAAGGAATTACTGGCTCTGTGTACTTGAATTCGACGGGAATTCCGCTATCGTCCGTTATCATAAGACCACCGATGAAACCATTATCCTTCTCAATTATTTTAAGATAACCTAAGCTATGGACTCCCATTCATATCCTCCTCTCTTTAGTATTTAATTTCAAAAATTTGAAAAGCGTCTGGTTCTTGCTCTTCTTTTAGAATTTCAACTACTCTTGCAAATGTAGGCCCCTTTTTTAAAAATTTTTCAAATTCTTTTAATTGATTTTCGTTTCCTTCTCCCCAAACCTCAACATCACTGTTAAGGAGATTTTTTACATATCCCTTTATTCCTAAAAGCTCTGCTTTTTTGTAAACAAAAAACCTAAAACCTACCCCTTGAACTCTTCCTTTGATTCTATATAAAAAAGCCTTTTTCATCAAATTAATTTCGGGGCGAGAGGATTTGAACCTCCGACCCCCTGCTCCCAAAGCAGGTGCGCTACCAGGCTGCGCTACGCCCCGTTTTCATCTTAAATAAAAAAAGAGGGAGAAGTGATTCTCCCTCTTTTTTGTTGTATGTTTATTTTATTTTTGTTTTTCTAACTCTTTTGCGAGTTTTTTCCTTTCTTGTAATCTCTTATAGAGCTGCTGGAATTTGTCCACATATTCTTTAGCTTTGGCCAGGTATTCTTTCTTTTTGGCCGGGTTTACTTTTATTTTTTCTCTATACATTAAGTTTACATATGCATATGGTTCAGGATATTTAGGGTCAAGCTCTATTGCTTTCATAAGAGCATTCATCCCTGTTTCAACTACTTTTGCCCTTTCATCTTTAGGTAGATATTTTTTTCTGAAGCTCTTTACCCATGAATAAAAACCAAGCCAATAATAAGCAACTGCCTTTTTATGATTATCCAGATTAGGATCTTTTTCTATTAATTGAATCATTTGTTCTACTGCTTTTATTGCTTCCTCGTATTTTCCCATACTCTCTGAGTAGAATTTTGCAAGATAAAGATATCCATCTGGGTCATTTGGATTCATTTTAATAGCTTTATTAAGAAATTCTATAGCTTTTTCATTTTTACCATATTTAGCATAAAAGTCAGAGATAACATAATATGCTTTATTTGTTTTGTATGCTTTTAATATGTCAAGATAATACTTTTCTGCTTTCTCGAAAACACCTAATTTATCATAGAGATCCGCAAGTGCAAGTGTTGAGTCAAGAGTTGCTGTATCATAATGTTTTATTAGAATTGTATTTGCAAGAGCCTTAGCAGCTCTCATGGTATTCTTTACCATTAACTTTTTCTGCTGAGGGTTAAGTTCCTGAGGTTTTTGCTCTTCCGCTTTTTTCTCAGGTTGAGGCTGTTCTGTGACGATTAAGGATCTTTGTGCTTTCTTCTTAGCCTCTGCTTCAGCTTTTTTTCTTTCCTCTTCAGCTTTTTTCTCCTCTTCCCACTTTTTAATTATTGCTTCTACTTTTTCATCTGTGGTGCTTTCTGTTTTCTCTTCAGTCTCTAATCCCTCTTTGTTCTCCTGATCTTCCAGCTTATTCTCCTGTGCTTCCACCTTCTCGCCTTCTTTGTCCTCTGCTTCAGCTTTTTCTCCTTTTTCTTCTGTTGTCTCTACCTTTTTCTCCTCTTCCGCAGGAACTTCAAAGGTATTTATAAAATTCTTTAATTCTTCATAATCATTTATAGTGTTGATTTTAAGTACGGTTTCTCTTAAGTAGTTAAGGTCTTTGATCTTATCAAGTTTATTCCCCATTTTAACAACTAACTCTTTGTCAAAAGGTAAACCGGGTTTGAAAACCTGCTGGTAGCATGAGCCAAGATAATAGTATGCAGCTATAAAGTCAGGATTAGCTTTTATTACTTCAATATACTCTTTCGCTGCTGCTGTGTAATCCTCTTCCTGATATTTTGCATTTGCTTTTTTAAAGTGGAAGTTAGCTTTTAAGTTTGAATATTTCAAACTTTTACATGAAATATTAAACAAAAAGACCAAAGCTACAATTATTGCTACAAGTAAAAGAGATCTACCTTTCTTCATTCTTACCTCCTAAATTTATCCAATAGTTTAAAAGAAAAAAGCATAAAAATCAAGCCTCTTTTATTTTGAAAATTAAATATAAATTAATGTATTATTATAACTGAAATTCTTTTTTTAGTAAAAAAACTTTGACTAAGCTTTAACAATTGTATTTTTTTGAATTTTAAATGTGATAATATAAGATATGAGTAAAGGTTTAAGAAGACCTTTGGCAGAAGTTTTAAGACCTGCGAATTTTTTTGAAATAATAGGACAGGAGCATCTTTGTGGGGAAAAAGGTGTTTTAAAAGGTATCCTCGAGAGTGGGAATCTGATCTCTTTTATTCTCTGGGGGGATCCCGGGACTGGAAAAACCTCAATAATTGAAATCTTTTTGAAAAATATAAAAGCAAAAGTTTTTAGAACGACAGGCTCAACATTTTCTGCTAAAGAAGTGAAAAAATTCTGTGATGAAGCTGAAAAACTTTTTAATTTTAATGGGGAAAACTCTATAGTATTTGTTGATGAAATTCACAGGTTGAACAAATTACAGCAAGATATTTTTTTGCCGTATGTAGAAAGGGGTACAATAATTTTGTTAGGTGCAACCACGGAAAACCCCTCTTTTGAGATAAACAAAGCTTTGCTTTCAAGAATAAAGGTATTTACCTTAAATGTGCTCTCAAAGGATAATGTATTTGCGATTTTGGACAAAGCACTGGATTTTCTTAAAAAGAAGTTTCAATTGGAATTTGAGGATGGAATAAAGGAATTTTTGTATTCTGTAAATGGAGCTGATGTAAGGTCCTCCTTGAACAGCTTGGATATTGTGACTAAAAGAGGGGTTAAAGGGCTTATAGGAATAGAGCAGGTTAGAGAATTCCTTTCCGAAAACAAAGCTTTTTACGATAAAGACGGAGAGTATCACTATAATATTATTTCGGCCTTTCACAAGAGCATAAGAAACTCTGATGTTAATTCTTCTTTATACTGGCTTGGGCGAATGCTGGTGGCAGGTGAAGACAGAAAATACATTTTAAGGAGAATGATTAGGATTGCGGCTGAAGATATAGGGCTTGCTGATCCCACTGCTCTTTCAATAACATTAAACTCATTTAAAGCCTATGAAATTATAGGCGAACCTGAAGGAGACATCTTCCTTTTTTATCCCGCTGTTTACCTCGCACTTGCCCCAAAAAGCAATTCTTTGTATATAGCGGAAAAAAAAGCCAAAAAAATAGCTAAAGAAACATCTTCTCTGCAAGTACCCCTTCATCTGAGAAATCCTGAAACAAACTTAATGAAAGAAAAAGGGTATGGCAAAGGATATCTTTATGCTCACGATTATAGGGAAAAGACAACAACAATGAAAACATTACCTGAGGAGATAGAAAATTTAAAAATATTTATTCCTGAAAGTATAGGCTTTGAAAAAGAGATATTAAAAAGATACGAGTACTGGCGAAAGTTAAAGGAAAAATTAGGCAATTTTTAAAAATAAACACTCACCACAGCGAACAGGGCAGAGCAGCTGTTCCAGCCGAACAGCAAGGGAGAATTTTCAGTTTTTAATCAAGGGAGTAGTTTGGCAACTGAACATCTGAGGAGGCAATGAAGTTCAACCGCCCAAATAATCGAAAAATTAAATAAAAAAGAAAAATTGAGGTAAATTTTGATAAAAATAAGTTATTTTTTTGATAAAATTGTCTTATTAGAGAAAGTTAGTTAAAATGTTTGTCTGTTTTTTTTAAAAAATGCCCGAAATTTTCAAAAAATCCGATTTTTGAATACACCTCTCCTTCACCCTTACCTCACTCTCACCCTCTCTTTTACACTTTTAAACTAATTTAAAATTTTTAAAAGCTTCTTATATACTTTATAATAAAGATATCCTCTGTTAAATTTTAAATATAAATATCCCCCTTTTCTCGTAATATACACTCCTGCCTATAACCTATATCTTAACGATGCTATCATAAGCGTCTGCCAATCCTCAGGTAAATGCATCTTCTGTAAATACTTCATTGGGAGTAAAATAAAAGTTGTGTATAAGAGATAATTTTTTTTATTTATAAAAAATA
>CAZWJH010000064.1:0-3907 GCA_964634755.1 uncultured Clostridia bacterium
TTTTCTTTTGTTGATTTTTAGCTTCCAATATTATAAATTTATTAAAATGAGAGGAATAAATCTAATACTTAAAGCACTTAATTTCGCAGCATTTAAACACAAATATCAGAGAAGAAAGGGGGATGAGCATCTTCCTTATATAAACCATCCAATAAAGGTAGCTTTTATTATTTCGGAGATAGGTAAAATAGATGATCCGATAATTATTTCCTCGGCAATTTTACATGATGTCATAGAAGACACGGAAACATCGGAGGAAGAGATAGAAAAGGAGTTTGGAAATAATATTGCATCAATAGTAAAGGAACTTACTGATAATATAAATTTTGAAAAGCAGAAGAGAAAGAAACTTCAAATTAAAAAAGCTCCTTTTCTAAGTAGAGAAGCTACGATAATTAGAATCGCAGATAAAATAGCAAATATAGAAGATATCACATCCTCCCCACCAATAGGCTGGTCTTATGAAAGAAAAGAAGAATATCTGGAATGGGCAGAAAAAGTTGTAAAAGCATGTAAAAATGTAAACAATGACCTTAAAAATTATTTTTTTGAGAAACTAAAAAAAACTAAAAAAGAACTTCAAAAAAATCATAACTAAAAACAATTATTTTCGTAAAAGATATATATCAGGAGGTAAAAATGAAAAAAAGAATAAAAACTTTCTTAATCATTACAACTTTATTTTTTGCCGTGAATTATCTTTTCCCCTGCACATCAATTCTTGTTACTAAAGGAGCCTCAGTAGATGGCTCTAACATGATTACATATTCTTGTGATGGTGAATTTCTATCTCATCTTAGGTTAATTGCTGCGGCTGACCACAAGGTGGGAGAGATGATGGAAGTAGGGAATTGGACCGGAGTCAAAATAAAAATTCCGCAGGTATCACATACATATAAAGTAGTAGGATTAATGAATGAACATCAACTTGCAATAGGAGAGACAACATTCGGAGGAAGAAAAGAGCTTTATAATAAAGATGGAGCGTTCCATTATTTCAGATTGATGATTGTAGCTTTACAGCGAGCCAAAACAGCAAGAGAAGCTATAAAAGTTATGACTGATCTTGCTGAAAAATATGGTTATAGTGGACCGGGAGAAAGTTTTTCAATTTCAGATAAAAAAGAGGTTTGGGTTATGGAGATGATTGGAACCGGTAAGGGGGGAAAAGGTGCTGTATGGGTAGCTGTTAAAATTCCTGACGGATATATAAGCGCTCATGCAAATATGGCAAGAATCGGAGTTTTTAGTAGATATAAAACAGAAGTTTTGCATTCAAAAAATGTAATTTCTTTTGCAATAAAAAAAGGTTATTATAATCCTAAGAAAGACGGTCCTTTTAATTTTTCAAAAGTGTATAACCCTCCAACAGAAGAACAAGTAAGATACTCTTTAAGAAGGGTATGGAGCATTTTCAGACGTTCTGCTCCATCGCAAAACTTTTCTTCTGATTATAGCTCTTCTATAAAAGGGGCAAAACCTTATCCATTATATATAAAACCTGATAAAAAACTCGGGGTAAGAGACCTTATCTCTTTACATAGAGATCATTATGAAGGAACCCAATTCGATATGACAAAAGATTTAACAGCCGGCCCTTTCGGAGCTCCTGATAGATGGAGACCGATGAAATGGAAGGTTAACGGAAAATTATACTCATGGGAAAGGCCTATTTCCACTCAGCAAGCGGCTTTCGTGTTCATCTCTCAATCAAGAGATTATATCCCGGATGAAATAGGCGGAGTTTATTGGTATGGACCAGACAACCCTTACACAAACTTTTTTGCTCCATTTTACACGTCAATCACAGAGCTCCCTAAAAGCTATACTGTGGGGACATTAAGAAGATTTACAAAAGACTCCGCTTGGTGGGCATTCAATTTTGTGGCAAATTATGCAAACCTCAGATGGAGTTATATGATAAAGGATATTCAAAAAGTTCAAAAAGAGATAGAGGATACTGAATTTGAGCTTCAACCCTACATTGAAAAAACAGCTATGGAACTTTTAAAAAATGGGAAAAAGGAGCTTATGAAAAAGTACCTTACAAGGTATTGTGTTGAAAATGCAGAATCCGGTATAAAAAAGTGGTGGAATCTTGCTGATAAGCTTATTACAAAATATAATGATGGATATATTCAGGACGAGAAGGGAAGACCGCACTCTGTGGGTTATCCAGAATCATGGCTCAAAGAAGAGATAAGAAAGCATCCAAAAAAATTTAAATTAAAAGAGGAAAGAAAAGGCAAAGGTGAGCTGTAATTAAAAAATCATTTTATTGATTTTAAATTCTTTTTTACTTTTCTCCATTTTTGTGGTATAAAAAAATAAATTTTTTTGGAAGGTTTCCTATGAGTTTTATACCTCAATTAAAAATCGGAGAAAAAATTGCAAAAATCCCTATTATTCAGGGAGGAATGAGTGTTGGGATTTCTCTTTCAAGATTATCCTCAGCCGTTGCAAATGAAGGAGGGATAGGAGTAATAGGTGCGGCAGGAATTGGAATGATGGAACCTGATTTCGGGAAAAATTACAGTGAAGCAAATAACCGTGCTTTAAGAAAAGAGATTAGAAAAGCAAAAGAGAAGACAAATGGTTTAATAGGAGTAAATATTCTCATGGCCCTTACTGATTACAGTGATTTAATAAAAGTCTCGGTTGAGGAGGGGGCTGATTTTGTCTTTTTAGGAGCTGGCTTACCTTTAAAGATGCCAAAAGAGTTAACAGAAAGTGAAAATACAAAAACTATTCCGATTGTTTCCTCAGGCAGGGCTGTTAAAGTAATTTTCAGACACTGGGAAAGACATTACGAAAGAATTCCCGATGCAGTTGTGTTAGAGGGACCTCTTGCAGGAGGACATCTTGGTTTTAAATTAGAACAAATAGAAGATCCTAAATACTCTCTTGAAAATCTACTTCCCGAAGTTATAGAAAATGTAAAGGTTTTTGAAGATAAGTATAGTAAAAAAATTCCTATTGTTGTCGCAGGAGGGATATATACGGGAGAGGATATTTATAAATTTATCAGGATGGGAGCAGACGGTGTCCAAATGGCAACAAGATTTGTAGCAACCCATGAATGCGATGCATCAGAGGCTTTTAAATTAGCTTATGTAAAGGCAAAAAAAGAAAATATAATAATAATAAAAAGTCCGGTAGGTCTTCCCGGAAGAGCAATAAAAAATGAATTTTTAGAAGCTGTTGAAAAGGGAATGAAAACACCTTTTTCCTGTCCTTGGCAATGCTTGAGCCATTGTGATTATAAAAGCTCTCCTTACTGCATTTCTTTGGCATTAACAAATGCTAAAAAAGGAAAGTTCAATTACGGATTCGCCTTTGCTGGAGCCAATGCTTATAGGGTTGACAAGATAATAAGTGTAAAAGAACTCATAAACACACTACTTAAAGAATATAAAGAGGCTGTTGAAAAAAATCAAAAAAACCAATAGAATAGTTAATTCGGTATAAGGAGTTTCTTTATGGAAAAAAAGTTAACACAGGATCAATCAAAGGTAGAAGTTACAGGCTTTGAAGCAAAACACTATGATTTGTTGATGAATATAATAACACTTGGGACATATCCATTTTTTATAAGAAAAGCTATTAAAAGCATCGGTTTAAAAAAAGGAGAATCAGTTCTGGATTTTGGAGCTGGAACAGGAAGAAATGACTGTTTAATGTTAAAATACATAGGAAGAGAAGGTAAGATAACAGGGCTTGAGATTGGAGAGGAGATGTCGGAAAAGTTTAGAAAAAATTGTAATTATCCTAATGTAAATTTATTAAATAAAAGGATTGATGAGCCTCTTGAGTTTGAAAAAGAGTTTGATACTGTTTTCATTTCATTTGTTTTGCACGGATTTATTCAGGAGAAAAGAGAAATAATAGTTAAAAACGCTTATAATGC
>CAZWJH010000064.1:4007-14477 GCA_964634755.1 uncultured Clostridia bacterium
CTTGTGTTTTTTGTCAAAAAGACAAATAAAAAAATTCTGGAAACAATGCTCGGTTTTGCCGCCGGAATTATGATAGCCGCAAGTTTTTGGTCTCTTCTTTCTCCATCTCTGGAAATGTCAGAAAATTTAGGCTTACCTAAATGGGTTCCACCTACAATCGGTTTTCTCTTAGGTGGTATTTTTTTGAGGGTAATGGACGCGGTAATTCCTCATCAGCATTGGGGCGCGGATGAAAAAGAGATCGAGGGAATTCCCACAAACTTAAAGACTAACACTCTTTTACTTTTGGCTGTCACTTTACATAATATACCTGAAGGACTCGCAGTGGGAGTTGCTTTCGGAGCACTTGTTAAAAACAGCTCCCTTGCGGCTTTAACAGGAGCTTTTTCCCTTGCTTTGGGAATAGGAATACAGAATTTCCCCGAGGGTAGTGTGGTTTCACTACCATTGAGAGCGGGCGGAATAAAAAAAATGAAAAGTTTTTTTTACGGAATGCTTTCGGGAGCTGTGGAACCAATCACAGCTATTCTGGGATTTTTCTTTGTAACAACTTTTCAAAAAATCCTACCTTACGCTCTCAGTTTTGCAGCAGGAGCTATGATTTATGTTGTTGTTGAGGAAGTAATCCCTGAATCTCAAAGAGGAGATAACACTGATCTAGCTACAATGAGCCTTATGATAGGCTTTGTTGTTATGATGATTTTGGATGTTGCTTTTAGCTAAAGCTATCCCTCTGTTCTGACTTCTATCTTTTTTACATATGGCTTTGCAATTTCCGCAAAATGAAATAAAACCTCTTTCGGATATGGAGCTATCTCCATAAATGCGGGATCTATTGTTTTAACAGGCCTGAACTCCTGAAGAGCGTACATCTCAGCTCCTTCAATCATTTTTACCATCGGAATAATATCCTCTTCCTCCACAATTTTAGGAGCCACAGTGGTTCTGAACTCATACTCCTTTGCTTTACTCATTATCAGGGAAATAGAATTTTCTATCTTCTTTAAATCGATTTCAATACCACAGGCATAGCTGTACTTTTCAGGGGAGGATTTAATATCCATTGCAACAAAATCAACCATTCCCGAATCAAGGATTTCCTCAAGTTTATCTGGAAAGTATCCATTTGTATCAAGCTTTACCTGATAACCAAGCTCTCTCACCTCTTTTATAAAATCAAGTGTATCATTGTAAAGAAGTGGTTCTCCTCCCGTAATTTCAACTCCATCAATAAAACCCTTTCTTTTTTTTATTTTTTCAAGAACTTCATCCTCCGTTAAAGTAGGAAGGTTTTTATAATCCAGAACCAAATCCGCATTATGGCAAAAAGGACACCTGAAATTGCATCCTCCTGTAAAGACTATTGAAGAAATTCTTCCAGGAAAGTCTATTAAGCTTGTTCCTAAGAAGCCCTTTATTAACATTTTTCCTCTTAAAATAGAGAGAGCGGGAAAAGGATCACCTTTTCCCGCGGATTAAAGTTTTTCAATATTTAATTAAATTTCTATTCTCTTTTTAGTAGGATGATCAGGATCTATAATTGCTCTGTGTTTGAACTCTTCCGCTTTCCCTTTGTTCCAATTCTGAACAGGTCTGTAATACCCCACTACCCTTGAATAAATTTCTGTAGGTACTACTTTAACTTTAATCTTTTTCTTAGAGGTCGTTGTTTTAACCTCTTTTGTTTCCTCAATTCTTTCCATCTTATTCCTCCTTATTAAATTTTAATTTAACTTAAGATTAAGCGTAACTTTTTTATCTTCATCTTTTTTATCTTTATCCTTATCTTCTTCTTCCTCCACTATTATGTATGAACCTTCCGGAAGATTTTTAAGCTCCTCTTCCGTAAGTTCAACTTCAACTCCGAACTTCTCTATATCCTCTTTACTCCTTACATTCGGATCAAAATCATGTTTACCCGGCAGGTACCCTGAAACAGGAGATATTGAGAAAGTAGGAGTAAATGAGAAATATGGAAGTCTGTACTTAGAGGTAATTCTCTTTGTGAGCTCCCTTACAACTTTCCAATCCTTTATATTTTCCCCAAAGAAAAGATGCACAACAGTTCCACCTGTGAATTTAATCTGCAAATCATCCTGATGCTCCAAGATTTCAAAAGCATCATCATAAGCATCAACAGGAGGATGTACTGAGTTAGTATAATAAGGCTCACTCGTACCTGCTGTGATAATATCAGGATATTTTTCCTTATCCAATTTCGCAAGTCTGTATGTTGTACTTTCTGCCGGAGTAGCTTCAAGGTTATACATATTACCTGTTGCCTCCTGTATATCCTGAATCCTCTCTCTCATATAATCTAAAACTTTTAAAGAAAAGGATTTTGCCTCAGGATCAGTAATCGGTTTTCCCATAAAATTAAGCATTGCTTCATTCATACCCACAAGTCCGATGGTAGAAAAATGGAAATTCCAGTATTTACCATGAGTTTCCTTAATTTCTCTTAAATAAAATCTTGTATATGGATAAAGTCCTGCTTCGGTAAATCTTTCAACATTCTTTCTCTTTATTTCAAGTGCCTCAACTGCAAACTCCATCATTCTTTCAAGCATGTTGAAGAACTCACTTTCATTATTTGCAAGATAACCGATTCTCGGAAGATTTATGGTAACAACTCCAATTGAACCTGTAAGAGGATTTGCTCCGAAAAGTCCACCTCCTCTTTTCCAGAGCTCTCTGTTATCAAGTCTTAGTCTGCAACACATTGATCTTGCATCCTCAGGATTCATGTCAGAATTCACAAAATTTGCAAAATATGGAATTCCGTATTTAGCAGTCATTTCCCACAGCGGTCTTAAGTTATCATTTTCCCACTCAAAATCCTTTGAGATATTATAAGTAGGAATAGGAAATGTAAAAATTCTGCCTTTGGCATCTCCTTCCATCATAACCTCTGCAAATGCGGAATTTATCATATCCATCTCTTCCTGAAACTCTCCGTAAGTTTCGGGCATCTCCTTTCCCCCTATCACAACAGCTTTGTCCTTCAAAGTTGAAGGAGGAACAAGATCCATTGTTATGTTTGTAAACGGAGTCTGAAATCCAGCTCTTGTGGGAACATTTACATTAAAGACAAATTCCTGCATCGCCTGCTTAACATCTTTATATGACAATCCATCATACCTTATAAACGGAGCCAAAAGTGTGTCAAAATTTGAAAAAGCCTGAGCTCCGGCTGCCTCTCCCTGAAGAGTGTAAAAAAAGTTAACTATTTGACCAAGAGCTGTTCTGAAGTGTTTAGCTGGTTTTGACTCTACCTTACCTCTTGCTCCGGTAAAACCCACTTTCAAAAGATCTTCAAGATCCCATCCCACACAATAAGGTCCGAGTATACCAAGATCGTGAATATGGAAATCTCCTTCCTGATGCACCATTCTTACCTCAAGGGGATAAAGCTTTCTCAACCAGTACTTGGCGACAAGGGTGGAAGAAATGTGAAGATTAAGTCCTTGAAGAGAGTAAGACATGTTGGAGTTTTCCTTAACTCTCCAATCCCGCATACTTAAATATTCATCAATTACTTTAATACCATCAAGAAAATTCTGCCTTATGTCCCTGAGCTCTGATCTTTTTTCCCTATAAAGAATGTAAGCTTTTGCAACGGAAGCCTCATTCTTTTCAATCAAGACACTCTCGACAATATCCTGAATTTCTTCAACATTGGGAACTATCCCATAATTAAAGAATCTGTCCTCTAACCTTTTAACAACCTCCTTTGAAATATAAAGGACTACATTTTCATCCTTTTTCCCTACCGCCCTAAACGCCTTATAAAGTGCATTAAAAATTTTTGTTTCATCAAACGCTGCATAGCGACCATCTCTCTTTTGAATCATTCTTTCGTTAAAATCCATTTTTTCCTCCTTGTGATTTAATAATATAAAAAAAAAACAGGAGAATGTCAAGGGAAAAAATACAATATTTTGTATTTTTTTTTAAGATCATACTACATATAGTATGAAAGCAATAACATCAAGACTTTTCAAAAATTATCCTTTCAGGAGTATAAAAGAGGGGAGAAAAACAACTTTAATCTCCTAAAATTTCCTTATAAAAGGCGGGAGCCCCCTGTTTCCAGGGGGCCGTTTGAAGTGGGCTATTTATTTGATCAAGGGGGGTAAGGGGTCAAGTGTTAGCCGAAGAAACAGCCCTTGTTTCTCCGGATTTTGTTTTATTTTTTTCTTTTTTAAGTTCTTTTTTATCCTCTTTTTTCTCAGGTGCCTCTTTATAGATTTTCTTTGAATAATCCGTTACATACCATCCAGAACCCTTAAATTTGAATGCAGGCGCACTTATTTTTTTATAAACTTTACCTCCACATTTGGGGCAAACTGCTATCGGAAGATCACTAAACTTCTGAATCTCCTCAAACTCATACCCACATTCACTGCATTTATATTCATATATCGGCATCTTTAAACCTCGTGTTTTAATATACCAGAATTAAAATCAAATGTCAATAGGTTTTTAAGATTTTTAAGTTTATCTTCTGGATATAATTGTTCTAAGTTTATCTTTTAACAATAGAAGCTTTATTGCTCCATCTTTATCTGTTCTCAAAACAATTACCCCCATTCCTTTCAACTTTTCCAAAGTGAATTTTGAAGGGAAATTATATCTGTTTCCCCTTCCCACCGAAATAACAGCAATTCGAGGAGAAACTGCTTTTAAAAATTTAATGGTGGAAGATGTCCTGCTTCCATGGTGAGCAATTTTTAAGACATAAGAATTTAAGTTTTTCTCCCGCTCAACAATTTCTTTCTCAGCTTCCTTTTCTATATCCCCTGTATAAAGTATCTTATAATTTTTTAATTTAAGCTTCAAAACCATTGAATCATTATTAGTTATTCTTTTGATTATTTCTTTTTTAGGATGAATCACCCTAAAGTCAGCCTCTCCTATCCTAATTTTATCCCCATAGTTCAATTTCACAATCTTCACACCTTCCTCTTTTGCCATATCAATGAGTTCATTAAGATTTTTCCCTTCAACAGTATTATAATAGTACAACTTCTTTACCTTAAAATTTTTAATAACCCTCAAACAACCATAATAGTGATCAGGGTGAAAATGGGAGATAAATATCGCATCAATCGTTCTAACTCTACTTTTAAACAAAAAAGAAGAAACAATATATTCTCCTATGAAATTATCTTTCTTATAGCTCCCTCCACAATCAACTAATACCTTATAATTTAATGGTATCTCCACATAAGAGGCATCCCCCTCTTCAACATCAAGAAAATAAACAACCGGTTTTCTAATACTTTTCTCAGGATAAAAATTTAAAGAAAAAAAGGAGAGAAACCATAACAAAGCTATTATTCCCCTCTTCTTCTTCACAAAAAACAGAAGAAAGAATAGAATTATATATAAGAAAACTAACCAAAAAGGAGGTGTCAGACTTCTCAATGAAAGAGGTTTTCCTATTGTTTCACTTAAATAATTTAGAACCAATATGAGATAATATGAAATCTCAATCAAAAAGCCTCCGGCAGAAGGAATAATCCCAAATATTAAAAGTGAGCTTATTGAAAAAAAGAGGGTAGCAGGAATTATAATCATTGATAAAAAGTTTAAAATTACGGACCCAAAAGAAACATAATTGAAAAAATACAGGTTTAGAGGAAAAGAGACTAAAAATGCAAGAAGAATGATGTAAAAAGACTGCTCCACCTTGGTTGAAACATCAAAAACTCCCTTCATTTTTCTGAGAGTAAGAATTAGTGAAATGGTAATAAAGTAAGTAAGGATAAATCCAATATTAACAGCCGAAAGAGGAGAAAAAACAAGATAAATAACACCCGAAATAGATACAATGTGAAGAAGATCTGTATCCCTCCATAAAAGTTTTCCTATAAAAAAAAGTAAAATCATAAAAGAAGCTCTTATAACCGGTGGGTTATTCCCAATAAAAAGCATAAAAAGAAAAATCAGAATTATTTGAATTTTATAAATATTCCTTTTGGAAATACCGACAAAATGGAAAAGATAAAATAAAAGAAAACTTATTATCCCAATGTGAGCTCCTGAGATTGCAAGAAGATGATAAATACCTGCCTCTTTCCACAAAAATTTTAAATCCTCAGGAATAGATTTTCTCTCTCCTATGGTAATAGCCTTAATTATTGAAAGATTTTTACTTTCATCCACTTTAACACCTGAAACAAATTTTGAAAACATTAATTTGTATTTGGAAAGATAATAAAAAACAGGATTATTAACTCTCTCTTTTTCTATTAATCCATCGCTTTTTACATATATACTCCCAATAATCTTTTTTGAAAAATTATAATAATTTAGAAAATTTTTATGAAAGTTTGAATAATCAGAGAGAGGATACAGTTTCCCATATAACCTTACCCTCTCTCCTCTGTAAAAATGGGGAAATTTTTTGGTATTCACATAAACATTTAAAATATAACCTTTTATTTCGGGATATCTTTTATCTGAATTTTTTAACTCAAATCTGACCCTGTTATATTTATACTTTTCCGGATCCGAAACAATCGTACCCTCTATCTCTCTGTACTTACCAAGTCTAAGGATTCTTTCATAGCCACTTTTAGCCCTTTCATACGATTGTTTTTCACTTTTCACATAAAAATAAAACCCTATGCCAATAAAAATAACCAAAAGTATAAAAAAGCCTGCATTCTTTTTGGATTTGAAAAGAAAAGCATAAAAGATTAAAGGGATAGAAAAAGTTAAAATCACATAAAAAGATTTTATTTCAAATAAAATTGAAACAAGAACAATTATATAGATGAACACAAAAAACAAAAAGCCCCAATAGGTATACTTTCTCCCCTCCACTAACCGAGATTAATTATTTTTTAGTCTCTGAAATAGCTCTGTTAACCTGAATACTTAGTCTTGATTTATATCTGTTTCCTGTATTTTCCTTAATAACACCTTTTTTCACTGTTCTATCTATTATAGCAACAGTTTTTCTCAGCATATCTTTTAGCTCTTCCTCAGCAACTCTCTCTTCTATTTTCTTTCTTAATTTTTTTATATAGGTTCTCATCATTGAGATATTTCTCTTATTATACATTCTTCTTCTCTGAGATTGTCTTAAAGCTTTTTCCGCATTCTTATAATTAGCCATTTCAAATTCCTCCTTTGAAAGTCGGATATTATACCATAATTTTTTCTTATTTCAAATTAAAAAAGCGCCAGCTTAAAGAAATACTTGTTAAACTCTTTTATCTATAATATAATTTATCCCTTTAGGAGGTGGCTATGGCAATATTTTACAATCTCATCATAAACCCTGGTTCAACTTCTACAAAAACAGCTATCTTTGAAAATGAAAAGCTTTTATTCAAAGAAACTTTAAGACATAACGATGAAGAAATTTCCAGATTTGATTCAATTGCATCACAAAAGAATTTCAGAAAAAATGTTATTCTCAATTTCATAAAAGAGAAAAACTTTGATATAAAAAAGCTATCTTCTGTTGTCGGAAGAGGGGGGCTTTTGAAGCCTTTAAAAAGCGGTACATACAGAGTAAATGAAAAAATGCTTAAAGATCTGGAAGAGGCAAAAAGGGGAGAACATGCCTCAAACTTGGGAGCATTAATCGCTTATGAAATAACCGCAGAATTAAATATCCCCGCTTTTATAGTAGATCCGGTATCCGTTGATGAGTATGGAAAGTTAGCATATTATTCAGGACTTAAAGGTCTTGAAAGAGAATCCCTATCTCACGCTCTAAATACAAAGGCTGTTGCAAAAAGATATGCAAAGGAAATTGGTAAAAATTATAATAAACTCAACTTAATAGTTGCCCATCTTGGAAGCGGAATTTCTGTGTCAGCCCATACTGAGGGACAGATGATAGATGTAACAAATTCAATGGAAGAGGGAGCCTTTTCTCCTGAAAGGTCAGGTTCGGTTCCCTGCGTAAAATTAGCAAAACTATGTTTCAGCGGAAAGTACACCTTAAAAGATGTGATAAACATGCTTTTCAGACAAGGGGGAGTTTACTCGTATCTCGGGACAAAAGATTTTTCAAAAGTAATGGAAATGGTAAACAGTGGAGACGAGAAGGCAAAAGAGGTAGTTGAAGCTATGGCATATCAAATAGCAAAAGAAATAGGAGCTATGTCAACTGTACTAAAAGGAAAAGTGGATGCAATAATATTCACAGGGGGAATGGCACATAATGAATATTTTGTTAATCTTATAAAAAACAGAATTTCACATCTAACCAATGAAATAAAAATTTATGCCGGAGAGGATGAACTTCAGGCTTTGAATGAAGGAGCTTTAAGAGTTTTAAATGGAGAAGAGGAGGTTATGAATTATGAATAATTTTGAAGAAGTCAAGAAAATTATTAGTGAAGAGGAGATAACCAATATAGCTCTTCTTTCGGTTGACATCAGAGGAAGAATTCACCTTTTGACACTTCCTTCAAAAATGTTTTCAGAGGAATTAGTGAAAAACGGAGTTGGCTTTGACGCTTCTTCCTATGGTTTTGCCCCAACGGAGAGCAGTGATATGGTGCTTATTCCTGATTTAAATAATTATTTTATTGATCCCTTCAGGGAAGCAAAAACCTTGAACTTTCTTACGACTGTTCATTATGCTGATAAAAAGAGGACACGATATGAAGGAGACCCGAGGTACATAGCTGAGAAAGCGGAAAAAATTTTAAAAAAATACAAAATAGCTGATTATTCTCTGTGGGGACCGGAATACGAATTTTTTATCTTTAATAACGCCCAATTCAGTACTGAAGACGGAAATTCTTATATTGAAATAGATTCGCTTGAAGAGTCAAATTTCAAATCTTATCATATAGCACCTCCGGAAGATTTGTACTACTGGTTTAGGGATGAAGCAGTAGCAATCATGGAATCTCTCGGTGTGGATGTAAAATATCATCATCATGAAGTTGGTATCTGGGGACAACAGGAAATTGAGACAAAATTTGAAACCCTTTTAAAAGCAGCGGACGATGCTATTATTATAAAATACATTCTAAAAAACCTTGCCGCTGAAAATGAGCTTAAAATTACCTTTATGCCAAAACCTCTGAAAAACCAGGCGGGTAATGGCTGGCATGTTCATCAATTTTTAATGAAAAGTAATAAAAATGCATTTTACAAAGAGGGAGAATACGGGAATTTGAATCAAACAGCTCACTATTATATCGGAGGAATCCTTTATCATATAAACTCTTTAATTGCAATTACAAATCCATCGATAAACTCGTACAAAAGGCTTGTGCCCGGTTTTGAAGCTCCAACGGGAATAAACTTCGGAGTTGGCAATAGAAATTCTGCAATTAGAATTCCCGGATATGTAAACAATCCTCAAGAAACAAGAATTGAATTTAGGACATCTGATGCGACGGCCAATCCGTACTTAGCTCTTTCGGCAATGTTGATGGCAGGAGTTGACGGAATTCTTAACAAAATAGATCCTGTAAAAAAAGGATACGGACCGGCTGATAAACACACAAAGAAAAAATTTAAAGAAATAGAAGCTGATCCCTTTAAAGTACTTGAAAACCTAAAAAAAGACAACTCATACCTTTTAAGAGACAATGTTTTTGAAAAGGCTCTGATTGATAAATTTATAAATGAGAGATACAAAGAATTCAGAGAGCTGAGTCTTTTCCCAAATCCTGCAGAGTTTGCATTCTATTTTGATCTATGAAAAAAAAGAGAGTTGCGCTTTTACTAATACTTTTAGTTTTCATTACATATCTTATTTTCCTTTTTTTCATTCCGACAAAATTTTTTAGTTTCCAATCGGAATTTGCCATAAGTAAAGTAATAGGGAAATTTCTCTCTTCTGCTCCTTACTTAAAGAGCGCTTCTTCAACATTAATAAGCAGATATTCACTTTTAGCTGTTTTTTTCTTTATTTTAGGTGTTCTTTATGGGAAAAAGAGAACCTCAATTTTTGCAATTTTTATTTTAACTTCTTTGCTTCTATACTTTCTTTTGACAAAAATCAATTCATTCATTAATTTTAATTATGGACTTAAAGAATTTTTCCCACTTTGTTTCACCATTTTTACCTTTTTCTACTTTTCTCAGGAGAAAAATGATAAATTAGGCTTTATCTTAATTTTCTTTATGATTTTTTCATTTCTCCATGCCATTATCATAAAAAATTGCATATTCTCAGGAATAATAAGCGGTTTCTTGATAGCTCTTCTACTAGGAAAGGTGCTTTTAAAACTCAATAAAACACTCTTTTAAAGTGAAAAGATTGCTTTACATAGGAAAATTAAAAATAAAATACCCATATTTTACCTCTCCCCTCGCAGGACTTACGGATTTACCTTTTAGAAAACTGATTGATAGTATTGGCTATGTGGGAGCACTTTTCACAGAGATGATTTCAACCGAAGGTTTGATAAGACAAAACACTCAAACACTTAAAATGTTAGAGAGCTTTACCTCTCCCACTCCAAAGTTTGTTCAGCTTTT
>CAZWJH010000065.1:0-14115 GCA_964634755.1 uncultured Clostridia bacterium
ACAGGTTTAAAAGCTGAAGGTATTATTATTTAAATTACAATAAGAAACTACCTTGATATTTTCTCTTATTTTTGATAGCATTTTAAATGAAAGGCTCTGTTATTTTTCATTTGTTTGTCCTGTCTGAGAGTATTAAATTAATAAAAAATAATAGTGAGGAGGTATAATGTTAGAATTAAGATTGCACGGAAGAGGAGGACAGGGTTCTGTCGTTGCTTCCAAAATCTTAGCGGATGCAGTAATGAAGGGAGGAAAATTTGTCCAAGCTTTCCCTGAGTTTGGAGTTGAAAGAAGAGGTGCTCCTGTTTTTGCATTTGTAAGGATAGATGACAAACCCATCCTCCTGAAAAGTAAAATTTACACACCGGATCATGTTATTGTTTTAGACCCAACTCTTATAGAATCAATCAATATTACCGAAGGATTAAAGGATAATGGTATTATTCTAATTAATTCAGAACTTCCCCCCTCAGAATTCAAAGTTGAAGGAAACTACCGCGTGATGACAGTTGATGCAAAAAGAATTGCTATTAAGTACAGACTTGGATCAAAAGCATCACCCATTGTAAACACTGCTATTTTAGGAGCTGTTATTAAAGCTATCCCTGTTGCTACTATGGATGATCTTGTAGAAGCTATAAAAGATGGTGTACCAGTAAAAATTGAGGAAAACATAGCTGCTGCAAAAGAAGCATATGAAAGTTTAATTAAAGGAGAGTAAAAATGTTTAAACCGGGAAAAAAGATTGAATTTAAGTCAGTTAAAGAAATCCCGTTAACTCCCACTTCTTTGGGAGACATGACTCATAATTATACGGGATCATGGAGAAATTTAAGGCCTGAAATAGACTATGACAGATGTATTGACTGTATGATATGCTGGAAATTTTGCCCAGAACCTGCAATTTATATTGAAAATGATAGGCCTAAAATTAATTATTACTTCTGTAAAGGATGCGGAATCTGTGTTGAAGAGTGCCCTGTAAAATGTATTGCCTTTGAGGAGGAAGGAAAATGAAAAAAGTATTAATGGGAAATCACGCAATATCGTATGGTGCTACCTTATCAAGAGTTCAAGTAATTGCTGCGTATCCTATCACACCGCAAACACAAGTTGTCGAGCTTCTGTCTGAGATAGTTGCAAATGGAGAACTTGATGCGGAATTTATCAAGGTAGAATCAGAGCATTCAGCAATGGCTGCCTGTATAGGAGCTTCTGCAGCAGGTGCAAGAGCTTTCACAGCAACTTCATCTCAGGGACTTCTTCTTATGCATGAAGTTTTACATTGGGCTTCAAGAGCAAGGCTTCCGATAGTAATGGCAAACATTAATAGAGCAATATCACCGGGTTGGACAATCTGGACAGATCAAAATGATTCGCTTTCTCAAAGAGATACTGGCTGGATTCAAATATATGCAGCGGATAACCAGGAAGTTCTTGATAGTATTATAATAGGATACAAAGTAGCTGAAAAGGTATCATTACCTTTAATGGTTGTTCTTGATGCCTTTGTTCTTTCTCATACCTATGAACCGGTGGAGATTCCGGATCAGGATAAAGTAGATAAATTTCTACCTCCTTATAATCCGAAAATCAAACTTGATCCTGAAGATCCCCATGCTTTTGGTGGCTTAACAGCCCCGAACATTTATATGGAATTCCAATACAACCATCAATTGGCAATGATGGAAGCAAAAAAAGTAATAAATGAGGTTGGAAAAGAGTATGGAGAAATTACAGGAAGATATTATCAGAATCTTACCCCTTACAAAGTTGAAGATGCTGAGTATGTCTTTATAACTTCCGCAACAATAGCAAAGACAACAAATATCGTTGTAAATGAGTTAAGAGAAAAAGGAATAAAAATAGGGAATTTAAGAGTGAGAACATTCAGACCATTTCCATCAGAAGAAATTTATGAAACATTAAAGGACAAAAAGAAAATTTTTGTAATTGACAGAAATATTTCCTTTGGTAAAACAGGAATATTTTTCGATGAGGTTAAAGGTTCCTTATATAATAGCGAGTTAAAAATACCTATCTTTGGTTTTGTTGCAGGCTTGGGAGGAAGAGATGTTACTCCTGAGCTAATTAAAGAGATTGCCAATTATGGAATTGAAAAAGAAAAACCAGAGGAAGAAGTTATCTGGATGGGGGTGAAAAAATGATAGAAAAAAAGAAAAGAAAAATAAGATTATCAATACCGGCAGAAGAGATAATGAGACCGGGAAATCTCGCATGTCAGGGATGCGGAGCTTCTCTGGCAATGAGATATGCTTTAAAAGCTTTGGGAAGAAAGGTTATCTTTGATATCCCTGCTTGCTGCTGGAGTGTTATAGATGGACCCTTTCCATATTCCTCGGTCGGAGTTCCTTTGCTTCATATGGCATTCGAAACAGCTGCTTCCACTGCATCAGGAATAAGAGCTGCAATGAAAGTTTTAGGAAAAGAGGATACAACAGTGGTAGCATGGGCTGGAGATGGAGGAACTTTTGATATAGGGTTTCAAGCCCTTTCCGGTGCAGCAGAGAGAAATGAAGATATAATATATGTTTGCTATGATAATGAAGCCTATATGAACACAGGAATTCAAAGGAGCGGAGCAACACCTTACGGAGCTTGGACAACAACAACTCCCGTTAAACACTTTAAAAAATTACCTAAAAAGGATATTATTGAAATTATGGCTGCCCATAGAATCCCATATGTCGCAAATGTAAACATTGCATACCCTGAAGACTTTATTAGAAAATTCCAGAAAGCAGCCTCAATGAAAGGTACAAAGTTTATTCATGTTTTTTCACCTTGTCCTCCGGGATGGAAAACAAAACCGGATGATACGATAAGAGTTGCAAAATTAGCTGTCCAAACAAGAGCATTTCCTTTGATCGAAATTGAAAATGGTGTAAAGTATACTTTGACTGTAAAAGTCAATAAACCCAAACCGGTTTTTGAATACTTAAAGCTACAAGGGAGATTCAAACATCTGACAGAGGAAGAGGTAAAGAGGATTCAGGAAGATGTTGACTCTTATTGGGAGTATTTAATGAAAAAAATAGAATTTTCAAAGGAGTATGCCGGATAATTTGTATTATTACATTAAATTAGCAGGAATATTTATAGTTGTTCTGCTTTTTGTAAAATTTGTCCATTCTCTTTTCTTATCTATAAAAGTTTCCGAAACATTAGAGAAATCCTTTTTAAACACCTTTTTTGAACAATTTTTCAAAAAATCTATGCTCAAGTCAAAAGCAAAAAAATTATTAAAGATGAACAACTTTTATGAAGCTGGAAAGATTTTTGAGGAAATAGGAGAATTTACCCAAGCTATTACCTGTTATGAACAGGGACAAAACTGGTATGATTTAGGGAAACTTTACGAAAAGATAGGGATGAAAAGGAAAGCTGCTTTATTTTACGAAAAAGGAGATTATTTAAGAGATGCTGTCAGACTTTACAAAGAAATAGGTGCAATGGCTGAAGCTGCAAAACTTCTTGAAAAAAATCAGGAATTTGAAGAAGCTGCAGATCTCTATTTTGAAGTAGGGGACTATGATTCTGCTATTAAAATTTTCAAAAACTTTGGCTATCACAATTACATCGGAAAAGCGTATGAAAAATTAGGAAAGTACAAAAAAGCAGCGGAAGCATATCTTCAATGGTATAAACATATGAATGAGACAAGATTTACCTCTGTGGAGATAAATGAGGAGGTTCTAAAATATCTTCATCTTGCTGCTGACTTATTTTTAAAGGCAGGAGATCCGGAAAAGGCTATTGAAATATTAGAAGAAGAAGGAATTTACGGGAAAGCAGCAAAAATATGTGAGGAGAATGGAATGCTCGAGAAGGCAGCTGAGCTTTATGAATTAAATCATGATTTTAAAGTTGCAGCAGATATTTATATGAAAGCAAACAATGAATTAAAAGCTAATTTAATGTATGCAGATTACTACTATGAAAAAGGAGAGAATTTAGAAGCTGCGAACTATTATTTTAAAGCAGGCGATTATGGTAGAGCAGCTGAATTATATGAGTGGGAAAGGGAATACGAAAAAGCCGCTGAAGCCTTCAGAAAAAATGAAAGTTATACTTCAGCGGCTGAAAATTATCTTAGAATAGGAAAGAAAAAAGAAGCTGCAGAGCTATTTTCCCTCGGAGGAGAACATGAAAAAGCCGGAACTCTCTACAGGGAACTCGGAGAATTAAGAAGAGCGGGAGAAGAATTTTTATTAGCACAAAACTTTTACAGTGCGGGATTAGCCTTTTATGATGCAGGCAATGCAAAAGAGGCAATAGCGGCTTTCCAGAAAGTTGATATGAATAGTCCAAATTATAATTCTGCCATTCTTTACATAACAAAAATTTTTCTCGCAAGTGGAAAATATGACTTGGTAATAAGTACTCTTGAAAAATATTTGGAAAATAAAAAAATTAGTCCTGAAACAATAGATCATTTTTACACCCTTGCCAGAGGTTACCACAATTCAGGTTTTTATGAAAAAGCTATTGAAATTTACAAGTCTATTCAAGTAGTAAATTTTGATTACAAAGATACTAAGAAACTATTAGATGGTGCTTACAAAGCTCTTTCGGAAAAAAAAGAATTTGAAATTATGACATCTTCAAAAGAGGGAGAAGGAAGATACAGAATTATTGACAAAATTGGCGAAGGTGGAATGGGCATAGTTTATAAAGCTGAGGACAATCTGCTCAAAAGAATAGTAGCTTTAAAGGTATTAAAGAAAAGTATTTTTAGAAATGAAAGAAGTATTGATAGATTTTATTCAGAAGCAAGATTATCGGCAAAAATGAATCATCCCAATATTATTACAGTATACGATGTCGGAATGTTAAAAGGTGAACCTTTTATATCAATGGAGTATGTCGAGGGAACCAATTTCATCAAGTATTTAAAAAGGAAAAAAAGGCTTAGCTTGAGGCAAACAATGTTTGTTGCGATAAATCTTTTCAGAGCTCTTGATTATGCGCATAAAAAGAATATAATCCATCGTGATATAAAACCTCAAAACATAATGCTCACTAAAGACAAACAAATAAAAATCATGGATTTCGGGCTTGCTGTTTTAATCACAGAAAGAAATAAAGAGGAAAACATTATTGCTGGAACGCCTACCTACATGTCTCCCGAACAAATAAAAGGAAATCCTGTAGATCACAGAACAGATATTTATTCAGCAGGAATAAGTCTCTTTCATTTGATTATCGGCTATCCTCCTTTCAGAGGGGATGATGTGGCAAATCAACACCTATTTGCTACCCCACCAAAAATTTCAGAGATAAGGGATGATGTTCCCCATGAGTTTTCAGATTTTATTTCAAAGTGTATAGAAAAAAGCAAAGAAAAAAGATTTCTATCAGCTTCTGATGCTCTAATTATCTTAAAAAAAATTCAAGCTAAATATAAATAGAGAATTCTATTTTTTTAAAAAGGAAAATAAACCTTTTCCTTGAGAAGTAAGTTCTTTGTAAAGATTGCTTATTTTCTCATCATTGGGAAATTTTTGAATTGCCTTTTCAAGCACTGAGACCGCTCTACTTTTAAGGCCTTCCTTTTCATATAATTTTGCAAGATAATAATATGGTTCTGAAGACCATTGATTTAAAGATATTGCCTTAAGAAAATTCTCTTCCGCTGCTTTCTTGTACTGATCTATTTTGGACTGTCCCAGAGCAAGGACAAAGTAAGCTTCATAATTTTTAGTATTTACATATTTAATCACACTCTCTAATAATGAAACTGCCTGCTGATATGCTTGTTGTTTAAATAAGATTTTAGCTCTCATTATCGTTTGTCTGACCAGTTTTTCTTGATCTACTTTTTTTTCATCTTCTTCATCAGACTCAGGTTTTATATCACTTGCTTTATTTATTGCATCAAAAACGATTTCTGCTTTTTCTTTAATTTCGAGAGGAGTGCCGGTCGGTAATCTATCAGGATGGAATTTTTTTACCAATTCCAAAAATTTCCTTTTCCTCTCCTTTGGATCTTTCGGAAGGATTTTAGAATACTCCTTATTTTCAGCTAATAAATAAATATTTTCCAACTCCTCTAAAAATTCTTCCGATAATTCCATTTCAGAAATATCTTCATCTTTTTCTTCCATATTTTCTCTTCCTTCTCCAAGAACATCAATAAAGTCAAAGGTATAAAGTTTAAAAAGTGATCTAAAAAAATCACTACCAAATTCATTAGTTATTTCTTCCAACTCTTTTGGCTCCTCCAAAAAAGCAAGGAGTTTTTTTTCTTTCATAGAAAGTAAAAACTCAAACCTATTCTTCCCTTCTAATTTGCGAATTTGACCATTAAAAATGGACTTAACTTTGTTATTAATATCCCCATATTCAATAGCCTCTAACAAAACTTCAACTAAAGGAACATTCAATCTCGAGTCCGGAGGAATTTTTACCTTCCTTTTTAAAAAGCTATATTTTAAATCCTCTTCATAAATCATTGCCAAAGAAACTTTTTTTAGTTGATACTTTAATGCAGTAAACAATTGAGAAGCATTTATTATGCCCTCCTGAACCAATTTTTTTCCGAGTTTTTCTCTGCTAATCCTTGCCTTTTCAATATAGGAGTGAAGACTTTTATATTGCTCATCATCTATTATATTCAAAGAATAAAGAATATTTCCAAGATGCTCCTGCTCTGCTGTGCTTTTTGAAAAAACAATAACCTCATTTTCAACAAATAATTCCCTTCGAATTCCACTTTTTTCCCCGACTAACACCCCGCTTAAATTCTCTTTCAAAATTTTCTTAATCAAATTTATCAGCTCTAAGTTCATATTTTACCCTTCCTGTGGTTAGTATAATATGAAAACTAAAAAAAAACAAGCTCAAGTCATTTAGAAATAGAGATATGATATAATAAAGCTTAGGAGAAAGAGAAAATGAACAAATATGCAATTCTTTCAGTTTATGACAAAAAGGGCATTGATAAACTTGCCTCTTTTTTGGTAAAAAAGGGCTATACGATTCTATCAACAGGGGGAACAGCCAAATTTTTAGAAGAAAAAGGAGTAAATATTATAAGAATAAGTGAAATTACTAAATTTCCGGAAATCTTTGACGGAAGAGTGAAAACACTGCACCCGAAAATATTCGGTGGAATTTTGAAAAGAAAAGGAAAGGATGAAGAGGAGGGGGAAAAACATGATATCCCAAATATTGAAGTTGTTGTAGTAAATTTCTATCCCTTTGAAAAGGTAATTGAAGATAATCTTGATTTGGATGAAATGCTTGAAAATATTGATATTGGCGGACCTTCAATGGTAAGAGCAGCTGCTAAAAATTTTAAAAACATAATTATAATAACTGACCCTAATGATTATGATAAATTTATGAAAGAGTACGAAAAAAATCAAGGCCAATTAAATATAGAGTTCAGAAGAGAACTTGCAACAAAGGCATTTTTATCCACATCCTATTATGATTCTTTAATTTTCAATTATCTTAATGAATCTTCTCCTGTTGAAAAAGAGATTTTTGTATTAGGAGGAAGAAAGCTTCAAGAGTTAAGATACGGAGAAAACCCACACCAAAAAGGAGCACTTTTTTATACTCCACCAGAATCATACATTCAAGAGATTGAGCAAATTCAGGGGAAAAAATTATCATACAATAATATAAAGGATTTTTTTGAAACAATGAGTCTTGTTGAAGAGTTTAAAGATGATGTATTTTGTGCAATAACAAAACACAATAATTCCTGTGGAGCAGCAGTCAGAAGCTCTCCTAAAGAGGCATTTTTAAAAGCTTTGGAGGGGGATCCAATCTCAGCTTTTGGCGGAATTATAGGGTTTTCAGTAAAAGTAGATAAGGAGACAGCAGAAGAAATTATAAAAAGTTTTTTTGAAATTGTAATAGCACCTGATTTTGAAAAGGAGGCTCTTGAAGTTTTTAGAAAAAAGAAAAATCTAAGAGTTTTAAAGCAGAAAAAATTTCCAAAAAGAAAGTTTAATATTTCAATGCTTGATGGCGGCTTTCTTGTTCAAGAAGAGGACATGGTTTTATGGAAAGATGAGAAAAAGTATGAGCAGGTGAGTGGAGAAAAAGTTGACACTTCAGTTGAAAAGGATCTTGAGTTTTCATTTAAAATAGTAAAACACTTAAAATCAAATGCAATTTGCATAGTGAAGAATCAAAAACTTATTACAATGGGAACTGGCTCTACATCAAGGGTGGATGCTCTGAAATTTGCTATAAGTAGAATTGAGGATAAAGAAAAGTTAAAAGATGCTACATTAGCTTCATCAGCATTTTTCCCTTTCCCGGACTCTATAGAAATAGCGGCAGAATATGGAATAAAGAATATTATTCAACCGGGTGGTTCCATAAGAGACAAAGAGGTTATCCAAAGAGCAAAAGAGCTTTCCATTAATATGTTTTTAACCGGCATAAGACACTTTAAACATTGATGAAATACAAACCTGTTTCAAAAGAAAAAATAGAAGAGATATATGAAAAGATAAAAAAGTTAAAAAGAGAAAAATTATTCTTAATAGAAGATATTAAAACACTTGAAATAGCTGTTGATTATAAACTAAAACCACTTATCATACTTATAACAGAAAAAATAGCGGAATCCTTTTCCTCCCTATTAACCTCTTCTGACATTATAGAGGATAAAATATTTATCATTTCGGAAAAAAGAATAAAAAAGCTCAAACAGGTGAAAGCCAATCCCGGGATTATAGCTCTTTTTAAGAAGAGAGATAGTAAAAGTATTAAGCCAAAAAAAGCTGAGTATTATTTCGCACTTGAAAGAATTCAAGATCCGGGAAATGTCGGAACAATCATAAGATCGGCTCTTAATTTTAATGTGTCAAAAGTCCTCCTTTCAAAAGGTTCGGCATCCATTTATAATCCCAAGGTGATAAGGGGGAGTATGGGAACAGTTATGATACAGTCGGTAAAAGAAAATTTAGAGCTAAAAGAGGAGCTCTTATCTTTGAAAGAAAAGGGATTTAAGGTTTATCTAACTTCTTCAAAAATAGGTAAAAGAATAGATTCCATTAACTTAGAGTTTCCTTCTATTTTTGTTGTTGGCAATGAAAGTAAAGGAATTTCCCAAGAAATAGAGGAAACAGGGGATTTTTGGATTAAAATTCCCACAACTGGAAAATCCGATTCTCTGAATGTCTCTGTTTCAGCATCAATCATAATGTATGAAATATACAAAAAGAATTACAAATAAATTGACTTTTTTTCTTAATTATCTATCATTTAACATATGTATCCAGTTGATGCTGTTTTCGGAATAATAGTTAATACTTTTTGGTGGTGGGCGGAGTTCTCCGCCCGCGAAGAGTCATAAACCCCAAGTCTGCATTCTATTAAATTTCAAAATTAAAATATCTTTAAGGAGGAGAATAATGAAAAGATTTTTAAAAAGGAATAAAAAATATATACCTAAAAATTTTTACAATATAAAGGCGGACCTTTCGGAACTCCCGAAACCTCCGCTTCATCCAATAACAAAAGAACCACTAAAACCAGAAGATCTTTTACTTCTTTTTCCTGAAGGATTCATCGAACAAGAGCTTACGAATAAAAAATTTATAAAAATTCCTGAGGAAGTCTTAAATGCATATTCTGTTTATAGACCAACTCCTCTTGCTTATGCAAAATTTTTAAAAGATTATCTTAATACTCCTGCTCACATTTTTTACAAATTTGAAGGGGTAAGTCCAACGGGAAGTCATAAAAGCAACACAGCGCTGATGCAAGCATATTTAGCATCAAAAGAAGGTGTTAAAACACTTACAACTGAAACAGGAGCTGGTCAATGGGGCTCAGCACTCTCTCAAGCAGGTTCAATTTTTGGGATTGATATTAAAGTTTTTTACGGTTAGGATAAGTTACAGACAAAAACCGGGAAGAAAAATTTTAATTGAAAGTTTCGGAGGTAATGTTGTAGAAAGCCCAAGCAATCTCACCGAAGCAGGGAAAAGATGTTACAGAAAAAACCCGAATCATCCCGGTAGCCTCGGGATAGCAATCTCAGAAGCTGTTGAACTTGCATTTTCAGACTCTAAGACAAAATACTCTCTTGGCTCTGTTCTTGATGCTGTTCTATTACATCAAAGTATTACAGGGCAAGAGGCGGTAAGCCAATTAAAGAAAAACGGTATAGAACCGGACATAGTAATAGGATGTGTAGGAGGAGGTTCTAATTTTGCGGGGCTTTCTTTCCCTTTTATAGGAAAAATGCTAAAAGGCGGTAAGAAAACAAGATTTGTTGCTGTGGAACCGAAGGTCTGTCCTACAATTACAAAAGGAGAATTAAAATACGATTTTGGGGATTCAGCCGGATTAACACCTCTTCTTTACATGCACTCACTTGGAAAGGATTTTGTCCCACCGCCAATTCACGCAGGAGGGGTTAAGGTATCACGGAATGGCTTCTCTTGTAAGTCATCTTACAAAAATTGGAATAATTGAAGCAAAAGCTTACGAACAATCAGAAGTTTTCGAAGCAGCCTCTATTTTCTTAAAAACAGAGGGAATCTTACCTGCTCCTGAATCAGCTCATGCCATTAAAGCTGCTATTGACGAGGCTTTGGCTGCAAAAAAGGAAAATTCAGAAAAAATTATCTTATTCAATCTCTCGGGACATGGCTACTTTGATATAAATGCTTATGCTCAAAAAGTTTAGATTAAATGGGAGAGAGGAAAACCTCTCTCCCATTTAATATTTATTTTCCTCCGTTTCCGTAATCAAAGAGTTCTTTGTAGGAGTAAAAAGGTATATCATAGTCAAATGTCTCATTAATTATCTTAATAAACTCATTGGCAACAATAGCATACCCTAATGAACTTGGATGAACCCCATCATACGAAAAAAGCCCACCGGTAAGATAATCAAGAGTAAAAGTTACACCACCTATTTTAAAACCATTTTCGTAGATATCATCAAACAGAGCATTAATGTCAACAAGCGCAGCATTATATTTTTTAGCTGCATCAGAGATTATTGTATTGTATTGCTCTACATAAGAGTTAAGTTGAGAAACCTCTTCCGGGCTCAAAGTCACCTCGTCCGGCAAAGGCTGTCCATTACCACCTAAAGCAACAGGGATACCATAACCTTGCAGAATATATGTCAGCCCATTTAATGTTATATACCATCCCTCTGTCATAGGTCCCTCGGGTCCAATGTAGGTAATAGGTTTTCCATCAGGCCCTATTACAGGTTCATTTGTTTGAGGATTTGTAATGTATATAGAGAGAGCTGTTACAAATGGTATTTGGGTAACATTTGGAATATTGGCTATTGCGATTTTAGCTTCGGATGTTTTAAGCATGGCTAATGCCTGATCAAGCAATTGTGCATAGGTATCAGGAGGAAATATGGTAACTCCCAACACAACCTTTCCTGCTCCGACCGCTCCCAAAACCTCATTGTTTCCAAGCCAAAAAGTAATTAATTTTGGATTTAAGCTAAGAGCCTGTTGGAGAGCATTTCCTAATTTCCTCAAAATTATGTTATAAAAAGGATTTGTTTCCGAATCATAAGTCGGATAAAAAGCAGTGTAAAGAGTTGCTCCCGGAATACCTAAATTATCATAAGCTCTCGGCAGCGAAAGATTCAGAGGAGAACCATAAGTGGAAGCTGTCGTAAAAGTTATCGGATTAAGGTTAACAAGCTGCATTAAAGGGGGGATTCCTGGGGAAGAGATAAGAGGTTGTTCAAAATCGCTAATTCCCAATTGTTTTGCAATTATGTTTGGGAAGGAAAATGCTTGATAATCAGCAACAAGTCCTCCACTTTGATAGCCTGCCGTCAAAGAATCTCCTATTGCCACATATTTGGTAAGATCTGTTTTATAATCTCCACTGAACAAAAAACCAACAAATAAAATGATTAATAAAGATAATAATACTCTTTTTTTCATCTTCTACCTCTTAAAAATTAAACCTCAAGTTAATCCCTGAAATAAAAGCATAACTTTTGTAAGTCCCGTTGAAATTATCTTCATTCTCTCCGTTTGTTGAAGCATCTTTAAACAGAACAATAGAATTTCCAAAATCTACAATTATTTTTCCCATTTTATAACTTACACCAAATGTAATCCCATGTTTATCAGAATCTGGTAAATCCGGTCCTAAACTCACTGCTTCAGGAGCTCCTTGATCATAATAATATCCTGCTCTTACTGTGAATTTATCAGAAATATTCTTTTCAACACCAAACCTAAAGGTATAGGTATCCTTATAATGTTTGATGACGGTTTTGGAGAATAGAGGATAATCCTCAAATTCTATCTTCAACTCATTATACTGACTCCATTTCATATAATCAACAGAAGCAGTAAACAAGAATCCTTCAAAAACGGTAGTTGAAAAGCCAGCACTAAAAAGAGAAGGGAAAACAAGACTTGTTTTTCCGGTGGCTTTTGAAGGGAACTTTGTAGCTATCGAAGCATCCAAAAGAGGATTCCCTGTTGATATAAGTTTAAACTCAGCATCCCCCTGATAATCAATTGTCATCTTTCCTGAATAAGAAAATCCAAAGTTAAATTTATCAAACTTTAAAAGAGTACCAATTCTATAACCAATTCCATGACTCATATCAGATTCAAGATGAAGCTTTGCAACATCAATAACTGCAAAATTCAAAGGATTTACAAAAGGGATGATCTGATCATTATAAAGTTTGGAATTTCTGTAAATCAAAGATACAGCAACTCCAATATTTTTAGAAAGTTTAAGTCCTAATGTTGGAGTTAAATCCACTGTTTGAACCTCTGTGTTAGTAGCAATATACCTTCCTGACCATTTTTCATCCCATTTCACGCCAAGTCCAAAGGGGACACTAATACCTACACCAAGGAAAATTCTTTTTCCAAACTTTTTTCCAAAATATAAATTGGGAATAAGAAAAGTCTGAGATACAGCTGTCTCCTTTACGCCTTCTCCCGGATATGGATTTGCGCCATCAAACTCTACTGAGGGAAAAATCATAAATCCTCCCACCAAAACACCTGATCCCTCAAAAAAAGCTGCTCCACCGGGATTGTAAAAAAGAGCTGAAAGATCATCTGCTACAGCAACAAAAGACTCTCCCATACCAACTGCTCTTGCTCCACCTTCATTTAGAGAAAATCCTCCTGAAAATACAAGAACAGATGATAATAAAAAGAGAGTTAAAGCATAAAATGTTCTTCTCACGATACCTCCTTTAATTCAATATACGATAAAATCTGCTATTTTATTTTCCAATTTTTCTTCATCCGAAGGTAAAACCTTAACATTGGCTATTTTTACCTCTGGAAAAAGAGTTTTCAAGACACCAGCAGTCCCTAACTTATAATCAGAATGAAAAGAACCATTAATGTGAAGTATTAAAAATCCAGGGTTCTTTTTCATCTCTCTATAAATACTCTCTGCCATTGTTGAATCTTTCACACATTGAGCTTTGTAAAATTTTTCTTTAAATTTAAAGGCTCCATGTTTCCCCATAGGGCCACCCATAGCTTCCATAGTTTTATAGAAAAGCTTTCTGTACTGAGGATAATCAAAATATATTGTTTTTGCTATAAGTCTCCTTTCCGCTGGTTTAAGATTGTTTAAAACAGCTAAACCATTTCTTGCTACCATTGCGGCATATCTTCGTGGTACATTTGAAGCTATTACTTTTATGCCTTTCTCTTTAGCGAATTCAATCATTGGCTTATAATCTGTTGGATAATTTTTCCAAGGACGAGAGTTTTTCAAAAATTCTTCTTCGGATATTTTCCCTTCAAGATACTGGTTTAAAATACTCTGGACATCTCTCTCAAACATTTCAAGAGACAGGATTATTTTCCCCCTTTTCTTAGCATACAGTTTCTTCAAAAGCTCAAGTTCCACAAAGTGAGCTTTGGGATCGGTATGTTGCTCTCCTACAAAAACCACATTAACATTTTCAAGTAAAGCAATCATCTCATTAAAAGATTTTAACCTTTTACCATTATGAATAATCTTTAAATCTCCCACACTAAAGCCCATAAACAAAAAGATTATAAAAAGAGCAATTAAACTTTTTGTCTTCATTTTTCCTCCTACGATAAATTAGTTTATTATATTTTATGTTAATAAAATATA
>CAZWJH010000066.1:0-14103 GCA_964634755.1 uncultured Clostridia bacterium
CCCCACTGCTGCCTCCCGTAGGAGTCTGGGCCGTGTCTCAGTCCCAGTGTGGCCGACCACCCTCTCAGGCCGGCTATCCGTCGAAGCCTTGGTGAGCCATTACCTCACCAACAAGCTGATAGAACGCGGGCCCATCTTCAGGCGAAAGCCGAAGCCCCCTTTGATCCCATTCTCATGAGAGAACGGGATGTTATGCGGTATTAGCCCCGGTTTCCCGGAGTTATTCCCCACCCGAAGGTAGGTTACCCACGCGTTACTCACCCGTTTGCCACTCGCCAGCACCAGAACCGAAGTTCCGGCCTGCTGCCGTTCGACTTGCATGTGTTAGGCACGCCGCCAGCGTTCGCTCTGAGCCAGGATCAAACTCTCCGTAAGTTTATATGAAGTCCGAAGACTTCAAAAATCACATCAAGTTTGAACCTGCTATTGCAAGGTTTTTATCACTCTGTCCAGTTTTCAAAGAACTTTAATCCTTTCCACCGGAAAGAATTTAAAAAAGCAGAAGTATTATATCAATCTAAAATCAAAATGTCAATACTTTTTTCCGACCTTTTTTTATTTTTTTAATTAAATTTAAAAGATCAAATTAAATGATGAGGTATTATACAACCCCCTTTTTCCAATGTCAATACATTTTTTAAACTTAATTTTTTTTACCTTATATAATAATACATCATTTCCTCTGAATTAACTTTGAAACTCGTCCTCTTTGATTAGAAAATAAGTACAAAGTGAATGCAGCTTTCCCGAGTCTTAGAAAACAATCCATCGAGCACATTCTTCAAAGTTTCCTTCACAATATTTTTTCTTGTAAATTGAGGCCATTGCCGGCATATTGGCCATTCTGTCATTAAAAAATGGACAGGCACTTATACATTCACAAGACATTACCCACCTCCCAAACAAAATTACAATTATTTTGTTAAATATATGCCAATTTAAAAGAATTATTAAGATATAATTAATTAATAAAAAGAGTAATTGAAAAAAAAGGGAAAAAATGTTATATTTAATTTTACTGAGGTTGTGGGATGGAAAATAAAGGTGTTTTAAGAGTTGAACTTTCTACTATAATTGTCCCATTTTATACCCAGGCACTTGTTAAAATGGGATTAAAAGAAGATCCTTTGACAGGAGAATTATCAGAAAATTTGGATGAAGCTAAAAATCTTATTGATCTCCTCGATTTTCTCAAAGAAAAAACCAAAGGAAATCTTACAAAAGAAGAAGAAAGTTTACTTTATTCTACAATAACACAATTAAAAACCGAATATTTAAAAAGGAAAAATATAATAAAATGAGCAAAATAAGGCACATTTTTTTATTTATAATTCTTGTTTTTTTAACAGCTAATTTTTCTGATGCTTTTTCTATCAAGAAAGAATACTCAAAATACTGGTTTAAATTCTATTCCCTCGCCACAAAAAATAGAGTAGAAGAAGCTAATAAGGTGATAAACGAGTTCTTTAAAGAACCATACCAATACAACAAGAGAGAAGAAATAGTATCCCTAATATGGAATTACTCACTTCAAACAATTAAAAATGGTAATTTAGATGCTGGGAAAAATTACCTTTACACATTATCAAAATACGAAAACAATTGGAAAATCTTTGATGATTTAAGCAAAATAGAGTTGAAAAGCTTAAATATTTTAAAAGGGATTAAAAATGCCTTTGTTGCCTTAAAACTATTCATTTATAGTGATGACAACATTCTCATACTCTCGCCATTAGCAAAATCAATATTTTGGGGATTATTTTTAAGCTTTGTCGTATTTTTATTATTTAAATATTCCTATAACTTTGAAGTACTATTAAATGATTTAAATTTAAATCTGAAAATCGTTCAATACATATCATTAGTAGTTTTTGCTTTAATTTCAACCGTATTTGTTACCGGTGCTTTTTACATCCCATTCGGGATAGGAGCTGTTATTTTTTTCTATTTACAGAAAAAAGAAAAAAAGCTTCTTTTCCTCTATGTTTTCCTGTTTTTATTCTCTTTTATAGCTCTTTTATATACAAACATTATTCAAACAGCTTCTTATAACAAAAATTATAAAGCAATTATAAAAATAAAGGAAGGAAAATACACTGACCAGGAACTATTAAAGATAGAAAAGGAATTGGAAAAAGATCCGGATCCTCAATTATTTCTTACAATTGCAATAAGATATTATAATGACAACTTACTTTTCGATTCAAAAAGAGTTTTAGAGAAAGTAAAAGAGAGCGAAAAATATAATAAACTAAAGTATTTTTACTTAGGGAACATATATTATAAAGTGGGGTTCTTTTCAAAAGCAAAAGATATGTATTTCAAAGCTTTACAATTTGCCCCAAATGATCCGTACTTAAATTTTAATGTATCAGTACTTCTCTTTAAAATAAATCAACCGGATTTGGCTCAAAAGTATGCATTAATTGCACAAAAGGCAGGTATTAAGAGAGAAGGAGATATCATTACAAAAAACGATCCTTTAAACATAAACATTTTCCCTTATGTGAATTTTAACTTCTCAAAAGAAATGCTTTTCCATCCTATTTTCTTAGGCCTCTTAATTTTTTTCGTCCTTTTAATTTTATTAAAAATAATTTTTCGATCCATCGGCTCAAGTATCAGATGTGCTTCTTGCGGCAAACCTACAAAAAAGAATAGAAACTCAGTAAATGATAGATACTGCGAAGAATGCTTTAATCTTTTTATAATAAGGGAGCCCTTTCTCAGCGAAACAAGAAAAATCAAATACAAAGAAATAGAAGAAAATAATCTTAAAATGACAAAAAAAATTCTTATTCTTTCAATACTGTTTCCGGGAATAGATTTAATCTACAGAGAATTAAGCTATCTTTACTTTATTCTGAGCTTTTTTACTTTCTTTTCTCTTGTTCTCTTTTTTACTTTAAATGTTGATTTGATAGTACTAAAAGCAAGTAATATATTAAGTTTTAACACAATATTTCTTTGGTTAGCTTTATTGTTTTACATAATTACAAATATAATTAGTTATTTTGTGGAGAAAAAAGAATGGCTTTAGAAGGAACTATTAAAGATTTTTCAATAGTTGAACTTTTACAAATGCTTGGTCAAAATAAAAGTACAGGTATTCTTGTTATAAAACACAAAGACAATTTTGTAACAATTTACTTTGAAAAGGGACTTATAGTAAGTGTTGAAACATTCCCGAGAAAACTTGAACATAGATTGGGAGAAACACTTTTAAAAAGAGGTAATATATCTCAAGAAACTTTAAAAAAATCTTTGCAGATTCAGAGTAAAACAGGGAAAAAATTGGGAGAAATACTTTTAGGACTAAATATAATATCAAAAGATGAGCTAAAAAAAGCTTTAAGAGATCAGGCTTCCCAAATAGTAATAAGTATTATGAATTGGAAAGAGGGGGAATACAAATTTCAAAAGAAAGATATCGTAGATTGGGATAGAGAATGGTTTGAACCATTGTCTGTTGACAGACTTTTAATGGAATCAATGCAAATCCTTGATGAAATGCCTTTAATAAAAGAAATAATTCCAGATCCTTCAATTGTATTTGAAAGAAAAAAAATCACAAAAAAAATTAAATTATTAGATGAAACAGAAGATGAGAAAATATCAGATAAAACACTATATTTGACGAAAAATGAATATGAAATTCTGAAATTTATTGATGGAGAAAGAGATGTAAACACCCTTATAGAAAAAATCAATCTTTCTGAGTTTGAAATTTATAAAGGCCTCTACAATCTGCATAAAAAGGGAATCATAAAAAAAGTAGATAAAAAGATTTTTAATAAAGAGGAACCATTTGAAGAAGAAAAAGAAGAAAAAGTTTCTTTTCTATCAATGATAAAAGACATAGTTGTTATTCTTGTTTTTGTGGTAGAAATAATATCCTTAATCTTTACTCTATTCATAAAAAAAGATCCCTTTTATCCATTAAAATTTAAAGAAAATAATCAATTCATAAGTATTAAATATAATATTGAAAAGAATTTCACATCTGAAATTTCAAAAAAGTACAAAGGTAACAATATTGAAAAAAGGTAAAATCATAGCCATAGGGAATTTTGATGGTTTACATGTTGGTCATAGAAAAATCCTATTAACAACAACAAGAAAGGCTAAAATTGAAAAAAGAGAAACTGTTGCAATTACTTTTTGGCCTCACCCACAAACTTTCTTCGGGAAAAAATTAAAATTAATTCAACCCCTTAATGAAAGAATCTCTTTAATAAAAAAAGTAGGAATCTCGGAAGTAAATGTTTTACCATTTCAAGAGATAGTGAATTTTTCACCTAAAGAATTTTTAGATTTTTTAACCAAAAGGCATAAAATAAAAGCAATAATAGTAGGGGAAGAATTCAGATTTGGAAAGGATAGAAAAGGAGATATAAAATATTTAAAATCTTTCGGGAAAAAGAAAAACATCTATGTTAAGGGAGTAAAGGTAATAAAATTCATGAATGAAAAAGTTAGTTCAAGCCTTATAAGAAAATATCTCCAAGAGGGAAATTTGCAAAGGGCAAGAATAATGTTAGGTGGATTTTATTCGGTAAAAGGCGATGTCATAAGAGGAGATAGAAGAGGCAAGATAATTAAATTTCCTACTGCAAATATAAAATATCCTGATGACTTTCTCCTCCCGGACGGAGTTTATATAACAAAAACTCTTATAAATAATAAATATTATAATTCTCTGACCCATGTGGGACCAAATCTGACCTTTGAAGGTAAGGAGAGAAAAATTGAAACTTATATTATCAATTTCTCAGAGAATATTTACGAGCACACTATTGAAATATTTTTTATTGATTATATAAGGGAAATCAAGAAATTTTCCAATAGACAAAAACTATATGACGCTATTTCCTCTGATTTAAATTATTCTCTTTCGCTATTACAATTATAAATTAGCTATCTGTTTGAGCTATTGCTTTCCCTATATCATCACCCATTATTGAGTCATCAGGCGTGGTATTTCTATGTACGGCATCAGAATAAGGAGTTGCCCATAGGTGGTTAGGTCCCGCAGATAATACATAGACTCTGTGTGGTCTTGTAGTATCGCTGAATCTGGGATTACCGGGGAAATATCTTGCATTTATCACATAGGATCTTCCCCATGCATCATCAATTACTCTTTCATCAAGATAGGGGCCTCTCCAACGATACTCACCTGATATAGGATAATCCTGTCCGGATTGATTTTGAGCACTTGCTCCTGAATCATCATCAGGGTTATTATAATAAAGATAATCGTATAGCGGCTTTGTCACACCATAAGTACCCCAATAAGCAGCATTAGTACCCGCTCCAGGTTCCGCTCCTGTTGGAACAGTAGAAGGATTTGCCAAAACTCTATCTACTCCACCAGAAGGACCATTAGCATTCGTATATGGCCAATAACCAGTATCTTTATAGAGAGAAGCAACCGCAGCAGCTATAACTTGCACTTCATTGGTAGTTCTTGTAACTTTACTTGCCTTAATATTTCTCGCTACTGTTGGAGTTAAAATTGCAGCAAGGATAGCTACAACAGCTAACACCACAACCATTTCTATTAAGGTAAAACCTTTTTTTCCTTTCATTCTTTGCCTCCTTTATTAATTAATCATTTGTATAAATAACAAAGCCTATATCATCACCACCGACATTATCATCGGGAGATGTATTTCTATTTACAGAATCAGCAAATGGAGTTTCCCATACTTGATTTATTCCGGAGGAAAGAATTAACACTCTATGTCCAGCTCTTTGAGAAACAGTTGTTAAAGAATTACCGGGAAAATACCTTGCACTTATAACATACTGCGCTCCCCAGGGATCAAGATTTGCTCTTTTGTCGAGATAAGGTCCCTTCCATCTATATTCACCTGTTGTAGGATAATCCTGATTATTTTCATTTTGATTTAAAGAACCAGTATCATTATCAGGGTTATTGTAATAAAGATAATCATGTAGCTGTTTAGTAGGAGTATAAGAACCCCAGCGAGAACTTCCGGTATAAGCTGCATCTGATGCCGTAGGTACATAATCTCCAACATCCCCTGATAAAACTCTGTTAACCCCTCCGGAAGGTCCATCCGCATTTGTGCATGGCCATCTTCCTACATCCTTATAAAGGCTTAATATAGCAGAAGCTATAACCAACTCTTCATTTTCCGCTCTTGTTATTTTTGCTTCCTTTATATGCCTTGCTATAGTTGGTACTAAAATAGCAACTAAAATCGATACCACTGCCAAAACAACAACCATTTCAATTAAAGTAAAACCTTTTCTTCTCATTCAAACCTCCACTCTCTAATACTTAAAATTACATTATACAAAATTATTTGTCAATGCCCATAACTATCTCCCCTCCAACAATAGTATAAACAGGCCATCCTTTAACTTCCCACCCTATAAAAGGAGTGTTTTTTGCTTTACTCTTAAATTTATTAGGATCTATCACAACTTTCTTTTCAGGATCTATTATCGTTATATCCGCGTCTTTTCCCACTTCCAAACTACCTTTATTATTCAATCCGAGAATTTTGGCGGGGTTCTTTGACATTACTTCAGCAAATCTCTGCATACTGATAATTCCTGACATAACTATTCTATCAAAAATAAGTCCCACTACTGTTTCCAGACCTACCACTCCGAAAGGAGCAAAACCAAATTCAAGTTCTTTCTCATCTTCGGTATGGGGTGCATGATCAGTAGCAATAACATCAATAACCCCTTTCTTCAATCCTTCCACCAAAGCCACTCTATCTTCTTCTGATCTTAACGGAGGTTTCATTTTATAAAGAGGAGAAAATGTTTCAACATAAGATTCATTTAAAAGAAGATGATGGGGAGTAACTTCAGCAGTAACATTAAGTCCATTCCTTTTTGCATTTTCAATCAATTCAACACTCCAGACAGAAGATACATGAGCAAAGTGAATTTTTCCTCCGACTTGTCTTAATATTTCTATGTCCCTTGCTATAATAACAGTTTCAGAAGCAGAAGGAATTCCTTTTAAACCCAATTTATAAGTCAAAGGGCTTTCATTTGCTACTCCATTTTCTGAAAGTTCAAGATCTTCTGCATGCTCAATAATAATTTTATTTACTATCTTCTGATATTCCAAAGCTCTCCTTAAAACTAAGGAAGATCTAACAGGATAACCATCATCTGAAAATCCAACAGCACCAGCTTCTGCGATATATCCCATTTCAACCAACTCTTCCCCCTTCATACCTTTGCTAACAGCACCAATAGGGAAAACATTTACTTTTGTAACATCCTTTGCTTTCTCTATGATATAAGATGTTACACCTTCATTGTCATTAATAGGATCTGTATTAGCCATACATGCAACTGAAGTTATTCCTCCGGCTGCCGCTGCTTCCGAACCACTCTTTATATCCTCCTTATACTCATATCCGGGTTCCCTTAAATGCGTATGCATATCAATAAAACCCGGAAATACAATTAAACCCTTTGCCTCTATCTCTTTATAACCATCAGCTTTCAGCTTCTTACCAATCTTCGAAATTTTTCCATTCTCAACAATAATATCAAGTTTTTCATCTATGTTTTGGGAAGGATCCACAACTCTACCGTTTTTAATTATTAAGTTCATTGGAACCTCCGGAAATTAAATACAAAACAGCCATTCTCACAGCTATTCCATTACTTACCTGATTTAGAATGACAGATCTATCTGAATCTGCAATATCTTTCATTAACTCAATACCCCTGTTAATGGGACCGGGATGCATTATAATAGCATCTTTATCAGCCCTTTTCAATCTTTCCGTCGTAAGCTGAAAATACTTTCTATATTCTCTTAATGAAGGGAAATAGCTCCCGGTCTGTCTTTCTCTCTGTATCCTTAGCATCACAACAACATCCGCCCCTTCAACTGCTTTATCAAGATCATACTCAATTTCAACACCAAGATTTTTAAACTCAGGAGGTACAAGAGGCGGCGGGCCTGCTAAAACCACCTTTGTATTATACTGCGAAAAAAGGAAAATATTTGATCTTGCAACTCTGCTGTGAAGAATATCACCCACAATCGTAATTTTCAAATTATCTAGCCCCCCCTTGTGCTGTCTTATTGTAAGAGCATCGAGCAATGCCTGTGTTGGATGTTCATGGGCTCCATCTCCGGCATTAACAACAGAAGACTTTGAAAATGTAGTTAAATAATAAGGAGAACCTGATTGTGAGTGTCTTACTACAAAAATATCAGGATGCATAGCTTCAAGATTCAGAACCGTATCTCTGAATGACTCGCCTTTAACTAAACTTGACGAGCTTCCGGAAAAGTTTATCAAATCTGCAGATAGTCTTTTTGCTGCTAATTCAAAAGAAATTCTTGTTCTTGTACTCGGTTCAAAGAAAAGATTAACCACTGTCTTTCCCCTTAAAGCAGGAACCTTTTTAACACTTCTTTTGGAAACTTCAACCATACTCTGAGCTGTATCAAGGATGTGATCTATCTCATCCCTTGTAAGACCTTCTATACCAAGAAGGTGTTTTCTTTTAAACATTTAAAAACCCTCCTCTTCAACTATTAAAACTTCATCAGAACCATCTATCTCTTTTAATCTTACTTCCACAATTTCTCTCTTAGAAGTAGGTAATGTTTTACCCACATAATCCGCATGAATAGGGAGTTCTCTGTGACCTCTATCAATCAGGACAAGAAGTTGAATAGTATTTGGTCTTCCAAAATCAATAATTGAGTCAAGAGCAGCTCTTACGGTTCTACCAGAGAAAAGGACATCATCAACAAGTATTATATCCTTACCTGTAACATCAAAATCTATCTCCGTTCCTTTAACAACCGGATTAGGACCTATAGTGGACAGATCATCTCTATATAAAGTTATATCTAAAATCCCGAAGTTAAGCTTCACTCCTTCAAGTTTTTCAATTAATTTCAAAATTCTTTCTCCTATAATAACACCTCTTGTCCTTATTCCCACAATAGCAGTATTATTTAAATCACGATTTCTTTCTATTACTTCCATAGCTAATCTCTTCAGAGTTGAAGAAATTTTTCTTTGATCCATTACCTTAGCTTTAACCTTCATATTTCTCTCCTTCAAACTTGTAATTATTATAATAACAAAATATCATCATACTCGCAATACGGTACTTCCCTTTATTTACTTTTAATCCTTTTTCTTTTTCTCAGGCATAAGGAATTTACTACCACTTTCTTTCACTATTCTCTCATACCATGATTTAGGATAACCGGGATGTTTTACCCTTCCTTTCTCATCTTTCATATTTCCATCAAGATATTTCACAAGAAGTTCTATTAAAAGCTTTTTCCATCTTTTCACAACACTCGAAGCTTGCTCCTCAGAGAATTTTGTAAGATACTCCTCTGCAAGAGCAGGAGCTTTTTTGTAAAAATAGAGAGCAACTCTGTCAATTTTTGGGATTTTCTCAACAAATCCATCCTCAAAATATCTCTGAACAACTTGAATATCTTTTATCATATCCGAATATCTCAAATAAGCAAAATTAGAAACAAAGTTAAACACCCACCAGGCAGAATCCCAGCTAAAATGATAAAAGTCACCCGTACCAACAGCATAATTATAAGGAACCTTATTAATTCCGCAGTACATAGGCACATATACGGTACTAAAAGTATCGTCCACACCAAACCATAAGATTCCCCCTATTGGATTGGGCAAATAATCTCTTGCTTGAGCGATAAATGAAAAACCTGTTTGCTGGGTGGATGTTGCCCTTTCATTAAAATATTTTTTCCCATTGTATTTCCATACAAGGGGACGCCATCTATAAGGAAGCTTGTAAGGACCTGCACCAACTCCTTTGCTTAAATCAAATTCCGTTCCCTCAAAGTGATCTCTCATAAAGCTCATCAAATCTTGAATGGTTAATTTTTTATCAGGTTTTATCCATAAAGGTAAAGGTTCAGCTTTAGGATTTCCCCTTACATAATCAAGATATTTGTCCATATTTTTAGAAGGAGCAACTCTTCTAAAAAAGCTCCAGACTCTTGCTTCGCAAAACCTTAGTCCTCCAAAATCGGGAGGAGCGTAAGCATCCACAAAACTAAAATCTTCATTCTTACCTTTAAAATATCCCATCTTTCTCGCAAAGGAGATCACATCCTTTGAATAAAGGCAATTTTTGGGATCGTGTAAAGGAAATTTTCTGATACGGGCTTGATTGGCATGAGCTGAGATATAACCATCGGGAACTCTTCTTGCAACCCATACAGCCCCTTTTTCTTTGCCTTTCCCGATCATATCCATAATCCATACTTCCTTTGGATCAGCAATTGAAAATGTCTCCCCTTCACTAATATATCCATATTCTTCAACAAGTTTCCCCATAATTTTTATAGCTTCCCTTGCCGTTCTTGCTCTTTGTAAGGTTATATAAATAAGACTTCCATAATCAAGCACCCCTATTTTACTATGAAGTTCCTTTCTTCCGCCATAAGTAGTTTCACCTATAGATACCTGAAACTCATTCATATTTCCCACAACTTTGTATGTTCTTTCTACTTGTTTTATTTTACCTAAATATTTCCCTGTATCCCATTCGTAAATATCAATCATTTCACCTTCAGGATGAACACCCGCTGGAGTAAAATAGAGTTCACCGTAAAGGGTATGTGAATCTGCTACATAAGTAATCATAGTGGAGCCATCTTTTGTTGCTCCTTTACTAATCAAAAAATTGGTACATGGAAAAGCAATCGCACTAACAAAAACAAAAACTGTGAAAAAAAGAACAGATTTTTTACGCATTACTACCTCCGTTTATTTGAATTAAATAATCAATAAAAGACTCAATAAGAAAAGCTTTATCTTTCGAACTATACTTAAAATCCTTCTCAATAGAATAAAGTGTTTTAATAATATCACTTATAATTTTTTCATATTTTGCAGTATGAAAATTATAAAAAGACAATTTAGAAAGGTAAATACCCAGTTTGTTAGAGATAATTTTATCCGACTCTCTTTCTTTCTTATAGGAAGAAAGCCAAAAGAGAGTTATGAAAAAATTAATAATAGAAGTCCAAACATAGATAGGATCATATTGATCATGTAAAAGTTTTTTTAAAACAATTTTACTTGCAGGAGTATCAATCACTTCCAAAAAGTTTTCTATCCTTTCTTCTTTTTTCAATGAAAAAACAAGCTCCACATCTTCTTCAGTAATTCCTCCTTTCTCAGAAAAAAGAGAAAGTTTTCTTATTTCAGATTCTAAAAGGAAAAGTTCCGAGGGACCGTACTTTAAAATCTTAGCTGTAATATTCCTATCTGATTCAATACCATGCTCTTTTAAGAGACTTTGAACATAAGAAAATTTTTCTGATTCTTTCAGAGGATATACATAAAAAACGGGGATGGAATTATCAAGAGCAAACTTCACAAATTTACTTCTACTATTAAAGTTTTTTCCGTAGAGAATTAAATAATTAGGGATTTTGGGAATAAAAGATATAAACTCTTTAGCACCTCTTCTCATTCCAAAGTCTCTCGAAAGTTCTGCTTTTATAATCTTAATTCTTGAATTAAAAATAGATCTCTCCATCGCTTTTCCTAAAAGATCCAAAAGTTCCTTCTGTTTTGTTAAAAAATAATTCTCAACCGAAATTTTCCCTTTATTTTGGGATTTTATATTTTCTATTATTTTATTTACCAAAAATTCTTCCTTTCCAATAAAAAGATATAATCCCGCTTTTTTAGGTTCTATTTTAAAAAAATCCGTCCAATTTCCTATCAACTAAAAACCCTCTAAAATAGTATTGATAAGAGATACAGACATTTCCTCCGCTATCTTTTTAATTGTTTCAGTTTCCATAGAAAGAAAATCACCACCTTCTATTGTGTCATACTCATCTTCATAGTAAAAGGAAGGATTTTTATAAAGAACTTTATTTTCCTTTAGATCTATTAATTCCATCTTAACTCTTACTTTTACTTTATACCGCGTACTACCTGTCTCTTCAATACTAACCGGCACAACAGAAAAACTAACTATTTCCCCTCTCAAAACAGCGTCCGCATCTTCCTCAGATTTTGATAAAATAAAATTTCCTCTGCTGACAAAAGCGGATATAACCTCTTCTGTAATAATTTTACCGAGCTCTATTCTTGAAGTTTTGTTTTTAAATTCAGGGATATAAATTTTTTGAATATAGACAGGAAGAGAACTACCTGTTCCTCTCAAATGATAACCGCAAAAAAGGGAAAAAATCATTATTACTATTATTAATAAAACAAACTTAATTTTCATCGCTTTCATCATAAAAATATTATTTTAATAAAATAAAATTGTCAACATGAAACTCATAAAACTACGGCAAGAATTTTAGCAAAAATTATCATCGAAAGCATTGCAATCGGATACACAGTGGCATAAATTGTAGAAGGGGTTTCTGACTCGGTTATTGATGTAGCTATCGCGAAACCGGGAGTAGATGTCATACCAGCAGGAATCAATCCTAACACTTTAACTATATCAATTTTAAAAAATACTAAAGATAAATAAAAAACCAAGGCCATAGGTAGAAGAGTTATAACTGCCCCCCAAAGCAGAATTCCAATTCCCTGGGCTTTTAAAACATCCACTATCTTATCGCCAGCAGAGCATCCAACAGATGTTAAAAAAAAGATTAATCCCAACTCTCTTATAAAAGTTATTATATTCGATGGAGCTCTCCATAAAACGGGGCCCAATTTACCTATATTTGAAAGAAGGAGACTTGAAATTAAAACGCCACCTGTTATTCCAAGTTTAAATGAAAAAACAGAGCCAAAGGAAACTGGAACCATACCTATTAAAATCCCAAGAGTAAGTCCCAAAATAATAGAAAATACATTTGCTTCATTAACTTTCTTAACATCATCTCCAAAAAGAGTTCTGAAATAATCCTTGGAATTTTTCTCTCCCACAACTGTAACTCTATCACCCCATTCAAATTTCAGATCTCCTCTTGCCGGTATATCAAAACCAGCTCTTGTAATTCTCGTTATATTTGCATTAAATGAACACTTTAATCTTAACTCTCTTATAGTCTTACCTATTATCTTCTTATTTGTTATAACAAATCTCATTACAGTCAAATCACTCTCAGGGATATCATACTCAATTAACTCACCAAGAAATATAGCCACTCTTTCAATATTTTCCAAAGCTCCCACAACTCTCACTACATCACCCTTATCAAAATAGGTATCCTTAGTAGGAATTATAACTCTTTCATTCTTAATTACTCTTGATACAACACAATTAAAAGATTCTATTATTTTCAAATCTTTAAGAGGCTTTTTTAAAACACTGGGATTCTTTACTAAAATCTGTTTATAAGTAATACTACTTTTTTTTAGAGCTTCCTCCTTTTTCTCAACTTCTTCCGATTCCCTTATTTTCTCCGAGTAAATTAATTGAACAATTTTTAAAAACAAAATAACACCAATAACACCAAACGGATATGCAACACCATAGCCAATGGAAGTCAAATTAGAACCAGTGGCTTCATAAGCTGCTGCTAATCCTGGAGTACTTGTTAAGGCACCAGCAAAAATCCCGATTGCTATATTTTTATCAAGATTCAAAGCAACAACACTAAAAATAGTTAATACAGCACCAAACATTACTATTAAAAAGGCTGCAAATTCAAGCTTAAGGTTTTCAGAGTTAAACATTGACCTTAACTTAGGACCTGCTTGAAGCCCTATAGAATAAATAAAAAAAGATAATCCCAAAATCTTTAGAATGGGAGGTAAATGAACACCTTTTAAACCCGCATAAATACCAACAAAAAGTATAGCAGAGCTCCCAAAGGAAATTCCTCTGATCTTCAAATTTCCCAAAAAATAACCAATAGAAATGATTAACAATGTTCCAAGAAGTGGATTGTTGTTTAAGTACTCTATAAGCATCGCATATTTTAACATTATGGGCTTTCTCTCACAACTTTTATTAAAAAATAAATTTATTTGTGTTTACAGAAGATTTAAAGTTCAAAAGATTTACTTTTTTGGGTAAATAGTTTAAAATTTTTTATTAAGGAGTCAACTATAAGGAATGAAAGAGCGGGTTGAATTTTTGATTTTTAGA